>NZ_WWCX01000002.1:0-311323 GCF_009857655.1 Duganella vulcania
GGAAGCGCGCCCCGCTGCCGCCGCGCTCCGCCCTGGCGCCGCTGGCCATGGTGGCCGCAGGCTGCATCATCGGCTTCCCCTGGCTGACCTCCATCGCCATGCGCAGCCTGCCGGCCGCCCACGGCGCCGTGCTGGTCGGCATCCTGCCGCTGGCCACCGCCGTCTTCGGCGCCCTGCTGGCCGGCGAAAAACCGTCGGCCGGCTTCTGGATCATGGCCAGTGTGGGCTCGGCGCTGGTGATCGGCTTTGCGCTGGGCCAGAGCGGCGGCAGCCTGCAGCCGGCCGACCTGGCCATCTTCCTGGCCGTGCTGCTGGCCGCCATGGGCTACGCCGCCGGCGGCCGCCTGTCGCAGACGCTGGGCGGGCAACAGACCATCTGCTGGGCGCTGCTGCTCTCGGCGCCGGTGCTGCTGCCGCTGGTGGGCTGGCTGTGCTGGCAGGACGCCCCGCGGCTGGCCGCCGCCAGCCCCGCCGCCTGGACCGGCTTCGCCTACGTCTGCGTGTTCTCGATGTTCATCGGATTCTTCTTCTGGTACCGCGGCATGGCGCTGGGCGGCGTGGCGCGGGTCGGCCAGGTGCAGCTGGTCCAGCCCTTCCTGTCGCTGCTCGGCGCGGCCCTGGTCCTGGGCGAAACGCTGGCCTGGCCCACTGTCGTTTTTGCAATCGCCGTCATCGCCGTGGTGGGTGCCGGCCGCAAAATGCAGGTAAAACGGGGCGAAAACCGTAGACTATCTTGATTTCGCCGCGTTTGCGGGCAGCCCCTGCCGCTGACGTACAATATCGGTCTTGAACCTGCTTTTCCCACTTACTCTTTGGATAACCACATGTCTGTCTACGAAAAACTCAAAGCGCTCGATATCACCCTCGCCGCACCCGCCACCCCGGCGGCGGCCTACGTCATGTACGCCCAAACCGGCAACCTGGTGTTCCTGTCGGGTCATATCGCCAAGCGCGCCGACGGCAGCGTGTGGGTCGGCCAGCTGGGCAAGAACATCGACACCGCCGAGGGCAAGGCCGCCGCGCGCGCCATCGCGGTCGACCTGATGGGCACCCTGCAAGCGGCCGTCGGCGGCGACCTGACCCGCGTCAAGCGCATCGTCAAGGTCATGAGCCTGGTGAACTCCACCCCTGAATTTACCGAACAGCACCTGGTCACCAACGGCGCCTCCGAGCTGCTGGGCGAAGTCTTCGGCGAAGCCGGCAAGCACGCCCGCTCGGCCTTTGGTGTCGCACAAATCCCGCTTGGCGCCTGCGTCGAAATCGAACTGATCGCGGAAGTCGCGTAAGCGGGCGGCTTCTTACCCGAAGCCGTTCCTTTTATAAGAGCACGCCACAAGCGAGCTTGATGAACAACCGGCAGCGCCGGTTACCTTTAGTGAGACATGTATGAAAATCGAAAACCCCAATCCGATCCAGTGGCGCTTCTCCGAACGCGCCGACCAGCTGCAATCGTCCTTCATCCGCGAGATCCTCAAGATCACCCAGCAGCCGGAGATCATCTCCTTCGCCGGCGGCCTGCCGTCGCCGCTGACCTTCCCGGTCGACGAGATGAAAGCCGCCTTCGACAAGGTGCTGAGCGAGAACGGCAAGGTCGCCCTGCAATACGGCCCGACCGACGGCTACCTGCCGCTGCGCCAGTGGATCGCCGATTCGCTCTCCACCAACGGCGCGAAAATCGTGCCGGAACAGGTGCTGATGACCTCCGGCTCCCAGCAAGCGCTGGACCTGCTGGGCAAGGTGCTGATCGACGAAGGCAGCCGCGTGCTGGTCGAGACCCCGTCCTACCTGGGCGCGCTGCAGGCGTTCTCGGTCTACCGTCCTGAATTCAAATCCGTCGCCACCGACGAACATGGCCTGGTGCCGTCGTCGCTGGACGCCGTCGCCCAGGGCGCGCGCCTGCTGTACGCGCTGCCGAACTTCCAGAACCCGACCGGCCGCACGCTGTCCGTCGAGCGCCGCCTGGAGCTGGTGGAAACCTGCGCCCGCCTCGGCCTGCCGCTGATCGAGGACGATCCGTACGGCGCCTTGAGCTACAAGGGCGACCCGCTGCCGAAGATGGTGGCGATGAACCCGGAAGGCGTGATCTACATGGGCTCCTTCTCCAAGGTGCTGACCCCCGGCATCCGCCTGGGCTACGTGGTCGCCCCGCTGCCGCTGGTGCGCCGCCTGGAGCTGGCCAAGCAGGCCGCCGACCTGCACACCTCGCAGCTGACCCAGATGGTCGTGCACGAAGTGATCAAGGACGGCTTCCTGGGCCGCCACATCCCGAAAATCCGCGCCCTGTACGGCGACCAGTGCCAGGTCATGCTGGACGCGATGGCCCAGCACTTCCCGGCCGGCGTCGAGTGGACCAAGCCGGAAGGCGGCATGTTCATCTGGGTCACGCTGCCCAAGCACATCGACGCCATGAAGCTGCTGGACGAAGCCATCGCCCAGAAGGTCGCCTTCGTGCCAGGTTCGCCGTTCTACGCCAACGAGCCTGAAACCAACACGCTGCGCCTGTCCTTCGTCACTGTGGCGCCGGACCGCATCCGCACCGGTATCGAGATCCTCGGCAAGCTGATCGCCGCCAAGATCTGATCCGTCCCGCCATGTGTGGGCGGCCGCGCGCCGCCCACAAATACAACAAAGCCGCCGCGACTTTATCACCAAAAGTCACGCCCGCCGGCCAAAGCCATAACATCCCATCAACATTAAGTAAGCCACCAGCATGCTGGCGTGGCATCGCCGCCAATTCCGAAGACTTCCTCAAAAAACTGCCCATGATTTTTCACATGGCGGCGGGCCGACGCGTTATGATTTGAACGAATAGTCACTTTCCTGTCAGGCCACCCCTTGTTCAACCCAGTCAACTATCCTCTTCTCGCCACGCGGCGCGACGCCGCGATACTCATAGTGGACGACGCGCCGGAGAACCTGAGCGCGCTGCGCAAGCTGATGGTCCAGCAAGGCTACCAGACCTTTGTCGCCACCTCGGGCGAACGGGCGCTGAAGATCGCCCGCCGGGTCCATCCCGACCTGATCCTGCTCGACGTGGTCATGCCCGGCATGGACGGTTTCGAGACCTGCCGCCAGCTCAAGAGCCACGCCGCCACCCAGCGCATCCCGGTCATCTTCATGAGCGCGCGCACCGAGACCGAGGACGTGGTGGCCGGCTTCGACATCGGCGCGGTGGACTACATCAGCAAGCCGCTGCGCATGGCCGAGGTGAACGCCCGCGTGCGCACGCAGCTCAACATCCGCAGCCGCAGCGAGACCCAGGAAGAGCAGGCCGAGCGCCTGCGCACCATCGTCAACAACATGGCCGAGGGCCTGCTGATCATCGAGGCGGACGGCCGCATCCAGTTCACCAACCCGGCCTGCGACAAATACCTGGGCTACCAGGAAAACGAACTGGCCGGCAGCTCCATCGCCGACCTGCTCAACCCCCTGGTGGCGCAGGAATACCTGGACTACTTCGACCGCTACGCCGCCGCGCCGGAGACGGCGCACAGCCACGGCACGCGCGAGGTGATCATCCGCCACCGCAACGGCAGCTCGGTGTGCATGGACCTGACCCTGACCCCGATGTACCTGCGCCAGCCGCTGTTCATCGGCCTGCTGCACGACATCACCCACCACAAGCAGTCGGAGGACGCGCTGCAGCGCGCCGCCATGGTCGACCCGCTGACCAAGATCGCCAACCGCCGCCACTTCGACACCTTCCTGGAAAAGGAATGGCAGCGCGCCATGCGCAGCGGCCTGCCCTTGTCGCTGGTGGTGCTCGATGTCGACCACTTCAAGCTGTACAACGACACCCTGGGCCACCCGGCCGGCGACGCCTGCCTGCAGCAGGTGGCGCAGGCCATCGCCTCGCACGCGCTGCGCCCGACCGACCTGGCGGCGCGCTACGGTGGCGAGGAATTCGTGCTGCTGTTCGCCGAAACCGACAGCGATTCGGCCCACCTGCTGACCGAATCGATCCGCACCCACGTCGAATCGCTGCAGATCCCGCACCCGCGCTCGACCACCTCCCCATGGCTGACGGTGAGCATCGGCGTGGCCACCATCCGGCCGCACCAGCTGGACAACATCGAATCGCTGTTCGTCGCCGCCGACCGCGCCATGTACGTGGCCAAGGAAGGCGGCCGCAATCAGGTGCAGGCCACCACCACCGGCAGCGCCGCGATGGAGGCCGTCAAGGCGCTGGTGATGCGCTAGCGGCGGCAGTGCGTGACAATTGAATAGTGTTTCCAATTGGAAATATTGCTATCATGGCGTACCGCTCACCCACTCCACCGATAGCGCATGACCGACGACTACAGTTCCGACACCCACACCACCGGCCTGCTGACCGCAGGCGGCTCCACCACCGGGAACTTCGAAACGATCTTCGATCAGGACAGTTTCAAGATCACGCTGCGGGCCGGCACCACCTATCTCTTCAAGATGAGCGGCGCGCCCGATGGCGGCGGCACCTTGTCCAGTTATGACCGCTCGTCGCTGGAGCTGCTGAACCAGGCGGGAAGCACGCAGAGCCTGCTGGACGTCGGCCTGTTCAAGGGGGCGACGCTCAAGCAGTACACCCCCGCTGCCAGCGGCACCTACTATCTGCTGGCCAGCTCCTGGCTGTACACCGGCAGCTACACCTTGTCGGCCACCTCGCCGTCGGCCGACGATTATCCGGCCAGCGCCGCCACGCCCGGCGTCATCGACGTCGACGCCCCTGCCCGTGGTACGTTCGAACGGGCCAAGGACGTCGACTGGTTCCGGTTCCACGCCGAAGCGGGCCAGCACTACCGGGTTGATGTCATCAGGGACGGCAACAGACAGGAAGGCTCGGCGACGGTCTATGACGGCAACGGCGACATGATTGCCAAGGATTTCACTTACAAGCCGTTTGAACCCGCCAGCACCGGCGACTACTACGTTGCGCTGAGCGCCAGCTCCGTCGGCGCCTATACCGCCACGGTGCGCGTGCTGACCGACGACTACAGCGCCAACGACAGTGTGCCCGGACAGCTCGCGGCGGGCGGCACGGCCACCGGTGCGCTGCAGTACGACGAGGACGTCGACCGTTTTAAACTGGACATGGTCGAGGGACGGTTCTACACCATCACGCTCAAGCCATCCACTGAGCAGGGATCGGAACGCTTCATGAGCCTGGAATTGCTGGCCCCGGGCCCGGCCGGCGGCAGCGCGAAATTCGCCCATATCGACGGCAGCGGCACGCCCCTCTCGCTGACGGTCAAGGCCACGGGCACACATAGCTACTGGGTTGATGTCGCCGGCCGCGCCGAAAACAGGCCCGGCCCCGTCCCCTACACGCTGACGGCCAGCGCCGCCCCGGACGACTACGCCGACGACCGGGACAGCGCCGCCGCGCTGCCGGTGGGCGCCGTCATGAGCGGCACGCTGCAGACCGGGACCGACGTCGACGTGGTGAAGTTGGCGCTGACGGCTGGCGTCTCCTATGCGTTCACGATGCCGCCGAACCCCTCGTCCGACGTGCGCGTCCAGCTATATGGGGCCGATGGCAGCGTGGTCCATGGCAGCAGCAACAGCCCAGGCTCCGCATCGTTCGGCTACACGCCGGACAGCAGCGGCACCTACTATCTGGCGATGAGCGACTGGTATAACCGCGGGGCGAATACGGCAACCGACATCCGCTACAGCATCGCGACCGCCCGCATCGACAACGACGTCAGCGCGAATACGGACACCACGGCCAGGCTGGCCGCGGACGGCAGCTACCAGGGAAAGCTGAACCAGAGCGGCGGCGACCGCGACTGGGTGGCACTGGACATGGCGGCCGGCACCACCTACGTGGTCACGCTCGATGGCCAGTACGCCACCCAGTTGAGCCTCAAGGATGCCGCGGGAAACCAGTTGGCCCTGCCGACGCCACAGACCCATGGACTGCCCTCCAAGATGCTGTACTACACCGCCGCCGACAGCGGCCGCTACTACATCGAAGTGGCGGCGGGCGACCGCGAAGCGGGGACGGCCTACCGGCTGAACATGACCAGCTTCGTCGACGACTATGGCAACGATACGGCCCATGCCGGCGAACTCGCCTTCGGCAGCACCGTCGCGGGCGCGTTGGAGCTCGCCAGCGATGTGGACGTGTTCCACATCACGCTGCACGCGGACGAATTTTTTTCAATTGACTTCAGCTCGCAACAACCGGGCGGCAGTCCCGGGCAGCGCGCCAACGGCAATGGCCCCACGCTGCAAATTGTCGACAGCGCGGGCAAGGCGCTACTGCCCTTCAACAGCGTCGAGGGCCAGCAAGCCCCCCACCCGACATATATGTCCACGACCTACGGCGAGTACTACGTCAAGGTCCTCAACACCGGCGACGCGCCCGCGCCAGCGAGCTACACGCTGGTCCCGACGCTGCTGCATGCCGGCGACGACATCGGCAGCGGCCCGGCGCATTCCAGTGCACTGGCCCTCGGCCAACTGCTCACGAGCGCGGTCGACAACGCGTTCGACGCGGATACGTACAAGATCCACGTCGGCGGCAGCGGCGCCTTCACTGTCGCCCTGGGCGCGGCCGCCGGCGCGGTGAAGCTGGAAGTGATCGACAGCGACGGCAGCTTGCTGGCGCCTGCAGCACCGGCGCCCGGCCAGGGCGGCGATGACACCGGCCACACGACGGCCACCTACGCCGCGCGCGCCGCCGGCGACTATTACCTGACGCTGACGTCCCCGCTGGGCCATGCGGTGCCTGTCGACTACTGGCTCCTGGCCACGTTCGCCTGGGACGACGTCACCGCGCCGCTGCTGCGCACCACGTCCATCGCCAACGGCGCCACCGGCGTTGCGCTCCGTCCCAAACTCACGCTGACGTTCAACGAAACGATCGCGGCCGGCACCGGCCCGACGCTGACCGACGACCACGGCGTCACCGTAACCGCGCCCGGCGACGAGGCATTGTTCAGCGTCAGCGGCAACACGCTACAGCTCAACCCACACGTCCTCCTGCATCCGGGCACGACCTACACGCTGGCGCTACCGCAGGGCAGCGTGCTGGACCTCGCAGGCAACCGGTATGCCGGCCCGGCCAGCTACCACACCAGCTTCACCACGGTGAAGCCCGCACAGACCGGCAGCAGCGGCAACGACCTGTTCGTCGGCAGCGCCACCGGCAATCACATCGATGGCGGCGCCGGCATCGATACGGTGTTCTACGACGACAGCCAGGGCCCGCTGGACATCTCGCTGCAGCAAGGCCAGGCCGCCGTGTCGCTGCATGGCGCCGACACCGGCGACACCCTCGCCGGCATCGAGCGCCTGCTGTTTCCCGATCATGCGCTGGCGCTCGATATCGATGGCCATGGCGGCCAAGCCTACCGGATGTACCAGGCCGCGTTCAACCGCGCGCCGGATCTCGGGGGCCTCGGTTACTGGATCAAGGCGATGGACGACGGCATCTCGCTGGAGCAGGTCGCGCGTAGCTTCCTCTTCAGCAAAGAGTTCGAGCACCTGTATGGCGCCGGCCCGAGCGATCACGACTTCGTCACCAGCCTGTACAACAACGTCCTGCACCGCGCGCCGGACCCGGGCGGCTTCGCATACTGGATAGACGCCCTGCACCATGGCACTGACCGGGCAGTCGTGCTGAACGGCTTCAGCGAGAGCGCCGAGAATCAGGCGGCGCTGCTGCCGATCATCGGCCAGGGCTTCCCCTACCTGTTTGCGGGCTAAGGCTTTTTCTCGGGCGCGACGATGCGCCGATCCGGCCATGTCCGCGCAGGGCCTTGAGCCCGGGCGGCACGCTGGCCGCCAGCGCCAGCAGCGAAAACAGGATCACGCCCCAGCCGCCCAGGTCCTGGAACAGCGCCCCGGCGCCGACCGTCCCCAGCGCCACGGCGGCAAACGTCACCACCACCGATTGCGACAGCAGCGAGCCATCGCGGTCGCGCGCCGAGATAAAGCTGTTCAGTATCGCCATGATGGTATAGAAGGCCGCGTTCAACACCAGCTGCGCGACGAAGAAGGCCGCCACGCCGCGCGCCATGAAGAAGCCGGCCACCGACGCCGACATCACCGCCAGCGCCGCCATCACCGTCAGGCCGCGCCGCGCCGCCAGCGCCGGGATGGCCGGCACCACCGCGCCGAAGAACCCCAGCAGCGACGACAGCGACAGCAGCATGCCAATGGCCGGCAGCGACAGTCCGATGCGCTCCCCCTGCAGCGCCGACACCGCCCACACGCCGGCCTGCACGCTGTAGACGCCGACGAACACACCCCATGCCAGCCACACCTCGCCCCGTCCACGCCGATGGCCGGCATGGACCACCGGCTGCGGCGCCGGCATCAGCACCGGCACCCGCACCGCCGCCAGTCCCAGCACCGCGGCCAGCAGCGCCAGGCCGTACCAGATGCCGCTGCCCGCCGCCACGCCCGGCAGCAGCGTCAGTAAAGTGAACACCCCCGCCACCGCCAGCCCGGAAAGCAGCAGCACCACGCCCCACAGGCGCTCCGCATCGCGATGGCATGCCAGGCAGATGCCGACCATGACGATCATCTGCGCCTCGCAGAAGCCGGCAGCGAAGCGCGCCGTCGCGAACGCCGGCGCCGACACCGTCAACGCCGACAGCACCTGGCTCCACACCAGCAGTACAAGCGCGCCGGCGGTGAGCTGCGACGGCCAGCGCCTGGCCAGCGCCGGCAGCGCGATGCAGCCGGCCAGCATGCCCACCACCTCCGCCCCGGCCAGCATGGTGGCCGCGCCCTCGTCCAGCCGCAGTCGCGCCATCGCGTTCGTCACCAGCAGCGGCATCATGGTGGTGCCGCCAATGCCCAGCGCCCAGCAGCAGGCCAGCACGAAGGTGGGACGGACTTGGCGCGCGGGCCGCGCTGGGGCGATGATCATCTTTCCTCCGAAGTGAGCGGCGGGATTGCACGCTGGAGTCAAGCATACGGCGGCGCCGCGCGGCACAGGGTCCGAAGCGGCCAAAAAGCGACACCGATCCGGCCATTTCCACGCCGGATGCCCCGCGCGCCCGAATCCATACTATGCTGGCTCCATCTATAAAAGGAGCTGCCGTGACGGCGAAATCCCACCATCCCGATTCCGACGCCGACGTGCCGCCCCATGTGATCCGCCAGGTCCTGCAACTGCTGGCCAGCCGCGGCCACTCGCCCGAACGCCTGTGCAAAGGCCTGGGCTTCACGCCCGAGAACCTGTGCGACGCCAGTTTCCGCGTCTCCTACCGCCAAACCAGCCTGCTGGTGAAGCGCGCCATGCAGCGCTGGGGCGACCCGGCCCTCGGCATCGCCACCGGCGCCCGCCAGACCGTGGTCTGTTTCGGCCTGCCCGGCCTGGGCATGCTGACCTGCGCCACGCTGGGCGAGGCCTTTCACTACCTGGTCCGCCACCAGCGCGCCGCCGGCGCCCTCACCGTCAATGAACTCGGCATCCTCGACGAACATCACTTCGTCGCCGAAGTCACCACCCGCTTCCACGATCCTGAAATGGAGCCCTTCTTCATCGAGGAGATTTTCGTCAGCAGCGTGGAGGTGTCGCGCGCGCTGGTCGGCTCGCACT
Organism: Duganella vulcania; assembly: GCF_009857655.1. Lineage (NCBI taxonomy): Bacteria > Pseudomonadati > Pseudomonadota > Betaproteobacteria > Burkholderiales > Oxalobacteraceae > Duganella > Duganella vulcania. The sequence continues at coordinate 9,539 of NZ_WWCX01000002.1, forward strand.
TCCGCCCGGCGCGGCTGGAGCTGCGCTATCCGCGCCCGGCCTACGCCAGCGCCTACAACGAATACTTCCGCTGTCCGGTCACGTTCAACGCGCCGATGAACCGGCTGATCTGCGACATGGCCTGGTTCCACTGCCCGCTGCCCACCCACGACCGCTACATGCAGGCCACGCTGCAAGCGCAGATCGACAAGCTGCTGGACGTGGACCAGCCGCGCAACGACCTGGTGGAATCGATCATGAACCTGCTGCGGGTCTCGATCGACGAAGTGCCCGGCCTGGCCGCCATCGGCGCGGCGCTCAACCTCAGCGAACGCACGCTGCGGCGTCGCCTGTCGGACCTGAACACGAGCTACCAGCGCCTGGTGGACCAGGTGCGCTACGAATGCGCCCTCGACCTGCTCAAGCGCAGCGACATGCCGCTGGTGGATGTCGCCATGGCGACCGGCTTCACCGACGCGCGCAACTTCCGCCGCGCCTTCAAGCGCTGGTCCGGCATGCTGCCGAACCAGGTGCGCCAGGGCGCGGCGGCACCGCGCCCCAACGCCTGGGCTTAGGCCTTCAGGACAATTCCCACTTCCCTTCGTTGGAAACCACCAGCCCGCGCTTGCGCAGCGATTCCATGTAGCGCGCGTGGCCGCGCACGCCCTTCTTGCGGAACAGCGGTATCAGGCGAGGCAGGAAGTTCGGCGCCAGCATCGCCAGCCGCACCGACCATGACTCGCTCAAGCGCGGATAACGCTCCAGGCAAGGGTTGTCCAGCATGCGCATCACCTGGCGCGCCACGTCCGCCGGCTGCTGCGGCGGGTCCATGAACTGCAGCGTGTTGCCGCCTTCGACCGCCTCGCGCATCAGCATCGGCGTCTCCGTGGCTGAAGGCAGCACGCTGCCGACATGCACGCCGTGCCGCTCGCGGTCCATGCCCAGGCACAGCATGGCCCCGCGCAGCCCGAACTTGGTGGCCGAATAGACGCCCGTCTCCGGCAGCGGGAATATCCCGCCCAGCGACACGGTGTTGATCACGCGGCCATCGCCGCTGCGCTGCAGGGCCGCAAAGGCCAGCCGCGTCAGCACGATGGGCGACAGCAGGTTGATGTTCAACTCCCCCAGGATATGCTCGACCGAACGCTCCTCGAAATGGCCGGTGCCGGTGATGGCGGCGTTGTTGACCAGGATGTCCAGCCGCCCGTAGCGCGCCTGCACGAAGTCCAGCAACGCGGGCAGCTTGCTGAAATCGGACAGGTCGACCGCCACGCCGACCGCCGCCGGTCCCAGCTCGGCGGTGGCGCGGTCCAGCGCTTCCTGGTTGTAGTCGGCCAGCACGCAGATGATGCCACGCTCGATGAAGCCGCGGCAGATCTCGCGGCCGATGCCGCCGGCGCCGCCGGTGATGAGAGCGATCCGGCCGCTCTTCGATGTATTAGCCATGTGTGTTCCTCTCAGATGGTACCGGTGCCGGTGCCGCCGGCCGCGCCGAGCTGCATCCAGATGGTCTTGGTCTCGGTGTACTGGTCGTGCGCCATCAGCGATTTTTCGCGCCCGCCGAAACCGGATTCCTTGTAGCCGCCGAACGGCACGCCGGTATCGCCCTCGGAGAAGCAGTTGACCGACACGGTGCCGGCCCGTATCGCCCGCGCCACGCCATGCGCCGCATCCAGGTTGCTGGTGTAGACCGACGAAGCCAGGCCGTAGTTGGTGTCGTTGGCCATCGCCACGCCCTCGGCCAGCGTGTCGAAGTCCAGCACCGACAGCACCGGCCCGAAGATCTCCTCGCGGGCGATGTTCATCGACGGCTGCACATGATCGAAAATCGTCGGCTCCACGAAGCTGCCTCCGGAATCGCGCCGCACCTGCGCGCCGCCGTGCACCAGCGCCGCACCCTGCGCCTTGCCGCCGTCGATGTAGGCCAGCACGCGCTGCATGTGGCCAGGCTCGATCAGCGCGCCCACCCGCGTGGCCGGATCGAGCGGATCGCCGACCCGCCACTCGTCGAACGCCCCCTTGACCAGCTCCAGCAGCTCCTCCTTGCGCGAACGGTGCACGATCAGCCGCGAACCCGCGCTGCAGTTCTCGCCCTGGCAGAACAGCGCCCCGGTAGCCACCTGCTGGGCCACGCGTGGCAAATCGGCGGCATCGGCCAGCACCAGCGCAGGGCTCTTGCCTCCGCATTCCAGCACCACCCGTTTCAGGTTCGACTCCGCCGAATACTTCAGGAACAGCCGCCCCACCTCGCCCGAGCCGGTGAAGCTGATGCAGTCGATATCGCGGTGCCGGCCCATCGCCTGCCCCACCGTCTCGCCGTAGCCCGGCACGATATTGAGCACGCCCTCCGGCACGCCGGCCTCCAGCGCCAGGCGGCCCAGCATCAGCGCCGTCAGCGACGTCTGCTCGGCGGGCTTGATCACCATCGAATTGCCGCTGGCAAGCGCCGGGCCGATCTTCCAGCCGGCCAGGTACAGCGGAAAATTCCACGGCAGGACCGCGCCCACCACGCCGATTGGCTCGCGCACGATCATCGCCACCACATCGGGCGCGGTCGGCGCCATCTGGTCGTACAGCTTGTCGGCCGCCTCGGCGTGCCAGCGCAGGCTCTCGATCATGTCCGGCAGGTCGGCCGCCAGCGCATCGCGTATCGGCTTGCCCGAGTCCAGGCTCTCCATCACCGCCAGCGTCTCCAGGTTGGCCTCCACCAGGTCGGCCAATCGCAGCAGCACCTTCTTGCGGTGCTTGGGAGAAGCGCCCGACCAGTGTCCGCGCTCGAAGGCCTGTCGCGCCGCGCTGACCGCATCGTCCACTTCCACCGCGCCACAGCGGGCGATGCCGGCCAGCCGCCGCCCGTTGGCGGGATTGACGGAGTCGAACTCCTCGGCCGAGACGGCATTGACGAAGCGGCCGCCGATCAGCGCGCGGGTTTCAAAGTCCAGCTGCGCGGCTTGCTGCTGGTAGTACTGCAAAGTCTTGTCCATGTGTGGGTTCCTCACGCGGCCACGCGCAGCGCCGGCGACGCTTGCGCGGTGGCGCCGGTGCGCAGATGGTCGTAATAGGTTTCGCTCAGCTCCGGCCAACCCATCTTCCGGCGCAAGCGCTTCAGGTAGGACTTGAGCGCATGCGCCTCCAGGTACACCTCGTGCCGCTGCGACTTGACGAATTTCAGGCCACCCGACAGGTCCGGGTCATCCTTGGCGATCAGCGCATCGAACCGGCTGGCGCCACCCGGGTTGTCCAGCTGGTCGCGCAGGTAGGCCGCGATCATGAAGGCCTCCGTGTCGAACAGCTTGTAGGCGCTGGAATTGGTCTCGACATAGCCGATGCCGAACAGGTTGCGGTGGTCGCGGCTGAACATCGACAGGTAAAGCTGGGGCCTGCCGCCGCGCCATTCGAAGTATTCGGCCGCGTATTTGCAGCTCCACTTGTAGCCGGTGGCGTAGATCACCAGGTCCAGCTTCTCGCGGCTGCCGTCCTTGAAGACCACCTCGTCGCCGTCGTAGCTGGCCACGTCCGGCTTGACGGCGATATTGCCGTGCTGGAGATTGTGCAGCAGCTGGGAGTTGAGCAAAGGATGGCTCTCGAACAGGCGGTGGTCCGGCTTGGGCAGGCCGAAGCGGGTCAGGTCGCCGGTGAACATCTTCAACAAAAGGCTCATGATCGGGCGCGCAATCCACATCGGCAGCTGTGGGCCACTCTCGCCCACCTGGTCCGCCGGCAGGCCAAACAAATGCTTGGGAATGAAGTGGTAACCACGCCGCATGCTGATAAAAGCCTTGTCGGCGCGCGCCGCCGCGTCGCAGGCGATGTCCGCACCCGAGTTGCCCGCGCCGACGATCATCACCCGCTTGCCGGCGAATTCGTCGCTGCTTTTGTAGGTGACGGAGTGGCGGATCTCGCCGTTGAAGTGGCCCTTCACGTCCGGCATATTGGGATCCCAGTTGCAGCCGGTGGCGCAGATCACCGCGCGATAACGCCGGCAGCTGCCGTCGCCCAGCGTCACCAGCCACTTGCCGCCATCCTCCTTCTTCACGTTCTGCACCGCCGTGTTGAAGCGGATCGCGCCGCGCAGGTCGAAGGCGTCGGCATAGCTGCGCACATAGCTCAGTATCTGCTGGTTGGTGGGATAGTCCGGAAAAGACTTCGGCATCGGAAACCCGATAAAGCCCGACAGGTCGCGCGACGAGATGAAGTGCGCCGATTCGTAGATCGGACTACCGGGATTGCTCATGTCCCAGATACCCCCCACGTCCGAATGACGCTCGAACTGCTCGTACGCCAGCTTCATGCCCTTCAACGCCCGCGCCGCCGACAGGCCGCCCGGCCCCGCTCCCACCACGCACACCGCGTCGCCGCACTCGATAATTTTATCCGTCTGTTGGTCAGCCATTTCTATCTCCCGTTTTATGAAAAGCCAGGATTCATTGTGCAAACAAAGCCGCCGCCGCACGGGGGCCAAAAGGACAGACAGGGAGCAATTCCGGCCAAGGCGGCCGCTTGGGCGCACTTACAACGGTGGGGCCGCCTTGGCCATGCCGGCATCCCCGGCTGTCCGATCCAGCCCCCTTCGCCGTTGTTCGCGCGTCTACAGTCCATTCGCAAGGCAGCAAAAAAAACATAACCATCGAACCGGGAGATATCGTGAAGACACCAGCAGCAAAGCCCCCCTCCAAGCGCATGCGCACCCTCGCGCACAGCATCGCCATCGCCTTCGCCGGCGGCGCGGCGCTCACCGCCAATGCAGCCAACGACGACATACAGAAAGTGGTCGTCACCGCGCAATCTCGCTCGCAGTCGGCGCAGGAAGTGCCGATCTCGATGGAGGTCATATCGGCCAAGGACATCCAGAACCTGGGCGCCAAGAACCTCGGTGATCTGAACGGCTACCTGCCCGGCCTGCAGGTGGACTCCACCCAGGCCACGCAACCGGTGTTCGGCATACGCGGCGTGCAGCCGGGCGACTTCGGCATCGGCACCGATACGCCGGTCGGCATTTACGTGGATGGCGTCTACACAGGCAAGACCGGCGGCGCGCTGATGAACTTCATCGACATCCAGCGCGTGGAAGTGCTGAAAGGGCCGCAGGGCACCCTGTTTGGCCGCAACAGCGCGGCCGGCGCGATCTCCGTTGTCACCAATGAGCCGGACAGCAGCTTTGACATGGCCGGCCACGTCAAGGTGGGCAACTACAGCCGCGCCAACATGGATGCGATGATCAACATGCCGCTCGGCCAGGACACGGCCGCGCGCCTGGTGGTGGTACGCGCCGCCAGCGACGGGTGGGTGCGCAACAGCGCCACCGGCACCCGCACCGGCGGCGACAACTCGTGGGCAACGCGGCTGTCGCTGAAGCAGAAGATCAAGAACGCCACGCTCAATCTCTCCTGGGAACACGAGCAGCTGCGCCAGCACGGCTGGCCGGCATTCGGCGTGGTCAAGGACCCCACGCTGCCGCAGGGCGGCTACACCGGCGTCTATGACGCGGCGTACGTCGCCAACTTCGTCGATCCGCGCAAGGCGCCGCTGGAGAACGACACCGACGGCGCCGAGCGGCGCGTGTTCGACGGCGTGACGCTGCGCGCCGAGCTGCCGCTGGGTGGCGTGACGCTGCGTTCAACCACCGCCTTCCGCACCTTCTCCTCGTCCAACCTGACCGACAACGACGGCACCAGCCGCGCCGACTTCCACCTGGCCACCGACGACCACAAGAACGCCTACAACTGGCAGCAGGAATTCAAACTGTCCGGGAAGACCGATAAGCTGGACTGGATCGCCGGCGTGAGCTTCTACGACAACCGCGAGCGTCAGACCGCGTCCGCCAACGTCAACACCGCCACGCTGGACACCATCAGCCAGATGCAGGGCGGCGCCGCCGATTTCGCCACGCTGTTCGGCGGCCTGGCGCAGGCCGGCGTGCCGGGCGTCGACGGCTCGTCGAATTTCACGTGGGGCGAACACACCTACAACAAGCTGCATAGCCGCGCGGTGTCGATCTACGAAGACATCATCTGGCACGCCTCGCCGTCCACCAACCTGACCGCCGGCGTGCGCTGGAGCCGCGACCGCAAGACCATGCAGTGGTACGTGCCCGCACGCCAGTCGCCGGAGCTCGACCGCCTGCTCAACACCTATGGCCCCGCCGCCGGAATGGATGCCTCGGCCCTGCCGGCCAACGTGGTGTTCAGCGCGGCCGGGCAGCTGGCCGCCGCGCCGGTCAGCGCCTCGCACAGCTGGAGCGACTGGAGTCCGCGCGTAGTGGTCGATCATAAAGTGAGCGGCGACCTGCTGCTGTTTGCCTCGCTGTCGCAAGGCTACCAGGCGGGCGGCTTCAATGTCTTCACCCCGCCGAATCCCTCGTCGGCCGATGCCAAGGCGCGCGACCCGAGCTTCGCGCCCGAGAAGATGACCAACCTGGAGCTGGGCTTCAAACTCTACGTCCCGAGCATCAAGGCCACGCTGAACGGCTCCCTGTTCGCCTACCGCTTCAAGAACCTGCAAGACATCAAGCTAGGCGGCAGCGGCGCCATCTCGACCTACAACATCGTCAGCAGCGACCAGCAGGCCAAGGGTCTGGACCTCGATGGCCGCATCCGCATCGCGCCCGGCCTCACGCTGTTCGCCGGCCTGGAACTGATCGACCAGACCTACCATCGCTACCAGACCACCGGCGACGGCGGCGCGCCGCTGAACCTCTCCGGACAGCCGGTCGGCACGCCCGTCTTCAGCGGCATGGCCGGCATGAACGGCAGTTGGGAAGCGCCCGGCGGCAGGATCAGCGCGACGCTGCAAGGCAGCTACCGCAGCAAAACGCGCTGCAACGACGACACGCGCGCGCTGCAATGCATGAACGCACCGGCCTTCCGCACCGGAGAAGCCGGCAGCAAGGCCGACCTGCGCCTGGCATGGGATCACGCCAACGGCAAATTCGGCGTGGCGCTGTTGGTCAACAACCTGTTCGACAAGCGCTACGTCTACAATCTCGATGGCCAGACCAAGACGCTCGGCATGCCGTACGCCAGCATCACCGCGCCACGCGCGATCGGATTGGAATTGAGGGGCAGCCTGTAAAGGACGGCGGGCGCGCGGCAAGCAGGCCGCCGCCCGTCACTAGTGGAGATCTCCAGTACCGGCCCTGGCGATATCGATTGTCAGATTCCGCCCAGGTAGGCGGCAAGCAGGCCATCTGAACTTTCGATACCTAGGACATCCATGATGGTCTCCAGCTCGGCGCCGAAATGTTCGCGTCCTTCGGTGTCCTCGTTTTCAACCAATTTTAGCGACCGCTGGAATTCGGTGAGAACCCAGAGCTTCGATGGATTGGCCTGAACGCCCCCAATCAAGCGAACCAGCAAGTCATTGAGGACAGCTGACAGGCGCGCCTTCTCCTCGGCCGTATTTTCTCCCGGAAGAGAATCAAACTTCTCCACTACCCTGAGGATGCGCAGCTTCGTCACCGTCGTATCATCAATCTCGATAGGCGCATCAATAACTTCGGCGAGGGGATCATAAATCATATGGAGTTCAGTTTTCTATTCAGGGGATTACTAATCAACCAGCACCGCCGTCGACCACGGCGCCAGCACGGTCCAGCCCAGGCGCTCGTAAAGCGCGCGCCCGGCTTCTGTTGCGACAAGCAGCCGCTCCGTGACACCGGCCTTCTCGGCGACGGCATCCAGGTGCTGCATCACTACGCTACCAAGGCCAAGCCGGCGATAGCCTTCCTCGGTGATGATCTGGTCAAACACAGCGCTGCCCGCGTGCACCGCGATGCGGCCTGACGCGGCCAACGCGCCGCTGGCGTGGACAACGCGCGCGATGTATCCACCGTGTTCGGCATCCACCGATACGTCGTAACCCGGCGGTAAAGACGCCTTGCCTGGTGTGGCAGCGGGGCCGCACATCAGATATCCTGGACCTTCAATCATCCAGCGCTCCGGAAGTGCGGCCCGCATAATATCAGGAGCAACCGCCGCCTTCAAAAAAATACGTGGTGCGTGGATTTGCGCGGCACAAGCTTTCAATGCGGGTCCCGCGTCAACGAACACATGGCGGCGCAATTCCCCGGCACTGCCAACCTCCACGCACAATCCGCCGGAATGACTGGATGGCAGCGACAGTCCCCGAGCCAGGCTGCGGCCCGTGAGCCAACGTTCAATCAGGGCTAAATTCAAGTTCATAGTACTCTTTACGGTCCTTTCTACTTCGGTTGGAACCTTACCGAAATACGGATTAGCGCTTGAATCATCAAGGCTTCTAATGCCCGTATAGTAAATGCAGGGGAAACATCTGCAAGGCGAGATTGGAGCTGCTCATATACGAATGCCATAGTGCGCCGTCACAGCTGTTCCGGATAGCCGGTGATGTCGGCGATCTCCTGATACATGGGCTGCAATTGCTTGTACATGTTCAGGTACACGCGCCGATACAGCTTGTCGTAGATCTGCCGGTTCGCCTCGATCGGATGGAACACCCGGCCGGGCCGCGTCATCGCGCGCGTCGCGGTGTCGAAATCCTTGTGCAGCCCCAGCCCCGCCGCCACCGCGATGGCCGCGCCCAGTCCCGACGTCTCGTACACATGCGCGCGCGCCGCGGGAAGGCCGAAGATATCGGCCGTCAGCTGCATCGCCGCGTCGCTCTGCGAACCGCCGCCCGCCACGCGCAGCTCCGTCACCGGCACACCACCGCGCTTCTCGATGCGCTCCCGCCCCTCGCGCAGCGCATAGGCCAGGCCTTCGAGGATCGCCCGGTACATATGGGCGCGCGTGTGAACGTCGCCGAAGCCGATCATCGCCCCCTTGGCCTCCGGCCCCGGCGTCTTGATGCCCGGGCTCCAGTAAGGCTGCAGCATCAGCCCCATCGAACCGGGCGGCACCTCGTTCACCAACAGATCGAACATCGCCTCGGGCGAGGTACCCTGCTCCGCGCCGGCCATCCGTTCGAAGTGCCCGAACTGCTCCTTGAACCAGTTCACCATCCAGTAGCCCCGGAAGATCTGCACCTCCGTGCTGTACGCGCCCGGAATGGCCGCCGGATAAGGCGGTATCAAGGGCGTGACCTCGACATATTTTTTGGTGGTGGTGTTGATGGTCGCCGTGGTGCCGTAGCTCAGGCAAGCGATATGCGGTTCCAGCGCGCCCGCCCCGATCACCTCGCAAGCCTTGTCGGCGGCGGCGGCCACCAGCGGCGTGCCTTCCGGGATGCCGGTCGCCTCGGCGGCGGCCGCGGTGATCGCGCCGATCACCGTGCCCGGCGCAACCAGCTCCGGCAGCATCTCCGGCCGCACAGCCAGCGCCTCCCATTTCCAGTCGCGCGCACTGGCCCACTTGTGGCGCTTGTAGTCGAACGGCAGGTAAGCCACCTGCGAACCGATGGAATCGACATGCCGTCCGCACAAGCGGAAATTCAGGAACCCCGACAGCAGCACGTACTTGTCCGTCCTGGCCCAGATGTCCGGCTGATACTCGGCGATCCAGTTGATCTCCGCCTCGCGCCGGAAGTATTCGATGGTGCCGGACACGCGCGCCAGCTTGAACGCCGTGCGCCACAAAAAACTCAGCGGCTTCTGCTTGCCCACGCGGCGCTGGTCCAGCCAGGTGATCGCCGGCCGCAGCACCTTGCCGTCGCGGTCAAGGTTGACCACCGTGCCGCGCTGCGTCGTCACCGCCACGCCCTTGACGGATGAACGGGGAATGTCGGTGGAGGCCCACAGCTGCTGGCACGCCTGGCCGACCGCCTTCCAGTAGCCGTCCGTGTCATGCTCCGCCCAGCCGGGATGGTCGGAGAAGTAGGCCTGCAAATGTACCTGCGCCTTGGCGGCCAGGTTGCCGTTCAAATCGAACAGCAGTGCGCGCACGCTCTGGGTGCCGTTGTCGATGGAAAGTAGGTATTGATCGGCCATGTCGCTCTAGTCTCGTGATGTCTGCCCGTACTTATGCGGGTAAACTGTAATGGGTATTCCATAATGCCAGATACGCGGCCTGCTCGGCATCCCAGCGTTCGTCGCTCCAGCCCAGCTCCGGCTGGCAGATCGCGCGCACGCGGCCGAGTATCTCCACGCCGCCGCCGCGCAGCTGGATGCCGATGCGGCTGCGGCGCAGCAGCAGGTCTTCCAGCTTCTGCACCGACTCGCAGCGCGCCGCCCAGCGCAGCTGCGCCCAGATCGTTTCCGTGCCCGCGATCAGCGCCAGTTCGCCCGGCTGCGCGGCGGCCACCAGCTGCTGCGCCATGGCGCCGTACCGCCCTTGCAGGCGCCGTGCCTGGCCCGCCGGCAGCAGACGTTGATGGCGCAGGACGGGCGTCGCGGCCGTGCCGAACACCGGTTGCGGTTCCAGCTTGTCGCGCCAGTCCGGCAGCAGCGTGGCCGCCAACTTCAGTGCGTCGAGCGCGATCACGCGGAAGGTGGTCAGCTTGCCGCCGGTGACCGTCAACAGCCCGTCCTCCAGCCACAGTGCATGGTCGCGCCCTTCCTTCGACGGATCGGCCTTGCCGCTGTCGATCACCGGACGCACGCCCGCATAGCTGGCGATCACGTCGCGCTCCTGCAAATCCAGCTGCGGGAACTGGTCGTGCAAAGCCGCCATCAGGTAATCGACTTCAGCGCGCGTGATGGCCGCCTCGTTCGACAAATCGCCCTTGTGATCGACGTCCGTCGTGCCGACCAGCGTCACGCCCTCCCATGGGAAGGCGAACACCGGACGGCCATCCTGTGGATGCATCAAGCTGATCGCCTGCGCCAACGGCAAGCGCCAGGCCGGCAGCACCAGATGACTGCCGCGCAAAGGCCGCAGCCGGGGCTTGGCGCCGCCCGCCGCAGCATCGCCCTGCATGCGCAAGCCGTCCGCCCAGGCGCCCGTCGCGCTGATCACCAGCCGCGCGCGCACCTCGTGCCGCGCGCCGCTCAGGCCATCGCGCAGCCGCACACCGCGCACGCCGCCGTCGGCTCGCAGCAGCGACTCCACCGCCATGTAGTTGACCGCCACGCCGCCATGCCGCTGCGCCTCCTGCAATACGCGCATGACCAGTCGCGCATCGTCCGTCTTGGCGTCGGTATAGACCATGCCGCCCTTCAGGCCAGCGGTCGACACGTTCGGCGCCAGCGCCTTGAACTCGTCCAGGCTGTGGTAATGGCGCGCCTTCTGCCCCGCCATCCGGTCGTAGATCGCCAGCCCAAGCAGGAACATGCGCTTGCCCGGCTTGCGTCCCTCAAACTCGCCGAACGCAAAACTCTGCGGCTCCACCAGCCCCTCCGCCTGTTGCAGCAAGTGCTGCCGCTCATGCACCGACTCGCGCGTCAACGCGAACTGGCCTTCCTTCAGATACCGCAAGCCGCCATGCACCAGCTTTGACGACCGGCTCGACGTACCCCAGGCAAAATCCCGTTGTTCCACCAGCAGCGCCTTCAATCCGCGCCGCGAGGCCTCCAGCAGGATGCCCGCCCCGGTAATGCCGCCACCGACCACGATCAGATCCCACTCGCGCGCCAACACCTCCCGTAGGCCGGCACGCCCGCCGCTGCGCCACAGCGCCGTCATGGCAGCAGCTTCCGGGGATTCATGATCTGCTTCGGGTCGAAGTGCGCAAACAGCGCCTGCATCGCCGACAGCCCCAGTTCGCCCTTCTCCGCCACCAGATACGGCGCGTGGTCGCTGCCCACTCCATGCTGATGGCTGATGGTGCCGCCATTCTCGACGATCGCCATGCTGACCGCATGCTTGAGCGTGCGCCAGCGCGCCAGGTCTTGCTCATAATTGCCAGCCAGCCGGTACACAAACGTCGTATAAACGCTGGCTCCCTGCGCGTACAGGTGCGACAGGTGCGTATAGGCGTGTACCTGCTCGCCGTGCTGCGCCAGCGCGTCGGCCGCAGCCGCCTCCACCGCGCCCATCATGGCGCCGACGCGCGGCCAGTCCACCGCCGTCTCCACCGTATCGATCGCGTAGCCGTGCTGCCAGGCCGTGTTGCGCAGGTAGACATTGCGGAAGCGGTTCTGCTTCCACTTGTCGCCCATCTTGCGGCCGATATGCACGCCGCCGTGCGGCGCGGCCAGCGCCAGCGCATCGCGCAGCGCCGCCTTGGCTGCGGCCTTGCGTCCGCTCACGCCTATCATCAGCATGCATTTGCCTTCCTTGCAGCCGCGCCAGGACAGATAACGCTCCAGCGCGGAGATCAGCTTCTTGTGGCCGGCCAGCGCCAGCATGGTGGTCGTCTCCAGCGGATTGGACAAGCGCAGCATCGACAACGACAAGCCGCCCTGCACCACCTGCCGCACCGCCGCTTCCGCCGCCTCCCAGCCCGGGAAGAATACGGCATGAAACGCCTCATACTCCGGCAGCGGCGTCACGCGCACGGTGGCCTCGGTCAGGATGCCCAGGCGGCCCTCCGAACCCAGCACCATCTCGCGCAGGTCCGTGCCCGCCGCCGACGCCGGGAAGGTGGGAATATCCAGCGTGCCGGCCGGCGTCTCCACCTTGCCGCCCCTGAACAGCTGCTCGATGCGGCCGTAGCGCAGCGATTGCTGGCCGGACGACCGCGTCACCACCCAGCCGCCCAGCGTCGAATACTCGAACGACTGCGGGAAATGGCCCAGCGTGTAGCCGCGCGCGCGCAGTTGCGCCTCCAGGTCCGGCCCGAACACGCCGGCGCCAAAGGTCGCCAGCTGCGACTCGGTATCCAGGAAGTACAGCTGGCGCATGCGCGTCAGGTTCACCGCCAGCACCGGCTGCGCGCCAGCGGGCGCCGTCAGATGCCCGGCCACGCTGGTGCCGCCGCCCTGCGGGATCAAGGCCACGCCAAACTGCTGCGCATAATCGATCAGCACCCGCACCTGCTCCGGGCTCTCCGGATAGGCCACACCATCCGGCGCCGTCTCGATCACGCCATAGCGCAGGCGCAGCCAGTCCGGCAGGCTCTGGCCCAGCGCATTGCGCAACCGGACCTCGACCGACGTATCGATCAAGGCATGCGGCGGCAGCCGCGATGGCGCGATCCGCGCGCAAGCCTGCTCGAACGACGCATCCGCCACCGGCGAGCCGGCGCCGATGCGCTGCGCCAGAAAGCCCAGCGCATCCTCGTTCAGCGCAAACTCCATCGTATCGTCACCCCAACCGTTCCAGCGTCTCATTGTTTTCCTGTCTGCGTAGCGGAGCGCTTGCTATACTGGCGCGCACCGAGTTTGAATGACAACAGAATAAGATAAGGAACCGACCTGGTATTGCGCTTTCATGACACACGCCTTGTTCGATCATGCCAAGCCCGCACGCTGACCTGTCGCGCCGCGTAGCCGGCTCCTATTTGCAGCCCCTGCTCGAAGCGGCGGCCGCACGCGGCGTCACGGCCGCTGCGCTGGAAAGCGCCGCCGGCATGGCCCCCGGCGCCCTGCGGCCGCTGCCCGAATCGCTGCCCGCCGACGACTACGTGCGCCTGCTCGACATTGGCGCCGGCCTGGCGGCCGATCCGCATTTCGGCCTGCACGTGGGAGAACGGGTCAAGCTGGGCACCTACAGCGTGTATGGCTTGATACTCCTGAGCTGCCGCGACTTCGGCCAGGCCTTCGACCAGACCATGCGCTACGAGCAGCTGGCGCACGACCTTGGCCGCTCCACGCTGACGGTGGCCGGCGGCGTGGCGCACTACACGTGGCACAGCAACTACGGCCCGGCCCAGCGCCACCTGGCCGACAGCGTGTTCGCCGGCATCCGCGTGTTCGGCAACTGGCTGGCCGGGACCACGCTGCCGGCCGCGCGGCTGACGCTCATGCACGACGGCGGCGCGCCCGAGGCCCGCGACGAATATGTGCGCGTGCTGGGCGCCATGCCCATCTTCGGCGCGGCAGCCAACGTCGCCAGCTTCGACGCCGCGCTGCTGGCCTACCCGGTGCCGAACGCCGACGTCAGCCTCTACCCGGTGCTGCAGCAGCACGCCGAACAACTGCTGCGCCAGCGCGCGCAGCCCGACAACTCGATCGCCCAGCAGGTACACGCGGCCATCGTCCGCAACCTCGCGCACGGGCAGGTGCGGCTGGCCTCCATCGCCGAAGAATTGAAGCTGTCGCCACGCACGCTGCAACGCAAGTTGAGCGAGGCCGGCGCGACCTTCCAGCAGATACTGGACCAGGCCCGCTTCGCGCTGGCCAAGGACTACCTGCGCCAGCCGGAACTGAGCCTGGTGGACATCGCCTTCCTGCTGGGCTACCAGGAACAGAGCGCGTTCAATCACGCGTTCAAGGAATGGGCGGGCGTCAATCCCGGCGCCTACCGGGCCTAGATTGGCTCGCCCTTGATGCGGATGAAGGGGCCGATGCACTTGTCTGTGCGCCGCTCCACGCACATCAGGAACATGTCGCCGCTGGGATGGAACAGCAGATAGCTGGTGACGGAGCGCCCGACCTTCGTCACATCGCCCAGGCAATCGCGCTTGCCGTTGTCCTTGACGATGGTATCGACCTCCTTGTAGAAGCCCTCCTTGTCCGGCCGGTCGCTGATGGCGAAGGTGGACTCCGCCACCTCCTCATTGCTGAACACCAGCGTGGTGCCGTCGGCGCGGATGCGGTAGGTCTCGCTGCATGAGCCATCGGGTATGGTGATCTGCCACGTGCCGATCACAGGATGGCTTTGCCGCAGCGGCGCCTTTCCCACGGCGCCTGCCTGTGCCATCGACACCATCGCCAGCACCGCCCCCACCCGCCTCAGACGCTTGTTCATGGCCCACCTCCGCTCACGCTATTTTTCCGCCACCGCCTTCATGTTGGCCAGGCCGGCTTCGAAGTCCTTGCCTATCATTTTGTCCATGCTGACCATCAGTCCCATCAACTTGGTGAGGAAGGCGCTCGGGCCGGACATGGTCCAGCTCACGGTGGTCAGCTCGCCCTTGTTCTCCAGTGCGAACTCGGTCAGGCAGTGCGACTCGAACGGCCGCAGGAAATCAAGCTTGATGTCCACCTTGGCCGGCGTCAGGCCGGTGATCTCCATGCGCCCGGCGCCCACCTTGTCGTCGCCCTCCCACGCGTAGACCGCGCCCAGGTCCTTCGGCGAACCGCTGAAAGTGCGCTTCATGGCAGGATCCAGCTTCTCCCAAGGCGACCACGCGGTCCAGTTGTGGAAGTCGCTGATCAGCGGCAGGATCTTTTCCGGCGGCGCCTTGATGGCGATGGTACGCTGCACGCGGTAGCTGTCCGGCTGCATCGCCGCCAGTCCCAGCACAATCAATACCAGAACGACGACACCGATGGCGATCTTCTTCAGCATGATTTCTCCTTGTTTTGGGATGCACACTTAAGCTGCGCGACTAGCCTATCATGTTTTTTTGATCAGTCGCACCGGCAACGAACTTGGCGTCATCGTGAAGGTGAAGCGCTCCTCGACCGGCGCCGCGCCCGGCATGCGCTCGATGGCGAAATTCTTGACCAGCATGGACATCGCCATCTTGATCTCGGCCATCGCCAGATATCGGCCGGGACAGAAACGCGGCCCGCCGCCAAAGGGGAACAGCTTGCGCGCGGGATCGTCGCCGCTGCCGTTGGCGCCCTCCAGCCAGCGCTCCGGCTGGAAGCTCTCCGGCTGCGCCAGCTCGCAATCGCGCTCCGACGACTGGCGCAGCAGCAGGAAAATCACCGTGCCGGCCGGCACCCACAGATCGCCGACCACCATATCCTCGGTCGGCTGCGCCGCCATGATGGGCGCCACCGGCTTCAGGCGCATCGCCTCGCGCGTGGCGGCGTCGATGTACTTCAGGCGGTCCAGCAGATGGTAGTCGTCCAGCACGGCCTGCGCGCCCAGGACCTGTTCGGTCTCCGCCGCCATGCGCTGCGCGGCCTGCGGATGGGTGGACAAGAAATCGATCAGCCAGGCCGTGGTGTTCGACGTGGTGTCCTCGCCGGCGAACACCATGGTGATGGCGTTGCCGACCACCGCCTCGTCGGTCAGGCCGGAATCCGGCTCGTCGCGCGCCACGATCAGCGCCTCCAGCATATTGGAGGGCTTCTGCCGCAACGCCGGATTGAGCGCGATGCGCTTGCGCACCTCCGCGATGAAGCCAAAGATGGCACGCTGGATGCGCCCGGCGGCGGCGATGGCCTCATGGTCGTCGGCGCGCTTGAGCATCGACACGCGCCAGTAGGCGAACGGCGATGTCAGGCGCTTGGCCACTATATGGAACAGGAACTCGATATCGCGCTGCAGCGGATGCTCCTCCAGCTCCAGCGTATTGATATCCTGGCCCATCGCCAGGCCGATGGTCACGTCCAGCGTGTAGGCCTTCAGGTCGCGCAGCACGTCGACCGGCTTGCCGGCGGCGATGGCCGCTTCCCAGCGCTGGTGCAGGCGTTCGGTCAGCGCGGTCAGCGTCGGGAAAAAATTATGGATCACCTCCGGCGTCAGCGCCCGCATCACCAGCTTGCGCTGGCGCCGCCAGTCCTCGCCCTCCGCCGTGAACAGGCCGCGCGTGCCGACCTCGTTGAGCATGTCGGCCGTGCGGCTGGAGCGGCGCACCGCGTCGGGCCGGTCGCGCAGCAGGCTGGCGATCAGGTCGCGGTCCGACGTCGCCAGGATGGTCTTGCGCATGACGCGGAAGCGGTACATGGTGCCGAACTGGCGGCTCCAGTCCTCAAGCGCCTGATGCAGCGGCCGGCGATTGATGTCGCGGACATTCCCCATCAGTGGCCGCCCTTTCGGGCCGGGCAAATCGGCGATGCTGCGCAGCTCGGGCGGCGCGACGGACGTCAGTTCCATGGTGTTCCCCATTTGAATTCATCTCCGCGTACACTATACCCTGAAATGTTGACGATATACTCACTCATTCGGGGAAACAGATGCTATCGCATGTTTATGTGGGGATTAACGACTTCGAACCGGCGTTCGCCTTCTACAGCGCGGTGATGGCGGACCTGGGCGTGCGCCTGCGCTTCAGCGACGCGGCCAAGCCGTGGGCGGCCTGGCAGCCGGCCGAGGGTGGACGGCCCTTGTTCATCATCGGCAAACCGTACGACGGCCAGCCGGCCAGCTGCGGCAACGGCCAGATGATGGCCTTGATGGCGCCGACGCGCGAGGCGGTCGACCGCGCGCACGCCTCGGCCATGGCGCACGGCGGCCGATGCGAAGGCCCGCCCGCGCTGCGGCCGCATTACCACGCCAACTACTACGGCGCCTACTTCCGCGATCCGGAGGGGAACAAGCTATGCGTGGTCTGTCACGATGCAGGATAAGGCTCGCTGATCACGGTACCTTGGTGGAAGACGATCTGCCACGCCTCGTTTGTTTTCCGCCAGAGCGTCGTTCTGCGTGTGCGCCGGTTCGGCTGTTGCAGGACGTAGTTGAGCTGATACAGGTCCTGCGCAAGCTGGCGGATCGTGAAGTCCGAGCAAACCAGATCGTCAGGCTCCGGGGATTGATAGCGTTCCAGAAGCGTTTCGATCACATAGCCACGATCATAAACCGCGCCGCTTGCGCCGATCTCCCAGAAGTCATCTGCCGTCATATTGAGAAGGTCCTCGCGGCTGGTGCCAAACTCCCGTCGATGGAAGATCGGCTCGCGGGCACTGAGTTCGCGGAGTATCGCATCGATCAGCATAAGTTAATCCCTCGAAGCTGCGCCTGGTGATGGACTGCCCATCATACCTGCGCGGCGAGGCCGCGAGAACGAATTTCCGAGATCAGCCGATCAAAAAATTCTCCCATCGCACCTTTGAGCATTCGGCCTTTGCGCCACCGAAAGGCAGCCGACCTGACCAATCCCCTATCGTTAATCTGCGCGATGCTCACGCCAGATGCGGTTCTCGCGGCCAGTTCGCCGACGATGGTGGAGACAGGACCGATGGCCGCCAGGCGCAACAGCGCATCGACATCGTCGACCTCGACTCGCAAGTCGGGTACCACGCCATGGCTCGCCAACGAAAGATCTATCTGGCGCCGCATGGCGAACTGCGAGTTGAGCAATGCAAGAGGATAGGAGGAAAGCGCCCCCAAATCTATCTCGTCATCCGACAAGGCGGCGCTGGCTAAAACCAGCCGTTCCTCGAACAATAATCGCTGGTCTATCCCTGCGGCCGAGGTCTTGGAGAATGAAATCCCGACGTCAATATCGCCCTCCAACAGCGCGCGGTCGATCTCCGCACCGGTCAGCTCGACCGCCGTGACAAACAGTTCTGGAAAAACAGAGAGCATCCCGGCGACGGTAGGCATGACCAGCGTCCTCGAATAGCTGGCGATCGCCCCGATTCGTAGTGTGCCCCGCACCTGCTCGCCTCGCGCTTGTATCGTTTGCAGACTCAAATCCAGCTGCTCCAGCAACGGCCCCACCTCCTCAAGCAACAGGCTTCCGGCAGAGGTCAAGATAATTCCCCTGCCGTGCTTCTCGAATAAGGCCGTACCGGTTATCTGGTTGAGCTCTCGCAAGTGCTGCGACAGGGCCGGCTGCGTCAAGTTGAGCGCGGTCGCGGCTTTGGTTACCGCGCCCAGACGGGCCACCATGACAAAGCTGCGCAACAACCTCAGGTCCGCCAGCTGAGCTCTCATAAATTCTCCTTATGTATTACGCCTCGAAATATCATTTTACGCGAGCTCGGCCATTCATGATAATTCGCACTTTCCAGCTACCAAAAGGAGCGAACCGATGCCGCATCTGGCCATCGAAGTGACCCGCGAACTTCTACCTCAGCCAGGCGGGGCGAAAAGCCTGCTGCCTGTGCTCGGGGATATTCACAGCGAGTTTTCCCACCTGGGATTTGCCAGGCTGGAGGACATGAAAAGTCGTGTCGTCGTTCAGGACGCCGCCCTGGCCGGCGGCGACGAGGACGCCCAATTTATCGTGGCGACGCTGACCACGACACAAGACCGGCCGCAAACCATGCAGCGCGCCATGGCCGACTTAATCCGGTCGCGCCTGCATCAATTTATCGAAAGCCAACAGCTGGCCTGCGACTGGCAATGCTGTGTTTTCTTCCGCCACGTGGGCACGGAAGGCTATATCAAATCCCAGTCACGATAAAAACAAATAATTTGGAGACGCCATGAACAACACTATCCGCGTCCCATCCACGATCCAAGCCCGAATAGTGGATGAGACAGCTCAAAATACGATTTACAAGAAGGTCGCCTGGCGCATCATGCCCCTGCTCCTCGTTTGCCAGCTGCTTGCCTATCTGGATCGCATCAACGTCGGCCTGGCCAAGCTTCAGATGGGCCAGGACCTGGGCTTCAGCGAGTCCGCCTATGGCCTGGGAGCAGGCATATTCTTCCTCGGCTATTTCTTGTTCGAAGTACCCAGCAACATCATGCTGCACCGGATCGGCGCCCGGCGCTGGATTGCGCGGATCATGATCAGCTGGGGCCTGGTGTCGGCGGCAACCATGCTGGTTACCGGCACGACCAGCTTCTACATCATGCGGTTCCTGCTCGGCGTGGCGGAAGCAGGCTTTTTCCCTGGGATCATTCTCTACCTCACCCTCTGGTTCCCATCAGCCCGGCGAGGCCGCATGACGACCTTGTTCATGACCGCCACGGCCGCTTCGGGCGTCGTCGGCGGGCCGATCTCGGGATGGATCATGACCGCCTTCGGCGGCAGCCACGGCTTGGCTGGCTGGCAATGGCTATTCCTGCTGGAAGGACTCCCCTCCGCCTTGATGGGCTTGGTTGTACTGCGCTATCTGGATGACGGCATCGAAAGTGCGCAGTGGCTGCTGGCCAGCGAAAAGAAGGTGTTGCGCGAGGCGCTCGACCGGGACGAGCAGGCGCGCGCCGCCGTCACGCCGCGCTCGTCGGTCAACGTGATCGTCTTATCTTCCCTGGTGTATTTCCTGCTGTTGGCAGGCCTCTACGGAATCGGCTTTTGGCTGCCCACCATTATCCGGGAGTCCGGCGTGAGCTCGGCGGAACAAATCGGCATGCTCAGCGCAATCCCGTATATCTGCGCAGGCGTCGTGATGAATTTCGTCGCCTTCAGCGCCGACCGCAAGCGCGCCTGGAAATCGCACGTCGCGCTGGGCGCCTTCGCCGCCGGCGCGGGGCTGCTGGCCAGCACCTACTGGGCCGGAACCCTGGCGCTGTCGTTGGCCGCGCTCTCGCTCGCGACCGTCGGCATCCTCTCCGCGCTACCGCTGTTCTGGAACTTGCCAACAATGATGCTGCGCGGCGTCGCGGCAGCCTCCGGAATTGCGGTCATCAACTCCATGGGGAACCTGTCGGGGTTTGTCAGTCCCCTCATCGTGGGATGGCTGACGCAGCGCAGTCATTCGGCGGCGGATGGCGTGCAATTCCTGGCCGCTTGCGTCCTGGTCTCCGGCGTGCTGACGCTGCTAATGCGCAGGTGTTCAGCCGAGAATTAGCGAGAACGACCACGCATCCCGTAAAATCCAGCGTTGTCATAACCTCGATCTCTATCCTGACTGATGAAAAAACTGATTCCGCTTCTCCTGCCGTTGCTGTTTGCGGCTTGCGCTCCCATGTCTCCCAAACTCCCATCTGATAATCAGGTAGCGCCAGCGTTTCGTCATCCAGAAGCGGGCGCGTTGATTTTGATGCTGCCGCCTGAAACGGAGACGGAGGACATGCAAGCCGGCGTCGGTATATTGAAGGAAGAACTTCATCGACAGCTGAGCGCCGCAGGGTATAGGGTCGCGATCCTGGACCAAACCAGTTACGACACCATTTGGGCTCAAGAGATTGCGGAAGTTGGCGGGATCTACGATGGTGCGACAGGAGAGCTGCGCCGTCCTCAGTTCGTACAGGCGCTCGGCCATCTGGTACAGCGGGTAAGCAGCGAAACCAAGGCCACGCTGGTCATGCGGCCACATTTGGTACTTCGACCGGCCGAATTATCCGGCGCCTCAGCGGTATGGGATGGCCAGCAACGCCGCAGCAATGTCAGCGGAGCCGGCGACAGCTCGTTCCACCACGACGGCACAACACTGGGCTTGTCCGTCGGCCTGCGCATGTTCGCCAGCAGCGGCGAATTCGTCATGAGCACACATGGCGGCGTGTCGCTGCCATACAAACTCAATCTCCACACCAACCGCAACGAAGTACGAACCGATCTTTTCACCGAGAGCCGGGAGATGGCCGACGGTGTGTCGCTGGCGCTCTCCCCTCTCCTGCAAAAATGAATCAGGCCAGCGCTTCCTTCGCCGCTTCCTCGGGCGTCAGGCCGTCGTAGAACTGGTCGGTGAACCACTCGACCTGCTCTTCGATATGCTCCTGCGCCTCCTCCTGCGTGGCGCCGCCCTTCACCAGGAAGCCCTCCACTTCGATACACCAGTTGATCAGCTCCAGGGCTTCCGGATCCAGCTCTTCTTTTTTCTTTGCCATGATAGTTCTCTACATCGTGATGAATACAAGCCGCCAGTGTAACAGGCGGCCCGCTTACTTCGCCGGATACAGCACCACCTGCACATAATTGTTCATGTCGAAGTAGCGCCGCGCGGTGTCCTTCAACTCCGCCGCCGTCAACGCGCCCACGCGCGATTCGTAGGTCAGCACCTCTTCCGGATCGGTCTTGTTGAAGAAGGCATTCATCAACACCCCCATCCAATAACCGTTCTCGCGCATGCCCCGGCGATAGTTGGTGATCCACGAAGCCTTTACCTTGGCCAGGTCCGCATCCTCCGCGCCGTTCTCCTTGATCTTGTCGATCTCCGCGAAGGTCGCCGCCAGCACCTTGTCCACATTCTCCGGCGCGCATGGCAGGTTGGCCGTGATCGAGTAATTCTGGTAAGGGATGCGCTCCATGTTGCCACGCACGCCGCCGCTGTATATCGCGCCCATCTTCTCGCGCAGCACCTCGATCAGTTTGATGTTGAGCACCTCGATCAGCGCCTGCATGCGCATGCGCTCCTGCGCCGAGTACTGCGCATCGCCGGTGAAGGACAGCGAGATCGTGCTCTTGGGTTCAGTCCCGGCATAGACCTCCTTCTTCACCACGCCGCGCACCGGCCGCACACCTTCATCCTTGAACGCCACCGGAATCTCGCCCACCGGCAGGCTGGCCAGATAGGTCGCGATCAACGGCTTGATCTTCTCCACGTCGAAGCTGCCCGTCACGAAGAAGGTAAAGCCCTTGGCGCTGGCCATGCGGCTGTTATAAAGATCCACCACCCGGTCCAGGCCCAGCTGGTCGAAGTCGCCCGGCTTCGGCGCACGCTGCACGCGCGGGTTGTTGTTGTACAGTGTCGCCGTGATGGCGTCGCTGAAGACCGATTCCGGCCGCGCCAGATTATTCTTCGCCAGTTCGCGCTGGCGATCGACGTAGGCGCTGTAGATGGCGGGATCCTTGCGCGGCTGCGTCATGTTCAAGTACACCAGCTGCAGCATGGTTTCCACGTCGCCGCTGCCCGATGCGCCGCCGACCGTCTCGTTGATCGAACTGACGCTGGCGTTGGCACCCGCCGACTTTCCGGCCAATACCTTCACCAGATCGCCCGGCGTGTAATCGCGCACGCCCATCTGGTGGACGATATTGCTGGCGTAGCGCGCGTTGAACAGGTCCTGGTCGGCGAACAGCGACCAGCCGCCGTAACGCAGGCCGGCCAGTATCACCTGGTCGTTATTGAAGTCGGTGGGCTTGAGCACCACCTTGACGCCATTGCTCAATTCGAGCTCCGTCAATCCCAGCTTGGCGTTGACGGTCTCGCTGACGATACTGCCGGCCTTGGGCGGCACCGCCATCAACTGGCTGGCGTAGACCTTCTCTTCCTGCGCCTTGACGCCGATCTTCTCGGCCGCGCTGGCGGTGGCCAGCAACTCGTCAGCCTTCGGCGCCGGCACGCCGGCCGCCTCGGTGCCGGTGTAGATCACCAGCTTGTTCTGGTTGTCGGGAATGGCCGCGCGCACGGCGGCATTCACCTCCGACAGCGCGATGCCCGGTATCAGCTCATTGGCGTAGCGGTACTCCATCGCCACGCCGGGGATCGATTCCTTGTCGAGGAAGTTGCGGATGTACTCCGCCGCATAGCCGGCCGAATCGGATTTATCGCGCTCGTTGTACATGCGCTCATAGCTGCGCAACATGCCCTTCTTGGCGCGCTCCACTTCCGAAGCGGTGAAGCCGTACTGGCGCGCGCGCTGGTCTTCCTGCACCAGGGCGTTGATGGCGGGCGTCGCTCCGCCCTTGCCCAGCACCGCGCCCGCGCCGAACGAACGGTAGCCCCGCATCACGGCGTTCATGCCGCTGCCGCCTTGCAGGAACGGCGGGTTGGCTTGCTGCGTCAACTCGTGCATGCGCTGGCTGAGGATAAAGCTGTACATGCTCTCGATCAGCTTCTGGCGATAGTCGGCGATGGTGGAACCGGGCGTCCACGCCTGGACCGGGTAGCGGATATAGACCGTATTGGCGCCGATCTCCTTGTCCGTAAACACCACGCCTTCGGATTCCGCGCGCTCCGGGATCTTGGCATATTCGCGCGGACGCTCGTTCTGCGGATTTTTCAGGCCGC
Source organism: Duganella vulcania (assembly GCF_009857655.1). Lineage (NCBI taxonomy): Bacteria > Pseudomonadati > Pseudomonadota > Betaproteobacteria > Burkholderiales > Oxalobacteraceae > Duganella > Duganella vulcania. The sequence continues at coordinate 32,937 of NZ_WWCX01000002.1, forward strand.
TGAAATGCTGCGTCACCAGCTTCTCGGCTTCCGCCGGCTCGATATCGCCGACCACCACCACCGCCATCAGGTCGGGACGATACCAGTCGCGGTAGAAGCGCTTGACGGCGTCGTACTTAAAGGTCTTGAGGATGTCCTCTTTACCGATCGGCATGCGCTGCGCATAGCGCGACCCGTTCAGCACCTTGGGCAGCAGCACCTTGTTCATGCGGTCGTCCACGCCTTTGCCCATGCGCAGTTCCTCGAGCACGATACCGCGCTCGCTGTCGATGTCGGCGTCGTTGAACGACAGGCCATGCGCCCAATCCTCCAGCACCTGGAAGCCCTGCTTCACCACCTCCGGCTTATCGGTCGGCAGCGGCAGGATGTAGACGGTTTCGTTGAAGCTGGTGTAGGCATTCAGGTCGGCGCCGAACTTCACGCCTATCGACTGCAGATAGGACACCAGCTCGTTGCGCTTGAAGTGCGTGGAACCGTTGAAGGCCATGTGCTCGGTGAAGTGCGCCAGGCCTTGCTGGTCCTCGTCCTCCAGTATCGAGCCGGCCTTCACCACCAGCCGCAGCTCCAGCTTTTTCTCGGGACGGGTATTTTTCTGCACATAATAGGTCAAGCCGTTAGCCAGCTGGCCCACCTTGACCTGCGGGCCGACCGGTATCGGGTCGGTCAATTTCAGCGGCGGCTGATTGTCGGCTTGCGCCATGAAGGAACACGCCAGAAGAACGGCGGCGGAGGCGCTACGCATTGTCATCAGCTTCATACCCGTTGCATAAAAAAGAAGAAAAAAGCCACCATACACTGAAATTCTTAATTTGGGCTAGAATCCTTGCTCGCCTGCCAGCCGGCAGGCGATTAACGACGTCTTCGGGGCGGGGTGCGATTCCCCACCGGCGGTAAGGCCAGCGATGGCCAAGCCCGCGAGCGCTCTCGCAAGAGGGGTCAGCAGATCTGGTGTGATTCCAGAGCCGACGGTATAGTCCGGATGAAAGAAGATGTGCGGTGACGCGGCCACCCGCCCGAGCGATCGGTGCGGCGGGCCGCGCGTATTCGCTTGCCCTGTCGCGTTTTTCGCCTATTTGCGAGGAGCGTTCCACATGTTAGACCAATTAGACCAACAAGCCGCGGTATCCCCCTACTCCCTTGTCTCGGACGATCTGGAAGGCCGCATCAACGCGGCGCTGAACGCCATGCGCGCCGGCGTGCCGGTGATCCTGCTCGACGATTTCGACCGCGAGAACGAGGCGGACCTGATCGTCGCCGCTGAGAAAATCACAGTGCAATCAATGGCCATGATGATCCGCGAATGCAGCGGCATCGTCTGCCTCTGCCTGGGCGCCGACAAGGTGCGCGCGCTGGAGCTGCCGATGATGGCCGCCGATAACGGCAGCCGTTACGGCACGCCGTTCACGGTATCGATCGAAGCGCGCGATGGCGTGACCACCGGCGTTTCGGCGGCGGACCGCGTCACCACCATCCGCACCGCCATCGCGGCCGACGCGCAGCCGCGCGACCTGGTCCACCCTGGCCACGTGTTCCCGCTGCGCGCCACGCCGGGCGGCGTGCTGGCCCGCAAAGGCCACACCGAAGGCTCGGTGGACCTGGCGACCATGGCCGGCCTCAATCCGGCCGCCGTGCTGTGCGAGTTGATGAATCCCGACGGCACCATGATGCGCGGCGCCGACATCGAGCGCTTCGCCGAACTGCACGGCATGCCCATCCTGACCATCGCCGAGATGATCGAATGGCGCACCACGCACGGCGTTTAAGCCGGCTTGCCCAATTTGACGTAGCGCCAAACCAGCACTAGCGCGCCCGCATAGGCAGCCGAGATCAGGCCGAAGGCCAGCGGCAGGCGCCACGTCCAATCGGGCATCGCATGCATCACGGTGCCCATCATCGCCACGCCGACCAGGGCGCCGATCTGACGGTTGGCGTTCAACGCGGCGGCGGCGCTGTTGGCGTGCGCTTTGCCGGCCACCAGCATCACCGTCGCCGTCATGCCAGGAATCGCGATGCCGATGGCGACATTCATCACCACCGCGCCCAGCACCAGCAGCCAGTATGGGGTTTGCGGCGTCAAGCCGACCAGCATCAGCACCGCCACGCCCAGCCCCACCATCAAGCCATACATCATCGGCGGCCGTGTGCCCACCCGCGCCGCGATGCGGCCGGAGGTCAGGTTGCCGATGGCGAAAGCGGCCATCATCGGTATCAGCTTCAGGCCGGTGTGCAGCGCATCCGCGCCGGACTGCTGGATGTAAAGGCTGAGCAGGAACAGCTGCCCGAACACCGCGAAATTGATCAGGAAGCCGACGCCGTTGGCCGCCGCGAAGGCCGGCGTATCGAACAAGGCCGGTGGCAGCAAGGGATGCGCGCCGGTGCGTTCGCGCCGCACCAGCAGGAACGCGGCAGCCACCGTCGCCGCCAGGGCGCCCAGCACCGGAGCCGAACTCCAGCCCAGCGAAGGACCTTCGATCAGCACAAAGCTCAGCGCCGCCAGCGCGGCCACGCCCAGCGCATGGCTCAACATCGACAGCGCGCGCTGCGAGCGCGGCGTGGCCGGCGCCACCACCTGCGTCAGCAAGATGCCGAGCAGGCCGATAGGCACGTTCACCCAGAACACGCTGCGCCAGCCGAATTCGTGGACCAGCAAGCCGCCCACCAGCGGACCGGCCGCCGACGAGCAGCCGACGATCGCCGACCAGGTGCCCAGCATGCGGGCACGCGTCGCCTGGTCGTCATAGGCGTGCGTCAGCAGGCTCAAAGAACTGGGCATGAACAGCGCGGCGCCCGCCCCCTGCAGCAGGCGCGCGGCGATCAGCGCGTTGCCGCTGGGGGCCACGGCGCACAGCACCGAGCCGAGTATGAACACGCTCAAGCCGCCCTGGTAGACATTCTTTGGGCCGTAGCGGTCGGCCAGCGCACCGCCAGCCATCAGCAGCGCGGCAAAGGTCAGTGTGTAGCCGTCCACCACCCAGACCAGGCCGGTGAGCGGCACGCCCAGGTTCGTCGAAATGTCGGACAAGGCGGTATTGACGGCGGTGACGTCGATCATCGCCATCACGAAGCCAATGGCCAGTGTCATCAACACCAGCAAGGCGGGAATTTGGCGCGGCTGGATCGCCGTGGTGCTAGAGGTAGTCATGATGCTTTCCTTCCGTGGGATGCCGCGATGTTAGCCTTCTTGCATGATGCAGTAAATACGCATAATATCGGCGCTCTGATGCAAAAATGCATCGCAACCGGACAACCCGCATGGATTGGGACAACGCCAGGATCTTCCTCGCCATCTACCGCAAAGGCACGCTGCGCGCCGCAGCCGCCGCCCTCGATATCGACCAGGCCACCGTCGGCCGGCGCCTCAACGCGCTGGAGAAATCGCTGGGCGCGCGGCTGTTCCTGCGCACGCCGTCCGGCTACCTGGCCACGCCCGCCGGCGAGCTGGCCGTCACCGCCGCCGAGTTGATGGAGCACGCGGCCCTGCAGTTCCAGCGCGAGATGCAGGGCATCGACAACCGCCTGTCCGGCATCGTGCGCGTGGCCACGTCGGACACCATCGCCAGCCACTCCGTGCTCGGCGCCATGCAGCGGCTGCACGTCATGCACCCCGAGATCCGCGTGGTGCTCAGCACCAGCACCGAGATCAGCAACCTGACCCGGCGCGAGGCCGACCTGGCCGTGCGCTCGCTCAAGCCGACCAGTCCGGACCTGATCTCGCGCCACCTGACCCGGCGCAGCATGGGCCTGTACGCCACGCCGGCCTACCTGGCCGAACGCGGCATGCCGGTGCAGGGCAACGGCATGCAGGACCACGACATCATCGTCTACCAGGGCACGGTGGCGCCGCGCCACATGGAAAAGCTGTGCCTTGAATCGATCGCCAATGCGCGCGTGGCGCTCGAGGTCAATAGCGGCATGGTCATGCTCGACGCGGCGCGGCGCGGCATGGGCGTGGCCGAACTGCCCTGCCACATGGCCGACGGCGATCCCCGGCTGACCCGCGTCTGGCCCGAGCGCGTCGACCACTACGACATCTGGCTGGTGATGCACAGCGACCTGAGTCGCAGCGCCCGTGTGCGCGCCGCCGCCGACGCCATCATCGCCACCTTCGCGGAGGAATAAGCGCGGCGATGGCGGACGCGCACCGGTTCCCTCGCGGTGCTAAACTGTCAAGATGAGCATAGAAGCAGCAATCCCGTCCGCGCTGCGGCGCCTGATGCAAGCAACCATCGCCTGGCTGAACAGCTGGTGGCGGCTGCTGCAATTCGCCGCACGGATGCTGTCGCTGGCGTTCGCGCCCGCCAGCTATCGAGGCGCCAACCTCAATCTGCTGGCGCGCCGCATCGTGCGCGACACCGCGCCCAACCTGGCCTGGTACGGCGTGCTGTCGGCGCTGGTCAGCCTGGTGCTGATCCGCATCGTGGTCGTCACCTCGCAAAGCTACGGCCTGTCGCGCTTCGCGCTGGAGATGGTGGTGCGCGTGCTGGTGCTGGAACTGATCCCGCTGACCGCCGCCGCCTTCGTCGCCCTGCGCACCACCCTGCCAGAGGCGCTGGAGTTCTCGCAAAGCCGCAGCAACGCCGCCAATACCAGCGACGCCGAACTGCACCAGGAATTCTTCCCGCGCGTGGCGGCGGGCGTGTTCGCCGTATGGATGCTGGCCGCCGTCAGCTGCGTGATGACGCTGATCCTCGCCTACCTGTCGCTGTACGGCTTCACGCCGTGGGCGCTGCCGGGCTACACGCGCGTGGTCGGCCAGGTGTTCAATCCGGCGGTGGCGCTGATCCTGGTGCTGAAGATCGTCTTCTTCAGCTTTGCCGTCGGGCTGATACCGATGGCCTCCTCCTACTACTTCGGCGCCAGCTACCGCGTCAAGGTCACGCACGGCCTGTACGACATGGTGCGGCTGTTCGCGGTGATACTGCTGATCGAAATCGCCTCGTTGATTGGCAACTACTACTAAGCGGAACAGATAATGACCGAACAAACAAACGAAGCGGCGCCGGTGCGCAATGCGGAATTCAAGGCGCTGCTGCTGTTGGTGCTGATGGTGGTGCTGGTGGCCGGATCGGCGCTCTACCTGCTGTATGCGCGCGGCGCCTTCGAAGCGACGCAGACGCTGGTACTACAGACGGATAACTCGGAGGGCGTCACCGTCGGCATGGACGTGACCTTCGCCGGCTTCCCGATAGGGCGAGTGCGGCGTATAGAACTGGGCAAGGACGGCAACGCACGCGTCATCGTCGACGTGCCGCGCAGCGATGCGCATTGGCTGCGCAGCACCAGCATCTTCACGCTGGAACGCGGCCTGGTGGGCGGCGCCAAGCTGCGCGCCTTCAGCGGCATTCCGACCGATCCCCCGCTGGAGGAAGGCGCCACGCGCACGCTGCTGGTCGGCGACGCCGGCGCCGAGATTCCGCGCCTGCTGGCCGCCGCCAAGGATCTGCTGGAAAACCTGAACGCGCTGACCGCGGAAAATTCCGCGCTGGCCGCGAGCCTGGCCAACGTGCAGGGCGTGACCGGCAAGCTGAATGGCCCCGGCGGCGCCATGGGCCTGATCGCCGGCGACGACAAGAACGCCCAGCAACTGGCGGAACGCGCCAACAAGCTGCTGATCACGGTGAACGCGCTGGCCACCAAGGCCGATAGCCTGATCGGCCACGCCGACGCGCAAGTCTTCGGCAAGCAAGGCGTGATGACGGACGCGCAGGCGACCATCGTGCAGCTCAACGGCCTGCTGTCCGATGCGCGCAACAGCCTGAAGAAGATGGACGCGGTGCTGGTCGAGGCGCAAGCCGTCGGCGCCAACGCCAAGGAAGCCACGGCCGACCTGGGCACGCTGCGCGGCGAGGTGGAAAGCAGCTTGCGCCGGGTCGAACAACTGGTCAATGAGATCAACCGCAAATGGCCGTTCAAGCGCGACACGGAGATCAAACTGCCATGAAGACCAACGCCCCACTGATCGCGACGCTGCTCGCCACCGCGCTGCTGGCCGCCTGCGGCAATAATCCTCCTGTGCCGGACTGGCAGATGAACGCGCAGGGTTCCATCGAACGCTCAACCGCCGCCTACATGTCCGGCAACGCCCGCGTGGAAGCGGCCGAATACAAGCGCGCCCGCGAGGCGCTGGCCAGCACCGGCAAGGTCGATCTGATGATACGCGCCGAATTGATACGCTGCGCCGCACATGTCGCCTCGCTGGTGTTCGAGGATTGCGCCGGCTACGACAAACTGTCGCAAGACGCCAGCCCGGCCGACCGCGCCTACGCCGCCTACCTGTCCGGCCGCGCCACCGCCGCCGACGCCGCGCTGCTGCCCGCGCAGCACCAGCCGGTGGCCTCCGCGTCCAGCGATACGGCGGCCGCCGGCGCCGTGCAAGCCATCGCCGATCCGCTGTCCAGGCTGGTGGCCAGCGGCGTGCTGCTGCGCGCCGGCAGAGCCACGCCGCAAATCCTCAGCGGCGCCGTGGACACCGCATCCGCCCAGGGCTGGCGCCGGCCGCTGCTGGCATGGCTGGGCGTGCAGGCCATGCGCGCCACGCAGGCGGGCGACACCGCCGAAGCCCAACGCATCCAGCGCCGCATCAACCTGATCACCGAAAAACCAATATGAACACCCGTCTCGTCTACTCCACCGAAACCGGCCGCATGTGCCCCGACTGCGGCAAGCCTATCGCCGATTGCAGTTGCAAGGCCGCCGCCAAAGCCAAACCCGCCGGCGACGGCGTCGTGCGCGTATCGCGCGAATCGAAGGGGCGCGGCGGCAAGACCGTCACGCTGGTCAAGGGCCTCGCGCTGGACGCCATCGCCCTGGCCCTGCTGGGCAAGCAGCTGCGCAGCGCCTGCGGCTCCGGGGGCACCGTCAAGGACGGCGTCATCGAAATCCAGGGCGCCCACTGCGACCTGGTGATGGAAGCCCTGGCAAAACAGGGCCACCAGCCCAAGCGCAGCGGCGGTTAGCGCGTGCGCTGGTTCGACAGGTAGACGTTGTCGCGTTCCAGCTTGCCGCCATCGCGCACGGCGGCCTGCCACGCCTCGGTGCTCACCACCGCGCCGAAGTTCGAATGGAACACCGTGTTGAATACGCGGTGGATTTCTTCCGCGCTGGCCTTGCCGGCCGCGTTCTCATACGGCAGCGCGCCGGTGGCGTCCTCCAGCACTTCGACCTGCAAGCCGCGATGCGCCGCTTCGTAGATGGTGGAGGCGTTGCAGTTGTGCGTCATGTAGCCGGCGATGGTCAGCGTATCGATGGCGTTCGCCTTCAACCACTCGGCCAGGTCCGTTCCGGTGAACACGCTGGCCATCTTCTTGTTGATGAAATGGTCGTGCGCGCGCTGCGCCACCGTGGGATGCACTTTCCAGCCGTCCGAGCCCAGGGCGAAGATCGGCGAGGTTTCCGGCGCGTCGTGCTGCACCACCACCACGGGGATGCCCGCTTCGCGCGCGGCATCCATGGCGCGGCCGATATTCGGCAGCGAGGTCTCGACCGGAGGGTATTCGATCTTCATCTTTCCGGTGAAGTATTCGTTCTGCACATCGATGACGATCAAGGCTCGGCGTGGGGTGGCGGTCATGGTTTTCTCCTGTAGGATAAGGGCTTCAGCGCCCGGTGATTGACATTTTCCGTCACCGCGCCATTATCCAAAAGCGGCCCGAAGGCCACCATTCGATATAATCAGGCCATGCCTACGCCCACCTCGTCCAGCCGGAAATTCCGCATCGCCGTCATTGCCTTCGACGGCATCAACCCATTTCACTTGTCCGTTCCGTGCCAGGTGTTCGGCGCCCAGCGTGCCGACTGCGACAGCGCCACCTTCGACGTCAAGGTCTGCGCGGAGGATCCCGGCGCGCCGTTGACCACTACCGCCGGCTTCGACATCATTGCCACCCACGGCCTTGCCGCGCTTTCCCGCGCAGACATCGTCATCCTGCCGTCCTGGCACTCGGACTGCCGCCCCGCACCACACAGCCTGCTGCAAGCCCTGCGCCGCGCCCACCAGCGCGGCGCGCAGGTGGTGGGGCTTTGCGTGGGCGCCTTCCCGCTGGCTGAAGCCGGGCTGCTGGACGGCCGCACCGCCACCACGCACTGGGCGCTCGCCGACACGATGTCCGAGCGCTATCCCAAGATCAGGGTCGACCGCGAAGTCCTGTATGTCGATGAAGGGGAAGTGGTGACGTCGGCCGGCGTGGCCGCGGGGCTGGACTGCTGCCTGCACCTGCTGCGGCAGTTGTGCGGCGCGGAGATCGCCAACCGCGTGGCGCGGCAGCTGGTGGTGGCGCCGCACCGGCAAGGCGGGCAGGCGCAGTTCATCGAACGTCCGCTGCCCGTCACCGGCAGCGACGATCGTTTCGCGCAGGTGCTGGCATGGGTGGGCGAAGACCTGACGCAGGACCACAGCATCGACGTGCTGGCCGAACGCGCACTGATGAGCCGCCGGAATTTCACCCGCCACTTCCGCCAGGCCACCGGCACCTCGGTCAAGCAATGGTTGCTCAACCAGCGGCTGGCGCATGCCCGGCATCTCCTGGAGAGCAGCGAAGTGTCGGTCGAGATGGTGGCGCAGCAGGCCGGATTCGGGTCGGCGTTGTCGCTGCGCCAGCACTTCCGGGCGACGTTGCGCACGTCGCCGTCGGAGTATCGCAAGTTGTACCGCTCCGCCGCGCCGGACTGACGGCGCGGGAGCTTACTCCCCTGCCGCTGCGGCTTCGCGCAACTTGTCCTTCTTGCTCTTGCGCTTGCCCTTGATGCCGCCGTTGACGGTGTCCGTGACCGAATTGGCTGGTGCCGGCGGCAGCGTCTCGACAGGCTCGAAGCCAGCGATCTGTTCACGCGGCAGCAGGATGTCCTGGCGCTTTTCGATCAGGCGGAAATGCTGTTCCGTCTCCGCGCTGACGAAGCTGATCGCCACGCCGCTCTCGCCGGCGCGGCCGGTGCGGCCGATGCGGTGTGTGTAATCCACCGCCGAACGAGGCAGGTCGTAGTTGACCACGGCCGGCAGGCGGGCGATGTCGATGCCGCGCGCCGCCACGTCGGTCGCCACCAGCACCTGCAGCCGGCTGGCCTTGAAGTCGCCCAGCACCTCGGTGCGCGCGCCCTGGCTGAACTCACCGTGGAAGGCGCCGGCGCGGATGCCGTTGCGGTTCAGCTTATCGGCCACGTGTTCGGCCGCGTACTTGGTCGCGACGAACACCAGCACCCTGCTCCACTTGTGCTCCAGGATCAGGTGCTTGAGCAGCATGGTCCGGCGCGGCACGTCAACCATGATCGCGCGCTGGACGATATCGGGTTTGCTGGCCGGCTCGGACAGCACCTCGATGCGCGTGGGTTGATGCAGCATGCCGTCCGCCAGCGCCTGCACCGCTGGCGGGAAGGTCGCCGAGAAGAACAGGTTCTGGCGCTGCTTCGGCAGCAGCTCCAGGATGCGGTTCAATTCCTCGCTGAAGCCCAGGTCCAGCAGGCGGTCCGCCTCGTCCAGCACCAGCATCGCCGTGCGCGAGATCTTCAGCGCATTATGGTCGATCAGGTCCAGCAGCCGGCCTGGCGTGGCGATGACGATGTCGGCACCGCCACGCAGCGCCATCATCTGCGGATTGATCGACACGCCACCGAACACGATGGATACCTTGACCTGCATCGGCAGATGCGCCACCAGCTTGCGGATCGACTCGCCCACCTGCGCGGCCAGCTCGCGCGTGGGCACCAGGATCAGGCCATGCAGCTGGCGCGGGCCGTTGCGGTTGTCCAGCAGCGATTGCAGCAGCGGCAGCGCGAAGGCGGCGGTCTTGCCGGACCCGGTCTGCGCCGCGCCCAGCACGTCCTCCCCGCGCAGGATGGCGGGAATGGCGGCGCTCTGGATGGCGGTCGGCTCCTGGTAACCGATTTCGGTAACGGCGTTAATCAGTGAGGGAGCAAGGCCCAGCGAAGAAAAAGACATGTCGGCCTTAATAATGTGAATTTAGCGGACAGTATACATGCTAGATGCATTTGCCCCGCAGCTTGGCGATCGGGATGAACGGCAGCGCCAGGAAGCCGGCCAGGAAAAATGTCGGCTGCCGCTTCAATCCTTCCGAGTGCAGGCAGTCCGGCACCTTCGCCTCGTTGAAGGCGGCGGTCATGATGTCGCTGCTGGAGGAGCTGAACGCCGGCACCTCGTGCGGCAGGGACTGCGCCGGAACGTCGGCCGCCAGGGCTTCGGCGATCGCCTTGCGCATGGCGGGATCGACGCGCGCCTCCATCGCCTTCGCGTCCGCCGGCGCGGCCACCGCGTCGAGATAGGCATCCTTCTTCGCATCGGCGGCCCAGGCACTGGGCGCGGCCAACAACGACATCAGCAAAACATATCCGCGCATAAGATTTTCATCCCGTGATTAGCTATATCCGCCATTATCATGCAAAAATAGCTAATCTTTTAAAGAAAAAAATTATGATCAACTGGGACGCCCACGCTTGCCTGCCGCAACACCCGCAGGCCGACTTCACGCCGGTTCAACGGCTGCACGCCGCCGGCGTCAATTATGTCTCGCTCAATGTCGGCGGCGACATGAACCCGGTCTCGCAAGTGATGTCGGTGATCGCCGGCTACCGCGCCACCATCGCTTCCGACCCTGACCGCTACGTGCTGGTCTCCAGCGTGGACGACATCATCCAGGCCGCGGCCGACGGCCGCATCGCCATCGGCTTCGACCTGGAAGGCGCCATGCCGCTGCTCGACCAGCCGGAGATGGTGGCGCTGTACGCCCAGCTGGGCGTGCGCCAGATGCACTTCGCCTACAACCGCAACAACAGCGTCGCCGACGGCTGCCACGACCAGCCGCGCGGCCTGACATCGCTCGGCTACAGCATGGTGAGTGCCGTGAACGACGCAGGCATCCTGATGGACTGTTCGCACACGGGCCGCCTGTGCAGCCTCGATATCATGTCCGCATCGTCGCAACCGGTGATCTTCAGCCACGCCAATCCCTATACGCTGGTGCAGCACGGGCGCAACGTCACCGATGAACAGATCCGCGCCTGCGCCGCCACCGGTGGCGTGGTGTGCGTGTCCGGCCTGTCGTGGTTCCTGGGTAAGGAGCATCCCGACGTCGACGATGTCGCGCGCCACGCCGCCTACGTGGCCGACCTGGTGGGCGTAACGCACGCCGGCATCGGCCTCGATATCTGCTTCCAGCAGCCAGGCCTGGACGACACGCCGCCCGGCGATTTCAACCCGGCCCACTGGTGGCCCGCCTCCGCCGGCTACAGCGCCGGGCATCCGCCGACCTTCACGCCGCCCGAAATCTGGCGCCAGCTGGCCGCCGCGCTGCGCAAGGCCGGCATGACCGACAGCGAGACCGAGTTGGTCATGGGCCGCAACATGATGCGCGTGGCGCAGCAGGTGTGGAGCAAGCCGCAGGCGCTGTTGAAGGTTGCCTGACTATTTGCGCAGGCGCGCTTTCAAGTAGCTGAGCAGCACCAGCTTGAACTCCGCTACCAGTTCCACCCGCTCGGCAGGCGCCGCCCCGGCGTACAAAGGATTGAGTCCCTTGACGATTTGTAGCGATACAGTGGCCAGCCGCAGCGCCTCCCCCTCTTCCAATTCCGGCTGTTTCTCCCTCAGCGCCGCGCCTATCCTGGACCGCAGCCGCTGGCGCGCGCCCGCATCGCGCTGATACCCAAGCGTCGCATTGAGCAGCGTGAAGTAAGCCGGGTGCTCGTTGAAAAAACCGATCATCAGATCGAAGATCCGGTCCACCAGCGCGGCGATGCTCAGTTGCGAGGCCTCGGCAATCAGCGTCGTCCAGCGACGCGCCATCTCCTCGCCGTATTGCTCACGCAGCGCCTTCGCCAAGGCCAGCTTGTTGGGAAAATACTGGTACAAGGCGCCGATAGACGAACCGGATCGCTCGGCGATCGCGGTCATGGTCGCGGCGTCGTAGCCGGATTGCGCAAACACGGCTGCCGCGGCATCCAGCATGGCCGCCATGCGCTGTTCGCCGCGCAGTTGCCGAGGCTTGCGCCTGGCGTTTTTTTCAATATCTGAGGACATCCTCACATTGTAGCCGAATTCGATCTATAATTATCTGAGGATACCCTCACATTTAAGGAACCAACGATGAATCTCGAACCTTCCAGCACGGCCCTGGTATTGATCGATCTACAGCACAGCAACGTGGCACGGGAGCTGGCGCCGCATACGGCGCAGCAGGTGGTGGCCAACGGCGCCCGCCTGGCCGACGCTGTGCGCCGCAGTGGCGGCACCGTGGTGTATGTCCGCGTACTGGTTAACGAGCTACTGCGCCTGCCGGCGGATATCTCGCTGGCCCGCGATCCGTCCGCCCCGCCACCACCGCCGCAGGCGTCGGAACTGGTCGGGCAGGCTGGCTGTCAGCCGGGCGACATTGTGATCGCCAAACGCCAGTGGGGAGCGTTCCATGGCACGGAACTGGACCAGCAGTTGCGCCGCCGCGGCATCCGCACGCTCATCATGGGCGGTATCGCCACCAACTTCGGCGTCGAATCCACTGCCCGCGCAGCCTTCGACCAGGGCTACGCGCTGGTGTTTGCGCATGACGCGATGTCCAGCCTGAAGGCGGAGATGCATCAATTCGCTGTGCAGAATATCTTCCCCTTCATCGGCCATGTGCGCAGCACCGATGAACTGGAGGCGGCATTCCTCAAGCGCTAGGCGCTTTCATTCCGGCGCACCGGCAGCCACTGCGCCACACCGAAAGCCAACTCCGGAACGATGAACAGCCAAAGCAGCGGCGCGCCCGTGGCGGCCAGCGTCCAGATCATCCAGGTCGAAAACAGCAGCCGCGCCACGCCGTCGAAACGGCCGAAGCGCTGCTGCGGATCGCTGATGCGCAGCAGCGACCATACCAGCACCACGCTTCCGAGCAGGCAGGCGAACAGGATGTGAAACGGTTCAAACGCCGGCAGCGCGGCGCCCCCAAGGCGCTGGTTGATGCCGTCCAATTGCACGCGGGCGAAGGCGAAGCTCCATGGCGTGGCGAAAGGCGCCGTCACAATCAGATCGTAGATGGCACTGCCGAGGACAATTTTGCGGAAGGTGGATGGTGAAAGCATGACGACTCCGTGGTTAGAATGACGCCATGCTAAAGCCTGGAGTACACTCCAGGGTCAATCACTATTTGGAGCCTGGGCATGCAAATCGGAGAAATCGCCAGCGCCACGGGACTGAGCCGCGATACTTTGCGCTTTTACGAAAAGCGCGGCCTTCTGCGCGCGCGCCGCAGCGCCAACGGTTACCGCGACTATCCGCCGGAGGCGGTGAACTGGCTGCGTTACATCAAGTTGGCGCAGACGCTGGGCTTCACGCTGGGAGAAATCGAAGCCGACCTGCCGCTGCTGGCCGAACCGGCATCGTCCGCGCCCCAGCTCCGGGAGGCGCTGGCGCGCAAGCTGGCAGACATCGACCAACGCATTGAAGGCCTGCATGCGCTGCGCGGCGAACTGGCGCGCAGGTTGGACGAGGATATGCAAGCCTGTCCCTTACAGCCCGGCCAATCGGACACCCACGCAAGTTTGAATGATTATTCATTACAGGAAGTCAATATTACCAATTTGTAATAACGTACTGGGGTGGGTTGGATACAATACGATACAAAGAGTTGCATAACAGCAATTCTCTGCATTTAAATATAAAGCTATCGATGGGTTCCATGGTCAACTACCACGTTTGTTATAAATCGTTTGAAATCCGCTCGTTCTGTACGAAAAACGAACATAGTAAATGGCAAGGGCGATGGGAGATTTCCCGGCAATTAAGCAGGATAGATTCAAGCACCGTGGTGACAGTATTTGAAACACCGGAAGAAGCCGCCCAGAACGCCATCGCTATTTGCTGCCAACTTATTGACGAGGGGCGCATCCGCAACCCCTCCCTGCTGGCGACCGGCTTTTAATATCCGCGCCTTATTCGATGTCGGGCAAGGCCAGGGAGCCAAGCACCCCGGCGATCGCCTTCACGTTGGCGTCGTTCGACTCGATGAAGCCGGATTGCGAGAACTGGAATTTGCCCCCGGATTTTTGCAATGCCTGGACAATCGCAGCGCGATACCGCAGATTCAACACCAGCCCGCCGACCCATTCCAGCCGTTGAATGGCCCCGGCCTCTGCATGGATGCGACGTCATTTGACGAAACCACCAGCAGCTCGGTCAACTTTCCGTCCTTCGTAAGCTTGTCGAGCTGAGTGGCCAGCATCGGAGAAACCTTGATGGCATCGGTTATCTGCGCTTTCTGTTCAACAGTGGCGCTTTTAAGCAACTCAGCTTGGGAATTAACAGCAAAAAAAGCCAGACTGAGAGGTAAAAGGTAACGTTTTATAATCAACTCCAATAAATAATAAATCCCCCGGTTCTACCGGGTCGCATTAACAATTTTGCAATCATCGGAATTGAACTCCGATTGGAACTGCAAAATCTGGCCGCCCACCTGCAACGCTTTCATGCGGGGCGTGACCAGCGCATAGTCCCCCGCCTTCAGCTTCTCGATCAACGGAGTGCATCCGCTGGCGCTCGTATCGAGATGGCCGGCGACTACCCACTTGCCATCGGCACGCTCCCTGAAGAGCGCAGCCGCCGAATAGCTGTCAACGTTAAACAGCAGGATTTCCTGCCTGCCGTCTCCGTCGATATCCATCATCATGGCATCGCAGTCGGAGCCGGGGCTGGTCAGGCATGACGGGATCGCCCGCCCCTCCTCAGCCCCCCACTTCTGAGCCACAAAGCTGGCCGGCAGCTTTGCGGTCGCCGGCCACACCTTGACGCTGTCGGCCACCGACACCTCCGCGGCACGCGGCCCGTCGTGCCAGCGGGCCGTGTCCTTCAGCGCCTTGGCGGCCAGTTCGCGGATCAACGCGGCATCCGGACCGGAGGCCTGTTGCGACAAGCGCGCCAGGGCAACCTGGCCATAACGCTGCCCCTCGAAGCGCAGGTAATGGAAATCGAATTTGGCGGCCTGGGTGCGGCCCTTCTCCAGCCGCGCCACCTGGTTGTTCACCGACAGGCGCGCAGGATCGGCGATCGGTGTGAACAACGCCAGCAGCACCGCCAGCAGAACAAAGGCCGCCGCCACGTTGACGTGGGCGATGGAGCTCAGCCAGGTCTCGTAGCGATGCGCCGCCCACGCATAGCCCAACGCATAACAGCCGGCGAGGACCAGGCAGGCGGCGGCGGTGACGCGGTCCACGGTCCAGCCATAGTCGTACACCCGCAATCCCAGCGCATAGATGGCGATGGCCGTCAGCGGCAGTATCAGCAGCGCGGCCACGCGCGCGCTCACGCGCACCACCAGGGCCGCCTTGGCGTGGCCGTTCTGGAAGGCCGCGTTGATCAGAACGATCAGCACCGCGTCCGCCGCCAGCAGCAGCGAGGTGGCGTGGCGGGTGGCCCACAGCACGTCCAATCCCGTGAATGGCAGCGCGCACAGGAAGCCGCTCACGAGCACCGCCGCCACCGGCAGTATCCACGACAGCAGCACCAGCAGCAGGCTGCGGATGCCGCGCACGATGGCCGGCCGCACGTCCGTGATGTGCATCGCGCACGACCAGGCAAAGCAGACCACCGGCACCACGAACCACGACTGCTCCATCATGTGCTTCAAGAAGTTCAGCTTCACCATCGAGAACAGGCCGCTGCCCATCAACAGCACCAGCCACAGTGCGCCGACAAAGAACACCGAGAACATCAGCTGCACCGTCAGCTTCCAGGCCAGTTCGAAGTAGGTGTCGTAGCTGGCGACGAGGCGCTTGTCCGACGCCCCCGCCATCACCAGCACATGGGCGATGTACATGAACACCCCGCCGAAGACCACCACTGGACCGGAGCGCGGCGTGAACACGCCGCGTCCAAGCTGGCCTGCACCTGGCCACAAGCCGGCATCCCGGCTGACCGCATGCAGCGCCATCACCAGCACCAGGACGGCGGCGGCCAGCATCCACAGCGCCACCTTCTTCGGCGCCATATGGCCCATGGCCGATATCAGCATCGCCGGCAGCAACAGGCCGGCCATCACCAGTGGCGTCATCACATACGGCATCCCGGCCGGCCACCACGCGCCCTGGTCGGCCTGGTACAGCCAGTACAGCAGCGCGCCCTGCGCCAGGCCAGTCGCCAGCCGCAGCACCATCACGCGCCGGCTGACCTCCGCGTCCAACGTCGTCTCATCCTGTTTCATGCGATGTCTCTATGGGAATCAAGGCCCGCAGTATCTCACATGTTTATTATTTGGCATTGGTAGCAAGCCCACTAAACGCCATGCCAGGCGCCACACGACGAGGCCCGCGCGGAGGCGCTATAATGGCTGTCTACGCTGTTCTTTTTTCAACGTTCCGCACCCGGTCCGCCAAGTGAATCCACATCTCGACAAGCTGCAACCCTATCCGTTCGAAAAACTGCGCCAGCTGTTCGCGCAGGTGACCGCCAGTCCCCAGCACAAGGCCATCAGCCTGGGCATGGGCGAACCCAAACACCCGACGCCGCGCTTCATCCAGCAGGCGCTGATCGACAATGTGGACGGCCTGGCCACCTACCCGACCACCATAGGCTCGGACGCGCTGCGCGGCGCCATCGCCGGCTGGCTGGAACGCCGCTACGGCATCCCCAAGCTCAATCCGGCCACCCAGGTGCTGCCGGTGAACGGCTCGCGCGAGGCGCTGTTCTCGCTGGCGCAGACCGTGATCGACCCTTCGGCCAAGTCGCTGGTCATCAGCCCGAATCCGTTCTACCAGATCTATGAAGGCGCGGCCTACCTGGCCGGCGCCGAGCCGTACTTCGTCAACTCCGACCCGGCCCGCAACTTCGGCTGCGACTACGACAGCATCCCGGCCTCGGTATGGGAGCGCGTGTCGCTGCTGTTCCTGTGCTCCCCCGGCAATCCGACCGGCGCCGTGCTGACGCTGACCGACTGGGAGAACCTGTTCGCCCTGTCCGAGCGCTACAACTTCATCATCGCCGCCGACGAGTGCTACTCCGAGATCTACCACGGCGACAAGGCGCCACTGGGCGCGCTGGAAGCGGCCCACACGCTGGGCCTGTCCACGGTGGACAAGCCCTACGCGCGCCTGGTGGTGTTCAGCAGCCTGTCGAAGCGCTCCAACGTGCCGGGCATGCGCTCGGGCTTCGTGGCCGGCGATGCCGACGTGCTTAAAAAATTCCTGTTGTACCGCACCTATCACGGCGGAGCCATGAGCCCTTCCGTGCAAGCTGCGTCGATCGCGGCCTGGAACGACGAGACCCACGTCGAACAGAACCGCGAAAAATACCGCGCCAAGTTCGCCGCCATCACCCCGCTGCTGCAGGAGGTGCTGCAGGTCGAACTGCCGGACGCCGGCTTCTACCTGTGGGCCGACGTCAGCCGGACCGGCCTGTCGGACACCGAATTCGCCCAGCGCCTGTACGCCGAATATAATGTCACGGTACTGCCGGGCAGCTACCTGGCGCGCGACGCGCACGGCGCCAATCCGGGCCGCAACCGCATCCGCATGGCGCTGGTCGCCGAGACGGAGGAAGGCCTGGAAGCGGCGCAGCGCATCGTCCAATTTTGCAAGTCCCTTAACAAATAAGATCGCACATCATGAGCCAACAACTCCAGCAAATCATCGACCAGGCATGGGAAGACCGCGCCAACATCAATCCAGCCAACGGCACCGCCGAACTGCGTGACGCGGTTTCGCACGTGATCGCGGGCCTGGACGCCGGCACCATCCGCGTGGCCGAAAAAACCACCGGCGACTGGGTGGTGAACCAGTGGGTCAAGAAAGCCGTGCTGCTGTCCTTCCGCCTGGAGAACAACGTGCAGATGCCGTCCGACGGCACCATGCAGTTCTACGACAAGGTACCGACCAAGTTCGCCAACTACACCGCCGAGGATTTCGCCAAGGGCGGCTTCCGCGTGGTGCCGCCTGCCGTGGCGCGCCGTGGCTCCTTCATCGCCAAGAACGTGGTGCTGATGCCTTCCTACGTCAACATCGGCGCCTACGTCGATGAAGGCGCGATGGTCGACACCTGGGCCACCGTCGGTTCGTGCGCGCAGATCGGCAAGAACGTCCACCTGTCCGGCGGCGTCGGCATCGGCGGCGTGCTGGAGCCGATGCAGGCCAATCCGACCATCATCGAAGACAACTGCTTCATCGGCGCCCGTTCGGAAATCGTCGAAGGCGTGATCGTCGAAGAGAACTCGGTGATCTCGATGGGCGTGTACATCGGCCAGTCGACCAAGATCTACGACCGCGCCACCGGCGAGGTGACCTACGGCCGCGTGCCTGCGGGTTCGGTGGTCGTCTCGGGCAACCTGCCTTCGGACGACGGCAAGTACTCGCTGTACTGCGCGGTCATCGTCAAGCGCGTGGATGCCAAGACCCGCGCCAAGACCGGCATCAACGAACTGCTGCGCGGTATCTAAGCAGGCAACAAGAACCGGGGACTCTTTGCAGTCCCCGTTTTTTTTGATACTGAGGAGAGTGCCATGGCCATGGAACGCCTGTTCCAGCTGATGAAGGAAAAGAACGCGTCGGACATGTTCTTCGCGGTGAATTCGCCGGTGCACATCAAGATCAACGGCAACCTGATCCCCATCAATCAGCAAAAGCTCGAGCCGGACAACATTCATTCGCTGCTGTCGGAGATCGCCTCCCCCGCGCAGATGGAGGAACTGGTGGCGACCAATGAGCTGAACATGGGCGTGTCGGTGCCGAACATGGGCCGCTTCCGCCTCTCCGCGTTCAGGCAGCGCGGCACCATCTCCGCCGTATTCCGCTTCGTGCCCGCCACCATACCGGTGCTGGCCGACCTGCAGCTGCCGCCGGTGCTGGCGGACCTGATCATGGAAAAGCGCGGCCTGCTGCTGCTGGTCGGCTCGACCGGCTCCGGCAAGTCCACCACCATCGCCTCGATGCTGGACCACCGCAACGAACTGCGCTCCGGCCATATCCTGACGCTGGAAGACCCGATCGAGTACCTGTTCAAGAACAAGAAATCCATCGTCAACCAGCGCGAGATCGGCAGCGACGCCAAGGACTTCCACACGGCGCTGCGCAACTCCATGCGCCAGGCGCCGGACTGCATCCTGATCGGCGAGATCCGCGACAAGGAAACCATGGCCGCCGCGCTGGCGTATGCGCAGTCGGGCCACCTGGTGCTGGCGACCCTGCACGCCAACAACAGCTATAACGCGCTAAATCGTATTATCAGTTTCTACCCGATCGAGAACCGCGCCGCGCTGCTGCAGGACTTGTCGTCCACGGTGAAGGCGATCGTCTCGCAGCGCCTGGTCCGCTCGATCAACGGCGGCACGCGCACGGCGGCGGTGGAGGTGATGGTCAACACCCGCTACATCTCGGACCTGATCGAAAAAGGCGAGATCGGCCAGATCAAGGAGGCGATGGAGAAGAGCATGTCGCCCGGTTCGCAGTCGTTCGAACTGGCCTTGCTCAAGCTGGTGCAGGACGGCTTGATCAGCCAGGACGAGGCGCTGGCCAACGCCGATTCGGCCACCAACCTGCTGTGGCTACTGAACAATGGCCCGGACAGCAAGAACGCCCAGGCCGAGCCGGAAACCAAGCCGCCGCCGGACGAGGCGTCGTTCACCGAGTTCACGCTCAACACCTGAGGCGCCCGAAGCGCCCTACTTCACCTCGCGCGCCAGCTTCAGCATCTGATAGCTGATCGCCAGCCCCCGCCGCCTGGCTTCCGTTTGATTGATGCGGAAGGCCAGGCCGTTCGGTTCGATCACCAGCCCGATGATGGCGCCGCCGCGGAACGACTCCGCGCTGTCGCCCACCACCAGCACCGGATCGTCCGCCAGCACCTCTTGCCAGCGCCGCAGGTCGCCCCGCACACCCGCCCCCAACACCAGCAGCTGGCATTGCGGCACGCGCTGCGGCTCGTTCAGCTGCAGCGTGTGGACCGGCACGCCGCCCGGGGTGGCTTGCATCAGCCGGCGCAGGGCGTCCTGCAACGGTGCGTCGCCCGCCACGCAGTAGGTGAACTCGTGCAGCGGCGGCGGTGGCCATTGCGTCAGCTGGGCGAAGCGGTAGATGAAGGCCGCCTTCAGTTGCAGCTGGTCCTGCCCCGCGCGCGCGGGCGCCGCCAGCGCGGCCAGCACCGGCAGCAGCAGCCAGGCGAGGCGCAAGGGCCTCATAGGCCGAACTGCCTGGTCAACGAGAAACGCAGCACCCGCCCCTCTTGCCTGAACTGCTGGTCGATGCCGGACGGCGCGTCGTCATAGCGTACATTGGCGATGTTGTACAACGAGACCGCGATATCGGTCCCCTCGCCGGGACGCCACAGCAGGGTGCTGTTGAGCAGCGCATATCCCGGCAGGGCCACGGGTCCGATGGAGCGGCGGCTCTGGCCCAGCACCTGCCACGACAACCGCAGCCGGTCGCCTTGCAGCGGTTGGCTATACAGCAGCTTGGCCAGCGCGCGCGGCGAATTGTCCAGGCGGCGGCCCGCCGCATCGGTGGTGCGCTGCAGGGACACCGCCGCCTGCAATTGCTGGCCGCCGGCCCAGCGCCGCTCCAGCCCCAGCTCCGCGCCGATATTGCGGATGCTGCCGCTGTTTTCGAATACCCCGCTTTCCTGGCTGATGCTGATCAGGTCACGCAGGCGCGATGCATACGCCGAGGCCCGGTACTGGAAATTGTGGTTCAGCGCATGCTCCCACGCCAGCTCCAGCGTGCGTATGCGTTCCGGCGACGGCAGCGGCGCCTCCAGCGGCGCGTTGACCTGGAACTCGAACAGGTTGGCCTCGCGGTAGGCGCTGCCGTACATCAGCTTGAGCGACGCGTCGGGCACGCCGCTCCAGATCCAGGCCAGGCGCGGATTGGTGTTGGTGCCGCCCACCATGGTGCTGTCGCGGCGCAGGCCCAGCGTCACGCGGTGGGCGTCGTTCAACCGCCAGGAATCCTGCACGAACAGGCCGCGCCGCCGATTGCGGCCGAAGAAGGCGGCGTCGGGCTCCTCGCCCACCGGGCCGGCGAGGATAGCCTGCGTGCGGTCGTACTGGTATTCGAAGCCCGCCATCAATTCGTGGCCGCGCCAGCGCTGGGTGCTGACGCGCAGGTCCAGGTTGTACCAGCGGCCCAGGCCGAGATTGTCGAATTCGAACGTCGTCGCGTCCAGGCGCACGAAGGGGTACACGCTCAGGTAATCGCTGCGCTTGGACGAGACGGCGCCGTACAGGCTCCAGTCGCCCCCCAGGTCCCGCTGGTATTCGGCCGACACGAAGTTGTTGTTGTAGATGTTGCGGTCCTGGACCATGTGCACCGGCGCCTCCGGCGGCAGGATGGCCGGGCTGCCAAGCTCGCGGTGGCTCAGGCCCGCGCGCAGCGTCCAGCCGCCGTAGCGGCCCATGGCCAGCAGGCGCTGGCCGCGGTCCCAGTTCAGATCCTTGTAGGGCGCCGCGTCCTCCGCCGGCAGCGGGAACGGCGCGGCGATGGCGTCCTTCCTGAAGGCGCTCAGCGCCAGCGACGCTTCCCAGCCCTGCTCCGAGCGGTGGCCGGCGCTGGCGCGCACTTCGCGCTTGCGGTCCGTGTCCACATTGACACGCACCTGCAGGCCATTCAGCTTGTCGGTGCCCTTGGTGATGATGTTGACCACGCCGAAGAAGGCGTTGTTGCCATACAGCGCGGAGCCCGGCCCCGGCGCGTATTCGACGCGGTCGATCAGGTCGACGTCGACGAAGAACTCGGAACCCAGCAGGCCGGCGTCGTAGATGTTTTCGTTGATGCGCATGCCGTCGACCAGGAACAGCAGGCGCGCGTTGAAGTCGCCCGGCCGTCCCAGGCCGCGCGCGCCGACGTAGCTGAAGTTGCCGTCCCCGGTCACGTACAGGCCCGGCATGCTGCGCAGGATGTCCGCCATGTTGCGCATGCCGTGGCGGGCGATGTCGGTGTCCGTGACCACGTAGGTGACGGACGGCGCCTGCGATGCGCTCTGCGCGAAACGCGACGAGGTGGATTCCTCGATGTCGCGCGTGACGTCGGTGGGCGTCTGGCGCAGCAGCTCCTCCAGGCTGGCCGGCGCCTGCTGCTGCGCCAGCGCGGCCGATGCGCACCAGAGCGCCGACAGCAGCACGGCGGATTTACGCATCCGCATGCCGCGCCCTCCTGAAGGTGTTCTTGCCTGCGCGCTTGGCTTCGTACATCGCCTGGTCGGAGGCGTTGAGCAAGTCGGTGGCGTCGCTGGCGTCCACCGGCGCGAACGCCAGGCCCACGGTGGCGCCGATCGGCATCACCTCGCCGCGTATCGTCAGCGTCACGCGCACCGCGTCGATCAGGCGCTGCGCCAGCTGCTCGGCCGCCGCCTGGTCGGGCAGCGCCGGCAGGATCAGCGCGAATTCGTCGCCGCCCAGGCGGCACAGCACATCGCGCGAGCGCACCACGCCGGCCATCCGGCGCGACACTTCGCACAGCACTTCGTCGCCGGCGTCGTGGCCATGCTTGTCGTTGACCGTCTTGAAATTATCCAGGTCGATGAACATCAGCGCCATCAACTCGCCGTGCTCCACGCTCGCCGCCAGGTAGCGCTGCAGCTCGCCCTGGAAGAACAGGCGGTTGGGCAGGCCGGTCAGGCTGTCCTTGAGCGCCAGGCGCTGGAACTGCTGGCCGGCCTCCTGTTCCTGCTCCAGCTGAAGGTGCAGGTCGGCCTGCCACACTTCGATCCGCTTCAGCATGTCGTTGAAGCGTTCGGTCAGGCGGCCCACCTCGTCGCGGCGATAGACGGTCGCGCGCTTGCCGTAATCGCGTTCGCGGGCGATATGCTCGGCCAGGCGCGACAACTCCACCAGCGGCGCCAAGGCGCGCCGCTGCACCAGCAGCAGGCCGCGCCACGCCACCAGGATCGCCAGCGCGATCAGCACCGCCGCCACCGCGCTGATGGTCAGCACCGCCATCCGCAGGCCGGCCAGGCTTTCGCGCAGCACCAGCACGCCCACCACCTCGTCCTTCAGCCGGATCGGCTCCCACACTTCCAGCTCCTGCATCGTGACGCGGGTGGCATCGGCCAGCCGGTCCATCGCCACCGGCGGCGCGACGCGCGGCGCGGCCGCGCCGCCGGCCTGCCACTGCGCGAACACCGCGCCGGCCGGCGTTTGCACCTGCACCAGCAACAGGTCGCTGCGGCGGGAAAAGGCTTCGAGCTCGGTCTGCGCGGCGGGACGGTCGGCAAACACCATCATCGGCGAGACGCTGTTGGCCAGCAGTTGCGCGCTCAGTTGCGCCGCATGCACCTGCCGGCCGCGCGCGACGTACCAGGTGGCCGTCGCCAGCAGCACAAAGGTCAGCAGCATGGTCACGCTGAGCAGCTGCAAGTTGAGCCGGGTCAGGCGCCGCACCAGCGAATCGGACGGTGGCGCCGGCAGGACTTCGGATTCGGTCATGGGTGCGCTGGGATGCCCAAAATGATATTTCCGTGAAGAATGATATTTATGGAATTGTAATCGTAAAGGTCGCGGGAGTGGGGCGAAAGCCGAGGGGGCGTGGCGGCGCCGCCACCAAAAAAAACCGGCCGCATGAGCATCATGCGGCCGGCCTTAGTGCAACGAGCGTTCTGGCGTTTATCGTCAGGCGGCGCGCTGCGCTTTCTGGCGGCGGCGCTGCAGGCCGGCCAGCACGCCCACGCCCGCCAGCAGCATCGAGACGCTGCCCGGCTCCGGCACCGCCGAGACATAGCTGAAGTCGTCCACACCGATGATGTTGGAGTTATCGCCGCTGGGGCCGCCACTCGGCACAAAATAGCGGAACGCGACGCGCCCGTCGATCGGCGCGCTCAGGCCGCTCAGGGTCACCGTGTATTTGGTCCAGTCTTCCGGATAGCCACCGACGCCCACCGTTGGATTGACGGAAAGCAGCATGGTGGTGAAGCTGCCCACGCTGGTGGTGGAACTGCCGACCCCGGTACCGCTGCCCGTGCTCATGCGGAATTCCAAGCGGTCCGGATACTCCGAGTTCGGCACGGTGGTGGTGTAGAAGCTGAAGGTGTCGCCGTTGCGCAGGCCGGTGATCACCGGCGAGATCAGCCAGTTGTTGATGGTGCCGATCCCACTGCCGATGGACGTGTAGTTGACCAGGGCCATGCCGTTGCCGGCATGCGGCGACACCACGATATCACCGAACTCATCTTGGATGCCCTCCGCAACCGACCACGGATTGCCGGTGGAATTACGCGTGCTCAGGTTCTGGGTGACCCAGCCGGCGGGCAACACGCCGGGCGTGTCGAAACCCTCGGTAAACGATGCGTAGGACGAAGTGCTGATGCACAGGAAAGCTGCACTGATCGCAGCCTTGGAAGCGATAGCGGATAGTTTCATAGGTTTTAAAGTTGAAAGAGTCGTCATTTAATTCCAGGAGGAATCTAGCCCCTGGGCCAGCTGGCCACACGGGCCAGTAATACAATCCACAACGTTTCCAATGTAACACTTAAGATTGTATTAAATGACAGGAATATGACAAAAATTTTAACTTCGCTGATAACGTGACTTTTCAACAACAGTCACGCCATCGACCAGCCGCCCGCCCGACGGTCCCGCCCGTGGTATTCTATTGCTCCTCCGCGCACTGCACTTCTTCTTCAAGCTATGAAAATTACCCTCTACGGCATCCCGAACTGCGATACCGTCAAAAAGGCCCGCGTCTGGCTGGCCGCCCAGCAGCAGGACTTCGTCTTCCACGACTTTAAAAAACAGGGCCTGAGCCGCGAGACCGTGGCCGGCTGGCTCCAGCACCTGCCGCGCGATGTGCTGGTCAATAAAAAAGGCACGACCTGGCGCGGCCTGCCGGACGAGCGCAAGGCCGCCATCGTCGACGACGACAGCGCCATCGCGCTGATGCTCGAATTCCCCTCCGTAATCAAGCGCCCGGTGCTGGACAAGGACGGCACCTTCGCCGTCTCCTTCTCCGACGCCCAGTACAAACAAATTTTCGACCTCTGAACATGACTCCATCCAAGACCCTGGCGCTGACCGAAAAGCTGATCGCCCTCTCCTCTGTCACCCCCGACGACAAGGGCTGCCAGCAGCACCTGATCGACCTGCTGTCGCCGCTGGGCTTCGCCTGCGAAGTGATCGAATCGAACGGCGTGACCAACCTGTGGGCGCGCCGCGGCACCACCTCGCCGGTGCTGGTGTTCGCCGGTCATACCGACGTGGTGCCCACCGGCCCGGTCGAGCAATGGCGCTCGGAGCCCTTCAACCCGACCCACCGCGACGGCAAGCTGTATGGCCGCGGCGCGGCCGACATGAAGACCTCGATCGCCGCCTTCGTGGTGGCCTGCGAGGAGTTCGTCGCCGCCCACGCCGACCATAAAGGCTCGATCGCCTTCCTGATCACCAGCGACGAGGAAGGCCCGGCCATCGACGGCACCGTGGTGGTCTGCAATCTCCTCAAGGAGCGCGGCGAGACGCTGGACTACTGCATCGTCGGCGAGCCGACCTCCGACGAGACGCTGGGCGACATGATCAAGAACGGCCGCCGCGGCTCGCTGTCGGGCAAGCTGACGATCAAGGGCGTGCAGGGCCACATCGCCTACCCGCAGCTGGCGCGCAACCCGATCCACCTGGCCGCGCCGGCGCTGGCCGAGCTGGTGGCCGAGCGCTGGGACGAGGGCAACGAGTACTACCTGCCGACCTCCTGGCAGATGTCCAACATTAACGCCGGCACGGGCGCCAACAACGTCATCCCCGGCGAGATGGTCATCGACTTCAACTTCCGCTTCTCCACCGCCAGCACCCACGAGGAACTCAAGCGCCGCGTGCACGCCATCCTGGACAAGCACAACCTGCACTACGACCTGAAATGGGCGCTGAGCGGCCTGCCGTTCCTGACGCCGCGCGGCGTGTTGAGCGATGCGCTGTCGGCCGCGATCAAGTCGGAAACCGGCGTCGACACCGAACTGTCGACCACCGGCGGCACCTCGGACGGACGCTTTATCGCTCAGATCTGCCCTCAGGTGATAGAATTCGGGCCTCCCAACGCAAGTATCCACAAGATCGACGAGCATATCGAGCTGCGTTTTGTCGATCCGCTGAAGAATATCTATCGCCGTACGCTGGAAAACCTGCTGGCCTGATGCCTGGCTGGCGGCGCGGCGTGCGCAAACCGATTACTGTTTTACCGAGATAGCCATGAACACGACTCCTTTCACCACGCCGCGCGACCTGTTGCGCTACGCCGTCACCCGCTTCAACACCGCCAAGCTGTTCTTCGGCCATGGCAGCGTCGAGGCCTTCGACGAAGCGGCCTACCTGATCCTGCACACGCTCAAGCTGCCGCTGGACCGCCTGGACCCGTTCCTGGACGCCAGGCTGCTGCCGGAGGAGATCGACGCGGTCATGGCCGTCATCGACCGCCGCACCAACGAGCGCGTGCCGGCCGCCTACATCACCAACGAGGCGTGGCTGGGCACCTACAACTTCTACGTGGACGAGCGCACCATCGTGCCGCGCTCCTTCATCGCGGAACTGATCCCGCAGTACTTCGCGCCGTGGGTCAACGAGCCTGAGAACGTGGCCAATGTGCTGGAGCTGTGCACGGGCTCCGGCTGCCTGGCCATCATGCTGGCCGACGCCTTCCCTGACGCGCACGTGGACGCGGTGGACATCTCGGCCGACGCGCTGGAAGTGGCGAAGAAAAACGTCGCCACCTACAAGCTGGAAGACCGCCTGACGCTGATCCAGTCCGACCTGTACACCAATGTGCCGGACAAGAAGTATGACCTGATCATCACCAACCCGCCGTATGTGAACTCGTCGTCGATGAGCAAGCTGCCGATGGAGTACCGCGCCGAGCCTGAACTGGCGCTGGACGGCGGCAAGGACGGCATGGACCTGGTGCGCAAGATCGTCGCCGGCGCAGCAGAACGCCTGACCGACGACGGCATCCTGATCGTCGAAATCGGCAATGAGCGCGGGTTCGCCGAGGCGGCCTTCGGTGAACTGGGCCTGACCTGGCTCACCACCAGCAATGGCGACGACATGGTCTTCCTGCTGACCGCAGACCAGTTGAAGTTGTAATACCTACTTTAGAAGAACAAGAACCGATGATTCGCTTTATTCAAGTAAGCCTGATGCGCGGTATTAAGCCGCTGCTGGAGCAGGTCGATGTCACCCTCAACCCCGGCGACAAGATTGGCCTGATCGGCGCCAACGGGGCCGGCAAATCCAGCCTGTTCGCGATGATGCGCGGCGAGCTGCACCCGGACCAGGGCGAGATCGACTTCCCGGCCAAATGGCGCGTCGCTTACGTGGCGCAGGAAACCCCGCCGCTGGAACGCGCGGCGCTCGATTACGCCATCGACGGCGACGTCACCCTGCGCAAGCTGGAGGCGGAACTGGCGCGCCTGGAAGCGGAGCCCGAATCGTCCGAGAACGGCATCGCCATCGGCGAGATCTACAGCGCCCTGGCCGACGCCGACGCCTACACTGTGCAGTCGCGCGGCGAACAGCTGCTGCTGGGCCTTGGCTTCTCGATCGACCAGATGCAGCAGCCGGTGGCCAGCTTCTCCGGCGGCTGGCGCATGCGCCTGAACCTGGCGCAGGCGCTGATGTGCCCTTCCGACCTGCTGCTGCTCGATGAACCGACCAACCACCTGGACCTGGACGCGATCATCTGGCTGGAAGACTGGCTCAAACGCTACACCGGCACCCTGCTGATCATCTCCCACGACCGCGACTTCCTCGACGAGGTGGTCAACGTGGTGGTGCACATCGACGAGCGCAAGCTGAAACGCTACTCGGGCAACTACTCGTCCTTCGAACGCCAGCGCGCGGCGCAGATGATCCTGGCCGCCGGCGCGCTGGAAAAGCAGCAGCGCAAGCGCGCCCACCTGGAGTCCTTCGTCAACCGCTTCAAGGCGCAGGCCTCCAAGGCCCGCCAGGCGCAGAGCCGCATGAAGGCGCTGGCCAAGATGGAAGAACTGGCGCCGCTGCGCGCCGCCGCCGAATTCTCGTTCGAGTTCCGCGAGCCGCTCAGCGCCCCGAATCCGCTGCTGGTGATGGAGGACGTCGACGCCGGCTACAAGATCGAGAGCGAAGCGACCGGCGAGATCACCCACAAGACCATCGTCAACAACATCAAGTTCTCGCTGCAGATCGGCCAGCGTATCGGCCTGCTGGGCGTGAACGGCGCCGGCAAGTCGACGCTGATCAAGACCATCGCCGGCGAGCTGTCGCCGCTGACCGGCGACGCGACCATGGGCAAGGGCCTGAACATCGGCTACTTCGCCCAGCACCAGGTGGAGATGCTGCGCCACGACGAATCGCCGCTGTGGCACCTGGCGAAGATCGCGCCGACCGTGCGCGAACAGGAGCTGCGCAACTTCCTGGGCGGCTTCAACTTCCCCGGCACCATGGTCACCAGCTCGATCGCGCCGTTCTCGGGCGGCGAGAAGGCCCGCCTGGCGCTGGCCCTGATCGTCTGGCAGCGCCCCAACCTGCTGCTGCTCGATGAACCGACCAACCACCTGGACCTGGAAACCCGCGAGGCGCTGACCGAAGCACTGGCGCAGTTCGAAGGCACGCTGGTCGTGGTCTCGCACGATCGCCACCTGCTGCGCGCCACCACCGACCAGTTCATCATCGTCGCCGACGGCAAGCTGCAGCCGTTCGACGGCGACCTGGATGACTACAAGGACTGGCTGTTGCAGACCAAGATGGGCAAGGGAACCGACGTGCTGCCGGCCGCCGGCAACGCCAACAAGACCGACTTCCCGGTGGCCTCGCCGGTCGCGCCGCCATCGGCCGCGCCGGTGGTCAACAGCAAGGAACAAAAGCGCAAGGAGGCGGAAGACCGCCAGCGCCTGGCCACGTTGCGCAAGCCGCTGGAGCAGAAGATCAAGCGCCTGGACGAGCAGATCGCCAAGCGCAGCGCGCAGAAAGCCGATGTGGATGCGGCCCTGGGCGAATCGTCGATCTACGACGCCGCCAACAAGGCCAAGCTGAAACAGCTGCTGGCCGATCAATCCTTCTTCACCAAGGATCTCGGCCAGCTGGAGGCTGAATGGCTGGAATTGCAGGAACAGCTGGAAGCGCTGGCCTAAAAAGCCTACGCGGCCTGGCGGGCGCCCATCGGCACTTTCTGGATCGACATCAGCTTATCGATGTCGACCACGATCAGGCGGCGCCCGTCGGCCTCTCCGATGCCGACCAGGTACTCCACCGCGCTGGCGCCGGGGATGGGCTGGATCTGCCCCAGCGTCAGCTGCACGATATCCGTCACCCCGTCCACCACCATCCCCATCACGCAGCTCGACAGCTTGAGGATGATCACGTCCGTCAGCGGGTCATGCTCCTGCGGGCGCGGCCCGAAGGCGATGCGCATGTCGACGATCGGCATGATCACGCCGCGCGACACCACCACCCCGGCCACGATCTCCCCCTCCGATGAAAAGCGCTCCAGCGCCTTCAAGGGCCGCAGCTCCTGCACCTTGCTGAAGTCCAGCGCGTAGTCCAGTCCACCCAGCCGGAATACCAGATACTGGCCCGGCGCGATGGCGGTATCGGCGCTGGTGGACTGCATAGTCAATGAAGGCATGATGATCCTTTCGTCCGGGACGTGCGGTTACAGGCATGTGCCATCCTACCTTCGTCCCCGGCCGCGGTCGTTGAGCGGCGTCAATATTCGCCGGGTCAGCGGTTGTTCGTTTGCTACAATGAACCCATGACGACAGAACTCCCCCTCAGCGGCATTCGCGTGCTGGACCTCACGCGCCTGCTGCCCGGCCCCGTGGCCACCATGCACCTGGCGGACATGGGCGCGGAAGTGATCAAGATCGAAGACCCCGGTCCCGGCGACTACGCGCGCGCCATGGGGCCGGTGCGCAACGAGGTGTCGCAGTTCTTCGTCGCGGTCAACCGCGGCAAGCGGATGATGCGGCTGGACCTGAAGGACGCCGCCCACCGCGAGCAGTTGCTGGCGATGGTGGAGACGGCCGACGTGCTGGTCGAAAGCTTCCGGCCCGGCGTGATGGACAAGCTGGGACTGGGCTGGCAGGTGCTCCGGCAGCGCAATCCCAAGCTGGTGATGTGCGCGATCTCCGGCTACGGCCAGCACGGCCCCTTTGCGCAGCTGGCCGGGCACGACATCAACTACATCGGCTACGCCGGCATGCTGGAGCAGAACGCCGGCGCCGACGGTGTGCCCGCCCTGCCCAACCTGCAAGTGGGCGACCTGCTGGGCGGCGCGCAATCGGCGCTGCAAGGCATCCTGGCGGCGCTGGTGGCGGTCAAGATGGGCGGCGCCGGGCGCTTTGTCGATGTCTCGATGACGGCCGCCGTCATGGCCCACAACATCATGCCGCTGGTGGCGGTCAACAATGGCGCGCCCGCCGCGCCCGGGCGCGACCTGCTGACCGGCGGCGTCCCCTGCTACAACGTCTACCGCACCGCCGACGGCCGCCACATGGCGGTCGGCGCGCTGGAGCTCAAGTTCTGGCAGGCCTGCTGCGACGTGCTGCAACGGCCGGACCTGAAGCCGCGCCACTGGCAGCTGGGCCAGCAGGTCGGCGGCGAGGATGCGATGGCGCTCAAGGCCGAACTGGATGCGCTGTTCGCCACCCGCACGCTGGCCCAATGGACCGAGGCCTTCGCCGTCGCCGACTGCTGCGTCTCGCCGGTGCTGCGCACCGAGGAGGCCTTGCGCCATCCGCTGTTCCGCGATCTTGTCAGCCGCCGCGCGCACGCCACCGAGGGCGAGTCGTGGTCGGTGGCCCAGCCGGTGAGGTTCGCGCCGTGATCGATGTGAATGAAGTGGAGTTCACCGCCATCCGCGCCCAAGGGCCGGGCGGGCAGAACGTCAACAAGGTGTCGAGCGCGGTGCACCTGCGCTTTGACATCGCCAACTCGTCGCTGCCGGAGCATATCAAGGAGCGCCTGCTGGCCATGCGCGACCAGCGCATCACCAAGGATGGCGTGATCGTGCTGAAGGCGCAGCAGTCGCGCAGCCAGGAAGCCAACAAGGAGGAAGCCTTGCGCCGCCTGCAGGAACTGGTCGACAGCGTGGCCGTGCTGCCCGCCGTGCGCCGCCCCACCCGGCCCACCCGCAGCTCGCAGCGCAAGCGGCTCGACGGCAAAACCAGGGACGGCGAGCGCAAACAGCTGCGCGGCAAAATCAACTTGTAGCTTACTCGGTCTCCGGCGCCCAGGCGATCGGCCCGGCGCTGCCGGCGTA
This sequence comes from Duganella vulcania, assembly GCF_009857655.1. NCBI lineage: Bacteria > Pseudomonadati > Pseudomonadota > Betaproteobacteria > Burkholderiales > Oxalobacteraceae > Duganella > Duganella vulcania. Next base: position 64,098 of record NZ_WWCX01000002.1, read on the forward strand.
GATGGTGCTCATGCCGGCCGCCGTGGTGCGCACCTTGGCCTTGACCTCCTTGGCCGGCCGGTCGTAGGCCGGCGGGCCGTCCGGCGCGAAGGTCATGGTCCGCAGCAGCACGTCGCCGGTCAGCTTCTCGACCATGCAGCGCGAGCCGCTCATCACGGCGCGCTTCTGCCGCTGCACCTGGTGCACCTCTTCCTGCGCCTGCTCCTGCTGCACCTGGGCCGCCTTCATCGCCAGCGAAATCTTGGCCACAGCGCGCAGCGACGGCCCCACCGATTCCGCCATCTTGTGGAACAGCGGCTCCTGCTCGGCCGTCAGCACCAGTTCGCGCTTGCGCAGGCGGGTGGCCAGCGTCAGGTAGTTGCGCACCTCGGCCTGGCCGGTGATGGCGTCGATCTCCGCCTTGCGCAGGCCGGCCTCGTGCGCCGCGTGCTGCACCCGCGGCTGCAGCTCGGCGATCTTCTTGTCGAACTTGGAGATGTCCGGCACCAGCGTGTAGAGCAGCATCTCGTTCTGCTTGCGCGGCCCGGCGTTGGCGATCTCGATCCTGCGCGCCGCGATGGCGCAGCCCTCGGCCACCTTGATCACCACCTCGTCCGCCATGATCTCGCAGTTGCTCGCCTCGCCGATCACCACCCGCGTGCCGGAGATGATGCAGCTCTCCGCGCGCGCCAGCGTCACCTCGCCGCGCTTCGTCTGCAGCACCGAGCCGGAGGCGACGCCCTGCACCCGTATGCCGCCGTCGGCGTTGGTGACGGTGCCGCCCATCAGGTTGCGGCTGAGGACAACGTCGCCGCCGCGCGAGGCGATGATGCCGAACACGTCGCCGTGGATGGTGATGTTGCCGCCTTCGACCGAGCGCTGTTCCTGCACGTCGCCGAATTCCTCGTACTCGCCGGTCAGCTGCAGGTTGCCGGTGGTGCGCGCGCTGACGCCCTCGCGGCTGATGATCTTGGGGCCGATCGACAGGCGCTTGCTGGACGGGTCCACGCTGAGGAAGCCCTGCACCGCCGACACCAGGAACTCGCCGCCGCGCAGGTGCTCGATCACCGTGCCCTCGCCGGCCACGCTGCTCAATTCGATATCGCGCGGCACCGGCGGCTCCAGCACGATGCCCGACAGCTCGAAGCCGCGCACGCCCGGCGTGCGCGGCACCTTGCGCAGCAGCTTGACGTTGGGCTGGACCTGCGGGAAGCGGTTCTGGAAGGCCTGCAGATCGAGCTTGCCGTCCGACTTCTCGCGCGGCGCGTTGCTGCGGTGGATGTCGCGCGAGACTTCCTCGATGCTGGCGTCGCGCCCCGGCGTGGGGTTGAGCCGGCGCGCGACGATGATGCGCGCCACCCGCCCGCTGGCGATGACCTCGCGCACGGCCGGCGCGTCGATGCCGAAGCGGATGCCCTTGACCCACATGTCGGAGACGAATTCGTCGAAGTTGAGCCGCGCCGGTTGCGCCGGCATGTCCGGGATCTCGAAGAACACCGGCTCGAAATAGTATTCGGCCTCGCCGTTGATGATCTTGACGGACTTGTACAGCGCCCGGCGCGGCGGGTGGAACGGCTCGATGCTGTCGGCGATGCGTATCAGCGGCTTGTTGGTCACGCTGGACGGCAGCTCCGGCCCGCAGTTGTAGAGCAGCTTGACGAACAGCGCGTAATCGAGGTTGGCGAAGTAGGCGCTGCCGAGGAACACCTGGCTGACCGCCGCCAGGAAGGATACGGCCGTGGCGTCGCCGGCCAGATAGACGCCGTCGGCGCGCCTGACGATCGCTGCTGGCAGCTCGCTCTCCGCGTTTAAATCCAGCGCCGTTGCGTCATCGGACACAGTAATCCCCAGGAAGATGTTCGTCGAAACGCCGCCTGTCCGGACGGCGCTTCTTCACTTTTTAATGTTGAATCCAGCTTAGCATGAACCCTCCGCATTGTGCACACGCCATGGCTAGGCGTTCACAGGGCGCTGCCGCGCATTGAGGTGCCAGTCCAGCGAACCGGCGCTGTCGCAGAACAGCAGTTCGCCGCTGGGCGAGCCGCGCAGGCGCTGCTTGATGTCCTTGGCCGGCAGATGCGTCAACGCGGCGACATCGGCCTGGAACGGCATGGTGCGCACCATGGTCTCGCCGCTGACCATGCGCAGGCCGCAGCGCGCGATGCCGGCCGCCTCCACCTTCTGCTCGATCACGCGCGCCAGCTTGTCCCGCAACAGCTTCTGCTGCGTCTGGCCGGCCTGCAGGTCGGTGCGCAGCTTGGCGATGGCTTGCAATTCGGTCGCCACGGCGCCGGCGATCTTGCGCAGCAGCAGGCTCTGCTCGGCGTTGAGCTGCAACTCCTGGGCGCGCAGCTTGGCCGCCAGCGCCAGGTAGCGCCGCACGTCCGGCACCGCCGCGATGCGTTCGGCCTCCTGCTGCGCCGCCACGTTGGCCGCCTCGAACCCGGCCACCCGCTGTTCCAGGTCGGCGATCTCCTGGTCGAACTGGCTCACGTCCTTGACCAGCACATACACCACCATCTCGGTGCGGCGGCGCGGCCCGGCGCTGTCGATTTCCACGTTGCGGCCCGCCACCGCGCAGCCCTCGGCCACCTCGATGCGGATCTCGTCGGCGATGATCTCGCAGTTGGAGGCCTCGCCCACGGTCACGATGGTGCCGGAGATGACGCAGTTCTCGGCCCGGCCGACATGCACCGCGCCTTTGGCGGTATGGATCACCGAGCCGGAGGCGACGCCGGTCACGGTGATGTTCCCGGCCGCGTTGGCGATGCTGCCGCTGACCAGGTTCTGGTCCAGCACCACGGTGCCGCCGCGCGAATGGATGTTGCCGTAGACATTGCCGTGCACCGTGATGTCGCCGCCGGTGACGTCGCGCTGCTCCTGCACGTCGCCGAATTCCTCGTAGGCGCCGGCCAGCTGCAGGTTGCCGGTGGTGCGCCCGCTGACGCCGTCCGTGCTGACGATTTTATCGGTGATGGAGATGCGGTTGGACTTGGCGTCCACGTTCAGGAAGCCTTCGCGGGTCGACACCAGGTACTCGCCGTCCTCCAGCTCCCTGGCCTCGGTGCCGTCGCCGGCGAAGAAGCGCAGCGTCAGGTCCTTGGGCGCGGCGGCCGGCGTCATGCGGCCGGCCAGGTCGAAGCCTGGATGGCCCGGCACCGGCGGCAGCTTCTTGAGCAGCCGCACGTTGGCCTTGATCTGCGGGAAGCGGTTCTGGAAGCTGCCCAGGTCGACCCGGCCGTCGGCACGGGTCTTGGGCGCGTCGCTGCGGTGCAGGTCGGACGACACCTCGACCACCGTCGCGTCCTGGCCCGGCTCGGGCTCCAGCTCGGTGGCCACGGTGATGCGGTCGGCCTTGGTGGAGGCGATCGCCGCCGCCACGGCCGCCACCTCGATGCCGAACAGGATGCCCTTGTTCCACATCTCGGCCACGAACTCGTCGACGTCCAGGCGGGTCGGCCGCTCGGGGATCACGGTGCCGTCGGGCAGCGTCATCTCGTCCAGGTACAGCGTCTCGAAATAGTATTCGGCGTAGCCGCGCCCCAGCTTGGGATTCTTGTACAGCGCGATGCGCTCGGGCGCCAGCACGCGCACCTCGTCGGCCATGCGCGCCCAGCCCGGCTTGCCCACCTCGGGGCCGATGCCGTACAGCGCCTTGTTCAGCACAGGATAGTTCAGGCCGGCGAAATAGCAGTGGGAATGAAAGACTTCGTTGATGGCGGCGGTCAGCGTCAGCGGCGACAGCGACAGGTCGATATAGATGCCGTCCGGCCGCTTCGCCAGCCCGACGGGCAAGCCGGCCCCCGGAGCGTGCAGCTCCTCGCCTGGCGCGACAGGGGCAACCTCTTGAACCACCATCTTTCTCCCAACGGCACGCGGCCGGAAGGCATTGCGTGTAATTAACGAATCTTACACTCAGATCAAGGAAAAGAAAGTGATTTCCGTGGCAGGCGGACTATAACTGTGAACTTATTGCTACAGATCAATGTTAGTTCAATAACATCCGATTCAATGGCGCGGCGGATTGGCGTAAATGTCCTGTCCGACCTCGTTGATCTGGCGGCGCAGGTCGCGCCGCTCGTCCGGCGTCAGGCGCCCGGCGCGGCGGCTCATTTCCGCGTTGCGGCCCGCATCCTGCATGGCGCGGCGCTGCTCCTCGGCGCGCGCCTCGTAGCTGCGCGGATCGATCTGGCGGGGTTCGGCCTGCTGGCGCACTTCCTGGCGCACCTGCTGGGCTTCGCGGGCCGGCAGGCCGCGTGGATCCTCGCGCCGCGGCGCATCGCGCTCGCCGGAACCGTCGTGCGCCATGGCGGCCGCGCCGCTCAGCAACAGCACACCCAGAAGGGATCGAACGCAAAAAGTTGCGCTTGCTGCCGCGTAGTTTTTTTTGTGATCGATGCCCATTGGCGTTCCTAAAAAGCTGAATCCATGCCCAGAGTGTATGATGCTTTACCTGAGGGGGTAAGACGAATTGGGTAAAGTTTGTAACACTTTGTAATGGGTTGTCACAGACGTTTTCGCAATGCGATTATGACGTTACCATAGCAACATGAATATGACAAATCTGGCAGGCCCCATGACTAGCACAACGACTGAATCCGGCAACACCTCGGCCAACCAGCATGGCCACCAGGCCAAGATTATGGTAGTGGACGACGACGTCCGTCTGCGCGACCTGCTGCGGCGCTACCTGACCGAGCAGGGCTTCAACGTCTTCACCGCCGAGAGCGCGACCGCCATGAACAAGCTGTGGCTGCGCGAGCGCTACGACCTGCTGGTGCTGGACCTGATGCTGCCGGGCGAGGACGGCCTGTCGATCTGCCGCCGCCTGCGCGGCGCCGGCGACCAGACGCCGATCATCATGCTGACCGCCAAGGGCGAGGACGTCGACCGCATCGTCGGCCTGGAAATGGGCGCCGACGACTACCTGCCCAAGCCCTTCAACCCGCGCGAGCTGGTGGCGCGCATCGGCGCCGTGCTGCGCCGCCGCGGCCCGGACGAGATCCCCGGCGCGCCGTCGGAAACCCCGCAATCGTTCGAGTTCGGCCAGTTCATCCTGGACCTGGGCACCCGCACGCTGAAGAAAAACGGCGAGACCGTGCCGCTGACCACGGGCGAATTTTCGGTACTAAAAGTATTCGCCCGCCACGCGCGCCAGCCGCTGTCGCGCGAGAAGCTGATGGAGCTGGCGCGCGGCCGCGAATACGAGGTGTTCGACCGCAGCCTGGACGTGCAGATCTCGCGCCTGCGCAAGCTGATCGAGCCCGATCCGTCGAGCCCGCTGTACATCCAGACCGTCTGGGGCCTGGGCTATGTGTTCATTCCGGAGGGGCAGCCGCGCTAAGGCGCGGACGCGCGCATGAAGTTGAAGTTTCCGTTCGCATTCCGCATCGCCAGCCTCAAGAGCGGCCTGTTCTGGCGCACCTTCTTCCTGCTGGGCGCGCTCACCACCACCAGCATGACAGCCTGGGTCGGCATGATCAGCGTGGTGCAGCACGAGCCGCAGGTGCAGCAGATCTCGTCGCAGGTGATCTCGGTGGTCACCATCACCCACGCCGCCCTGACCCACTCCGCGCCCGAGCTGCGGCGCGAGCTGCTGTTCGACCTGGTGTCCAACGAGGGCATCCGCGTGTTCACGCTGGAGGACGACGACAAGGTCGATCCGCCGCCCGACAACGCGCTGATGCCCGACATCCAGAAGCTGGTCAAGGCCAAGCTGGGCGAGGACACCCGCTTCTCGGCGCGCGTGAACGGCGTGGCCGGCTTCTGGGTCAGCTTCAAGATCGACGACGATGCCTACTGGCTGATGCTCGAGCGCGAGCGCATCCGCGGCCTGACCGGCATCCAGTGGCTGGGCTGGGCCAGCGTGGTGTCGGTGGTGTCGCTGCTGGGCGCGGCCTTCATCTCCAGCCTGATCAACCTGCCGCTGCGCCGCCTGACGCAGGCCACCCGCGCCTTCGCCCAGGGCAAGCGCCCGGACCCGCTGCCGGAAAAGGGGCCGATGGAAATCATGGTGGCCAACCGCAGCTTCAACCAGATGGTCGACCAGCTGCAGCAGGTGGAGTCCGACCGCGCGGTGATCCTGGCCGGCATCTCGCACGACCTGCGCACGCCGCTGGCGCGCATGCAGCTGGAGGTGGAGATGGCCAACCTGTCGAACGAGGCGCGCGAGGGCATCCAGTCCGACATCGCGCAGATGGACGACATCATCGGCCAGTTCCTCGACTACGCCAAGCCGACCGAGGTGTCGAGCTTCATCAACGTCGACGTCAGCGAACTGCTGAGCGACACCGCGCATGAGGCCAGCCGGCTGCCGGACGTGCGCATCCACACCGACATCGTCCCCAACGCGCACGTGATGGGCAACGCCACCGACATCAAGCGCGTCATCAACAACCTGATCGAGAACGCCCGCCGCTACGGCAAGACGCCCGGCAGCGAGCTGACCGAGATCGACATCAAGTGCAGCATCAAGGGCATGCACACCTCGCGCCGCGTGCTGATCGAGGTGCAGGACCACGGCAGCGGCGTGCCGCCCGAACAGATCGAGCAGCTGCTCAAGCCCTTCACCCGGCTCGACGCCGCGCGCGGCCAGGCCAATGGCGCCGGCCTGGGCCTGGCCATCGTCGACCGCGTGATGCAGCGCCACGGCGCCGAGCTGCAGGTGCGCAACCGCGAAGGCGGCGGCCTGCAGATCCAGATCGTGATGAAGGCGGCTTGATGCGGGCGCTGTCGATCGCATTGCTGCTGATCGCGGCAGGCCAGGCTTTGGCCGCCGCCGCCAAGCCGCCCGCGCCGCCGCGCATCGAACAGCGCCAGCCCACCGGCGAGGAACGCGCCAGTTTCGACGACTACTACCGCCAGAAGATGCTGGCCGAGTCCAAAGGCGCGCGCGTGGTGCAGCCGCTGTTCGCGCCCGAGTTCGACATCGAGCGCCAGCGCGGCAAGCCCTGGCAGGTGATCGCCCGCGTCGATTCGGCGCCGCGCCATTCGGCGGTCGACCTGTGCCGGCAGATCCGCTCCAGCTTCATCTACGACGCCAAGGCGCCCAGGGATGCGCGCTGGAGCGATTCGGCGCAGCCGCCCAGCTGGCATGTGTGGCTGGCGCAGCCCAAGACCATCTGCACCGCCGCCCCGCACACGGTGCTGATGGACCAGGCGCTGCCGCCGGAGGACGTGGTGGCGTTGCTGCGCCAGTATCCCGAACTGCTGAGCCGCGCGCGCCTGCTCCTGGCCGGCAACTCGCGCTGCATCCGCCAGCGCGCCCTGCCCTTCACGCTGCGCGCGATCGAACCGGCGCCGCCGGCGGCCGGCGCGTCCGTGATGTTCAACCTGGTGTTTGAAAGCGACCGCGACACGACCGTCCGCGTCGCCGTGCGCAAGCACCGGGGCGACTACGCGGCCTGGAACGTCAACTGCGACTGACGCCGCCGCCACCGCTGCCGCGGTTGATCGGATGGTCGGCCGGCTCCAGCAGGCGGGTCAGCAACAGCTCGGTGGAGCCGTAACCGTACAGCGAATCGGCCTCCAGCCCCTCGGTATCGTAGGGCACGGACTCCTCGCGTTCCGAGCGGCTCGGGTCCGCGTCCGAATACGTGACGCGCCAGGCGCGCTTGAGCGAGTCGGCGCGGCGCAAGAACTGCGGCATCGGCCACAGCGCCGGGTTCCAGTCGGCGACCTCCCCCAGCACGCGCCAGTGGCCGCTGGCGAGCGCCATGTCGCCCACCCGCAGCACCTTGACCGCGTCCTGCGGCTGCAAGGTGTTGAGCTCCTCCTGCGACGGCAGGCGCGCGAGCTTGGGGCCGAACAGATACGCCAGCATGATCTTGCTGCCCGGCGACAGGCGTGCCACCAGCCCCCAGCCGTAGCCGCCGTCCAGCAACGGAATCGCAAACCAGCTCCCCTCTTGATACGACTGCCTCATCCCTACCCTTTCGCTTGCACGATGCAGCACGGTGTCGCCAAAATGCACGGACATCATGGCGCCTCCGTAAAAGCTGTGACTGCTTCGTTGGCGCCCTGCGGCGCAAACCGCCAGTGTAAAGGCGCGGCGCGGAACACGGCGCACGGCACCGCGCCCCGCGCCTGTGCTACACTACCGCCTCGCTAGGGGTCCTGGAGCTTTGCTGCCGGGTGAGAGATACCCTTCGTACCTGATCTGGATAATGCCAGCGAAGGAAAGCGCAAAGTGGTTCCCCCTCCTTTGATGGCTCTCTTCGCGGCTCCCAGCCGAGAACAACAGAGAGCACACCATGTACAAACCAAGTTTCGCAGTGTCGGCCATCGCGCTGGCGCTGCTCCAGGCCTTCCCGGCCGCCGCCGCAGCCGTTACTGACGCCTCCGCCGACGCGCAGGCCCTGCCCGAAGTGGTGATCACCGGCGCCAAGGCGCAGGCCAGCCGCGCCTCCGTGGCCGGCTTCGCCAACACGCCGCTGCTGGAGACCCCGGCCTCGGTCAGCGTGATGACCTCGCTGCAGATGCTGGACCGCCAGGTCCGCTCCACCACCGACGCCGCCAAGTTCGACGCCAGCCTGAGCGACGCCTACAACGCGGTCGGCTACGCGGAGCAGTTCTCCATCCGCGGCTTCAAGCTGGACAACGCCTCCAGCTATCGCAAGGACGGCATGTCCGTCTCGGCCGACGCCCAGATCCCGCTGGAAAACAAGGAACGCCTGGAAGTACTGAAAGGCTTGTCCGGCCTGCAGGCGGGCGTGTCGGCGCCGGGTGGCGTGGTCAACTACGTCACCAAGCGCCCGACCGAAACCGCGCTGCGCACCGTGGTGCTGGAAGAGCGCGAACGCGGCACGCTGTACGGCGCCGCCGACCTGGGCGGACGCTTCGACGATCCGCGCTTCGGCTACCGCGTCAACGTCGCGGCCGAGCGCCTGCGCTCCTACATCAAGGGCGCCGACGGCAACCGCAAGTTCGTCTCGGCCGCCTTCGACTGGAAGATCTCGCCGCAGGCGCTGCTGCAGGTGGACGCCGACTACCAGAAGAAATCGCAGGTGACCGCACCGGGCTTCCAGCTGCTGAACAACGCGACGCTGCCGAACATCGCGGCCGACACCATGCTCAATAACCAGCCGTGGAGCCGCCCGGTGGAAACCACCAGCAGCAACATCGGCGCGCGCTTCGAATACCTGTTCACGCCCGACTGGAGCGCCACCGTCAGCGCCAACCAGCACCAGTTCAAGCGCGACGACTACACCGCCTTCCCTTACGGCTGCACGGCGCAGCTGCTGTACCCCGGCTTCTGCGGCAACGGCGACTACGATGTCTACGACTACATCAGCCTGGGCGAGAAGAAATCGCCGCTGACGGTGCAGGCGCTGGTGCAGGGCAAGTTCAGCACCGGCTCGATCAAGCACGAGTTCACCGGCGGCGCATCGCTGTTCCGCAACAGCGAGAAATGGGGCGACTACCTGTACGTGCAGGCCGGCGCCGACGGCACCGCGTTCAGCAACATCTACCATCCGTTCATGGTGGCGCCGGCGGCCGGCACCAGCGGCCCGGTCTCCGAACGCCGCCGCGACAACGAACGCGCCCTGTTCGCGCAGGACATCCTGAGCCTCAACGAACAGCTCAAGCTGCACGCCGGCGCGCGCTACGTGCAGGTCAAGCGCGACGAAATCAGCGACGCCACGCTGCCGCCCGCCCACACCGACGTCGGCTTCTGGCTGCCGAATGTGGCGCTGGTGTACAGCCTGCGTTCCAACGTCTCGGTGTACGGCTCCTACGCGCAGGGCCTGGAGCACGGCGGCATCGCGCCGATCCAGACCACCAACCAGGGACTGGCGCTGGCGCCAGGCAAATCGAAGCAGGTGGAAGCGGGCGTCAAGGCCGACATCCATCCCGACCTGAGCGCCAGCGTCGCCCTGTTCGAGATCCGCAAGGGCCTGGAATACACCGACGCGCACAACACGTACGTGCGCAACGGCCGCGCGCAGAACCGCGGCCTGGAAATGTCGCTGAATGGGCGCGCCTCGCGTGACCTGATGGTGGGCGTCTCGGCCACCGCGCTCAACACGCGCCAGCGCGACACCGGCCTGGCGGCCATGGACGGCAAGCGCGTCACCGACGTCGCCGCCTTCAAGTCGACCGTGTATGCCGACTACGCCGTGCCGCAAGTGGCCGGCCTGTCGGTCAACGCCAACTGGATCTATTCGGGCAAGAAGGCGTTCGACAAGGAGAACCAGGTGTTCGTGCCGAGCTACCATGTGCTCAACCTGGGCGGCGCCTACGACACCCGCATCGGCGGCATCCACACCACGCTGCGCGCCGGCATCGACAACGCCTTCGACAAGTTCTACTGGCGCGACGTCACACCGGACCTGGGCGGCTACCTGATGCCGGGCGCCACGCGCACCTTCCGCGTGTCGGCCCAGTTCGACCTCTAAAAGACCAGCTGCACGCGCATCGAAAAACTCTTCGCCGCGCGTGCCGAATTCCTGCCGATCAGGTAAGCGAATTCGTACTTGATCTCCTGCCGGCCGATATCGCGGTGTCCGAACACCGCCGGCCCGGCGCGGTGCGACTGCTGCCGGTATGGCAGCCAGTCGTTCCACTTCCCCACCTCGCCGAAAGCCTGCACGCCAGGCTGCAGCCACGGCTTCCAGTGATGCCGCACCTGCAGCTGGTAGGTCAGCTCCATCGGATGCTCGCCCCCGCCCGCCGCCACGCGATAGTCGCGCTGGAAGAACAGGTTGGCGTTGAACTGCGTGCGGCCGATTTCCGTCTGCAGCACCGGTCCCCATTCCAGCGCATAGCCGCTGGCGTTGTCGCGCGCCTTGGCCACCTTGGTGTGCAGCGCCAGGTCGAAGTCGTACTGGCCTTGCGTCAGCAGGTAATCGTTCTGCCAGGCCGTCTCCTGCCAGTGGCCCGCGCCGCCGTTCAGCTTGACCCACTTGGCATACACCTCGGTGTACCAGCGCGACGTGACGCCGTAGCCGACGCCGATCTCCGGCGCCGCCACGGTGCGGCCGTTGTAGTGGGCGTTCCAGTATTGGTAGTCGAGGGATGCCTGGCCCTCCACGTCGTAGGTGGAGACCAGGTAGTAGCCCGTGTCGGCCAGCGCCAGCGGGGACACGCACATCAGGATCGCCGCCAGCCGCTGCTTCATGATAGATGCCGCTCCACTTGGGATAATCGTTCGCCGGGATCGCCCGACACCAGCAGATAGGGTATCCCACGCGCCGCCAGCTCGTCTAGCAGCAAGCGGTTGACGATCACGCTGACCTCCTCGGACTCGCGCTGCAAGCCGTCGGCGATCCACGGAATATCCAGCGCCGTCACCAGCGTGATGGCGTAGTCCTGCTGGTGGCTGGCGGCCAGCGCGGCCAGTTGGTCGTCGATGCCGCCGAAATAATGGTGGCCGTAGACCACCGTCATCAGCGGCGCCGTGTCGCAAAAAAGATACCGGTTGGCGCGCGGCGCGGCCGCATCCTCGCGGTCGCGCTGGGTCTCGGCGATGTGGAACTGGTCGGCCGCCACCGGTATCCTGGCCTCGGTGTCGACGAATTCGCGCAGGTACTCGGGCACCCACAGCGTTTGATAGCGCTCGGCCAGCGCCGCCGCCAGCGTCGATTTGCCGGACGACGCGGCGCCCAGTATCGCCACCCGCAGCGGCGCTGCCGTGTTCATTCCAGCGCCATGCGGCCGCTGGCGCCGTCGCTGCTCCAGGCGCGCAGGCCGATCACCGCCATGCCGACGAACACCGCGTACAGCACGGCCGTCAGCACCAGGTGCTTGTGCAGGTACAGCGCCACGTACAGCACGTCGACGATGATCCACACATGCCAGTTCTCGACCTTCTTACGCGACAGCAGCAGCTGCCCGACCAGGCTGCCGGCGGTCAGGAAACCGTCGGAGTTGGGCACGTCGGTATCGGTATAGGACTTGAGGAACCACGCCAGCAGCGCGAAGCCGGCCAGCCACGCGGCGGCGGCCAGCCAGCGGGCGCGCGCATCCAGCGTGGACACGGGCAGCCGCTCGTGGCTGTCGTCGCCGTGCAGCCACTGGTACCAGCCGAAGAACGACACGGCGATGAACACCAGTTGCAGCGCCATGTCGCCATACAGCCGCGAACCGAAGAACACCAGTCCGTAGGTGGCCGACGAGATGATGGCGAACAGCCAGCCCCAATGGCTCTGGCGGATGTTCAGCCACACCGTCGCCACCGACAAAATGAACGACACCAGTTCCAGCGGGGACGTGGCCACGCCTGCCAGATGCCACGGCATGTTCAGGTACCCCAACAGAACCGACAGCTCGTTCATTATTTTTTCTTGGCCGGATACTTGATGGTCAGCTCTTTGAGCACGTTATCGGCGTGGTCCACTTCGGCCATCACCCACAGCATGTAGCGGATATCCATGTGGATCGCGCGGGTGATCGCGGTATCGAAGTACCAGTCCTTGGTGATGGACTCGTAGGTCGAATCGAAGTTCAAGCCGATCAACTCGCCGTTCCTGTTCATCACCGCAGAACCGGAATTGCCGCCGGTGGTGTCGGCGCTGGTCAGGAAGTCGACCGGCACCGTGCCCAGGATCGGATCCATGAACTGGCCGTAGCGCTTGGCCTTGATCGCGTCAAGCAGCTTTTGCGGCGCGTTGAACGGATCCTTGCCGGTGTTCTTCTCGACGATGCCCTCGATCGTGGTGAACGGGCCCTTGGTGATGCCATCCTTCGGCGAGTACGGCGACACGGTGCCATAGGTCACGCGCAGCGTCGAATTGGCGTCCGGGTAGACCGGCTTGCCCTGCGACTTCTTCCACGCGATCACGGTCTGCATGTATTGCGGGATCACGCGTTCCAGGTTGCCGTCCAATTCCTTGCGGCGCTCCTTCAGCGACTGCGTCACGTCATCCAGCTTGACCGCCAGTTGCAGGAAGGCGTCGTTCGACGCGGCGATGGCGGCGGCGTCCTTGTCCAGCCACGCCAGGCGCTTGGCGGTATCGCCCAGCTCCGACTTGGTGTACAGGGCCGGCACGGCGGCGACGGCCGGCAGCAGCGCATCCATGCCGTTGACGTGCATGGACTTCGGCAGCTTGGCGTAGCGCTGCAGGGCGGCGACAAAGCGCGCCTGGTCCACGCTGCCCACATACGATTGCTCCAGGCGGTTCAGGCGGGCCTTGATGAAGGTCAGGTCGCGCTGCTGGTAGCCGGATTCGCGGTCCGCATCCGGCTTGGCGCTTTCGCGCGCCAGGCGGTACAAGGTGCTGGCGCTCTTCAGCAGGTCGCTGGTGGTGGCGACGCTGTAGCCGAATTCCTCGTCGCTCAGCGCCAGGTCGGCGGCGATCACCGCATCCAGTTCGCCCAGCAGGGTTTTCGACATGCCGGGCTGCTTGGCGTACCAGGCGCGGAACTCCGCATCCTGCACGTCCTTGATGGCCGCGATGTCCTTGCGCGCAAAGCCGTCCAGCAGGCCCTGGGTTTTCTTCATCACGTTGTTCATGCTCTTGTCGACGCTGGCGTAACGCACGGCGGCGGCAGGATTGCCCTTGGTGGCGGCGGCGATCACGTCCAGGTCGGCCTGGAGCTCGGCGACCTTGGCCGGATAGGCCGAGTCGCGCGCGGCGCGGATTTCCGACGGCAGCTTGTAGCGGCTGGTGCGGCCCGGGTAGCCGGCCAACAGCACCGGATCGCCGTTTTTCAGGCCGGCGGCGGAGACCACCAGGAAGTCCTTCGAGTGGTAAGGCACATTGTCCGGCGACGGATCGGCCGGGCGGCCGTCCTTGCCCACGTAGGCGCGCAGGAAGGAATAGTCGCCGCCCTGGCGTGGCCACTCGTAGTTGTCGATATCGCCGCCGAAGTTACCGATCATGTCGGCCGGCGCGTACACCAGGCGCACGTCGCGTATCATCATCTGGCGGATGCGGTAGTACTCCAGGCCGCGGTGGAAGGCCGGCACCGAGCAGCGGTAGATCTTGTCGCTCTCGCATTCGGCGATCAGCGCCTTGATCGATTTTTCCACGGCGTCGTGGCGCTGCTTGCCGCTCATGGTGTCGCTCACGGTCTTGAGCACGCGCGCGGTGACGTTTTCCACCTTGTCGGTCACGTAGACCAGCGTGTTCGGACCGCCCGGCAGCTCTTCGGCACGGGTCTTGGCCAGGTAGCCGTCGACGATGTAGTTATGCTCAGGCGTCGAGTTGCGCTGGATCGCGCCGTAGGCACAGTGGTGGTTGGTCACCACCAGGCCGGCGTCCGACACGAACGACGCCGAGCAGCCGCCCAGCGACACGATGGCGCTCATCGGATGCTTGGACAGGTCGGACAGTTTTTCGGCGGGGATGGTGATGCCGATGCGCTTCAATTCGGATTTCAGCTGCGGCAGCTGATACGGTTGCCATTGGCCTTCGTCGGCCTGCGCCGCTGCGGCGCCGATCAAGGCCACCGGAAGTACTAGATATTTTAACAAGATATACACCCCAGTTTGAGTTCTGGCGGCAGTATATTCCTTCTGCGGATAGCTGAAAATGCTTTTGTGAGCGGGCCTGGCATTCTTGGCGCTCACCCTGCCTGGGAGTATGTGCACGGGGTGCTCCTCCGCGCTCCTTGTAGCAAAACTTCGATTTCCGCTTCGATTTCCTTCTATTTTTTCAAGCATTGGACTATTCCCGGGCTTCCCGCTCTAAATATGGGAAAGCCGAAGAAAATAGGGGAGGAAATCGAACGAATGCTACAACGAGCGCGCAACGGCCCCCCTATGCCCTGCTCGCAGCATACAAGGCCGTCATGCGAAGCTGACAGTACAACGCAAAACGAAACTAGACCAAATGCCTGGTCAGTCGCAGCACGGCCTGATCGATCAGGTGCGTCGGAATCAAGCCCAGTCCAAACACCAGCCCATTCGGCGGCGCGGGAGCCAGCGCATATTGGCTCACCGGCTCGACGCGGATGCCCTCCCCTGCCGCTGCCGCGGCCACCTCCTCGGCCCGGTCCCCATCGCGCAGCAGCGCGGCGATATGCAGCCCGCCTTCGGCCGGAATCACCGACAAACTCCCCGCCAGATGCCGCTGCAAGGCCCCCATCAGGATCTGCTTGCGCTGGCTGTACACCTGCCGCATCTTGCGGATGTGGCGCGCAAGGTCGCCATCGTCGATGAACGCCGCGAGCGTATCCTGCGCCGCCACCGCACCGTGCCAGTCGCTGCGCTGCTTCGCGCCGACCAGCGCGGGACGCGCCCACGAAGGCGCGATCACATAACCCAGCCGCAGCCCCGGAAACAAACTCTTGGAAAACGTCCCGACATAAAACACCGAATCATCCCGGTCCAGGCTTTTCAACGCATCCAGCGGCTGCGACGAATGACTGAACTCACCATCGTAATCATCTTCGACAATCAAGCTGCCATGCTCGCGCGCGAACGCCAGCAAAGCCATGCGACGCCGCAGCGACATCACCTGCCCCATCGGGAACTGGTGCGACGGCGTCACGCAAATCAGCCGCGCATCGGCCGGAATGCGATCGACCACCATCCCCTCCGCATCGACCGGCACCGGCACCAGCACCGCGCCCGCGCTCTCCAGCGCCCAGCGCAACGGCGGATAGCCCGGATCCTCGATCGCCACCCTGGTTACACCCGGCTCGATGAAGATGCGCGCCAGCAGATCGAAGGCCTGCTGCGCGCCGGAAGTCACCAGCACATCGGCGCCACCGCAAGCCACGGCGCGCGCAAACGACACATGCTTGGCGATGGCGTTCCGCAGCGCCTCCCGCCCTTCCGGCGCCGCATACTCGGCAGGCTCGCGCTCCAATAGGCGCAGCGAGCGCGCATCCAGGCGCCGCCAGGTATCGAACGGGAACTGGCTGGTATCCGGCAGCCCCACCACAAAATCGTATTCGAACCGCGCCGCCGCCGACGGCCGCAATACGGCAGGCTCATTGCGCCAGCGCGGCAGCAGCAATGGCGTGCGATCGGCCGCCACGTGCGCCGCGCGAGGCGGATCGGCCAGATAGATATCGGACACGAACGTGCCGCCACCAGCCCGCGCCGCGACCAGCCCTTCGCTCAGCAGCAAGTCATACACCGCCATGGCGCAATTGCGAGACACGCCGCACTGCTCGGCCAACGTGCGCGAACCGGGCAAGCGCAAGCCGGCCGACAGCCTGCCGTCGACGATGGCGGCCCGCATCTGCTGGTGCATGGAACGCAGGATCTGCCGGGAGCCACGCTCCGGCAGCGCAAGGGTAATCGGAAGAACTGGCTCCATCTGGACCTGTAGTGGCTGAAAAAAACCGGTACGAAAAAGCCCCAACCGGCACCCTGAAGTTTGCCCGGACTGGCTCTGTTGTCCACCGCCCAGGCTTGCGACACTGTACACCTCTTAAATGCATCCACCAACACCATGCCAACAAGCCTGCACCGACTTTTAGCCAGCGCCGCGCTGCTGACAGCGACGGTACAAGCCCAAGCCGCCGGCGGCCCCACCCTGTACGGCACGATCACCGCCGGCCTGTCCTACATCGACCATATCGGCGCGAACAACGAGCACGTAACGCGCACCTCGAACAGCGAATGGGGCACAAGCCTGATCGGCATGCAGGTGGCCGAGCCCATCGCGCCCGGCCTGCAACTGCAAACCCGCCTGGAGAGCGGCTTCAACACCGCCACCGGCACCGTCGGCAGCGACGGCATGCTGTTCAGCCGCTACGCCACGCTGGGCGTGGAAAGCAAAACCTGGGGCAAGCTGGAAACCGGCCGCTCCATGGCCTACACCAACGACGTCTGGTACATCGATCCCATGGGCCTGAACTGGTCCAGCTCCGCCACGCTGACCAAAGGCCACAGCTGGAACGCGTGGAGCCACACCGTCGGCTATCGCAGCCCGGAGCGCGGCGGCCTGGCCATCGGCCTGCAAACCACCGTCGGCGAACGCGCGTGCCGCAGCACCGCCGGTGTGCTCAGCTACCAGCGAGGCGCCCTGGACGTCCGCGCGATCTACGACGAAACGCGCGACAACCAGGGCCACCTGTCCGGCCTGTTCGACGCCTCGCGCGAGTTGATCGTGGGCGCCCGCTACGAGCGCGGCGCCAACGCCTGGTTCGCCGCCTACAACATCGTACGCGCACCCGACGCCGCCGCCGGCGCCGACACCTCGATGCAGCACGTATGGGCAGGCGTCAACCGCAAGATCGGCAACCGCGACCTGCTCCGCCTAGGCGTCTACGGCGCGCGCACCAACGTCACCGACTCCCGCGCCCTGCTGCTGGCCGGTGGCTGGGAACACAGCTTCGCCCCGGCGCTCACGCTGTGGGCCACGGCCGCCGTGGTGCGCAACAGCCGCGACGCCGCGTTCCCGGTGGCGGCCTACTGGCAGGACTTGCCGGCGCCGGGCGCGACGCAACACACCGTCAACGGTGGCCTGATCTACACCTTCTGAATCCCCACCACTTTTTGAAAGGCTGAACCATGAAAACCGAACAAAACACGACACCAGGCTCCGAGTGGATCGTCGAGGGCGAAGGCAAATGGTCGCAACCCCTGCAATTCCTGCCCGGCGACAGCGGCTGGGTGGAGCTGATGCGCCTCTCGCCCGGCGTCAAACTGGGGCTGCACCGGCACACTGGCCATGTACACGCCTTCAATCTGCAAGGACACCGGCAATTGGGAACGGGCGAGCAGCTCGGCCCACACGCCTATGTGTACGAGCCGGTAGGGAACGTCGACTGGTGGCAGGCCACGGGCGACACGCCGCTGGTGGTCTTTGTGGTGGTCACCGGCGCGGTGGAGTACCTGGCGCAGGACGGCTCCGTGCTGCGCCGGATCACCACGCAAGACCGCAAGGACGACTATCTGCGCCACTGCGCCACACACGGACTGCCACCGGTCCTGCTGGACCAGGCCGAATGGCCGGCGCATTGACCGCGCGCCGCAGCCGGGGCGACGCTCAGGCCGGGAACGCGAAATCCATCGTCAACATGCAGCCGCGCCCCGGGGCATACTGGCCGATATCGAACCGCCCACCCAGCGATTCCACCCGCTGCGCCATACCGATCAAGCCGAAGGATTCGCTCTTGGCCCGGTGCTGCGGCGGGATGCCGACGCCATTGTCGCTGACGCTGAAGCGCAGCCGCCCGTCGCGCTGCTCCAGCCGCACGTCGACGCGGGTGGCGCTGGCGTGGCGCCGCACATTGCTCAGCGCCTCCTGCAGGCTGCGGAACAACACGATCTGCATGGCCGGCGCGATGGCCGCGCACACCGCGTCATCCGGCAGCGTCAGCGTGCAATCGAGCCCGCTGCGTTTGCGGAACTCGCCCACCTGCCACTCCAGCGCGGCCTGCAGGCCCAGATCCAGCACCGCCGGCCGCAGCTCGTTCATGATGCCGCGCACGCTGCTGATGGTGGTGTCCACATTCTCCAGCACCGCGTCCACGCGCTGGTGCAGGCGCGCATGGCGCTCGCTGGTACGTGCGGCCAGCATGGAGACATCGATGCGCAGCGCCATCAGGTTCTGTCCCAGCTCGTCGTGGATGTCGCGGGCGATGCGGGTGCGTTCGCTCTCCTTGACCGTCTCCAGGTGCTCCGCCAGCTTGCGCAGCTGCTCGCGCGATTCGTGCAGCGCGGCCTCGGTGCGCTTGCGCTCCACCACCTCCAGCATCAGCAGGCGATTGGCCTCGGTCAGTTCGGCGGTGCGCTCGGCCACCCGCGCATCGAGCTCGCGCGAGAGCTTGAGCAGTGCGGCCTCGGCCTGCTGGCGCGCCGTCACGTCGGAGAACACGCCGATGTAATGGCTGATGGTGCCGTCGTCGTCGCGCACCACCGTCAGCGACATCGAGGCCACGAAAGGCGTGCCTTCGCGCCGCCGGTTGTGCACCTCGCCCTGCCACCTGCCGTAGGTGCGCAGGCAGCGCATCGCCTCGGCGTGGTAGCCGGGCGGGTGGGCGCCGGGACGCCCCAGGAAGCGCGGATTGCGGCCCAGCGCCTCCTCCACCGCATAGCCGGTAAGCTTGGTGAAGGCGGGATTGACGAAGACGATGTTCTGCGCGGCGTCGCACACCAGCACCGCCTCGTCGATGCTGTCGAGGACCTGGAAGGCGCGCTTGCGCGCGTCTTCACGCACGTCCTCGGTGCCGATATCGGTCAGGATCATGCGGCAGATTCGCGCCGCCGGGTCCATATTGGCCTCGATGCGCACCTGCCGCAGCCCCTGGGACGCCGGCCGCGCGCGCCGGTCGAACAGCGGCACCTCCAGCACCGCGCGCCCGCCGCTGGCGAGCAAGTCGTGCAGGAAGGCGCGCAGCGTGACCTGCGCCTGCGGCGCCACGAACTGCTCGAAGCCGCGCCCCGGCAAATCGTCCAGCGCGCGCGCCAGCAGCACGGCGGCCGCTTGGTTGGCGCGTGTGATGCGGCCATCCGCGTCCAGCGACACGTAGCCGGCCGGCGCCTGGTCATACAGCTCGGCGTAGCTGTCGCGCCCAGCCTCGGCCTGGTCGCGCTCCGCCTGCAACTCGGCCAGCGCCATGTTCTGCATATCGAGCTCGATCTGGCTCACCTGCAGCTCGTGCCAGTGCTTGAGCTCATCGGCTCCCGCGCCGGCCGCCGGTGGCCGCACGTTGGGCAGCGCCTGCACCGTCAACTCGGCAATCTGGCGCAACTGCACTGGATCGAGTTCGGGACGCTGGCGCTTTTTCATGTTATTCGGAGCCTTTCTGCATGGACCTCAACTGCTGTTCAAGGAGCTTGGACTCGGTGATGTTGATGAAGGTGACCACCACGCCGTCGATCACGTTCTCCACCGTCCGGTAGGGCATGATGCGGACCGTGTACCAGCCGCCGCTGCGGGTCGGTATCTGCCGCTCGCAGAACACCAGCGTGCGCAGCACTTCCTGCGCATCATCCTGCAGGCCCGGATATTCCAGTTCGTTGACGATATCGCTCAGCGGGCGGTGCACGTCGCCAGGTATCAGCTTGAAGATCTGCGTGGTGCGGTCGGTGAAGCGGCGGATGCGCAGCGAACTGTCGAGGAAGATGGTGGCGACGTCGGTGCTGTTGAGCAGATTCTTCATGTCGCCGTTGACCAGCGACAGGTCGTCGACCTTCGATTGCAGCTCGGCGTTGACGGTGTACAGTTCCTCGTTGAGCGACTGCATTTCCTCCTTCGAGGTGGTCAGCTCCTCGTTGGTCGACTGCAGCTCTTCGTTGGTGGACTGCAGCTCCTCGTTGGCCGACTTGAGCTCCTCGCGCGACGCCTGCATCTCGTCGCGCACCGCCTGGATCTCCAGGCGCGCCTGCGCCAGTTGCTGCTCCAGTTCCAGCACCTGCGGATTGTTGGAACGGCTGCGGCGCTTCTCCGGCGGCAGCGGCACGGTGGCGAAGGTCACCATCAAGGTGCCCGCCAACGGCCCGGATTCGGGCAGGGCCTCGGCGGTCAGGTCGAGCGCCTCGGACGGCTTGCCGGCGCTGTCGCGCTGGATCAGGCCACGCAAGGCGATCATGCCCTCGCTCTGGGCGGCGCGCTTGAGCAGGTCGGCCAGCTCGTGCCGCAAGCCCTCGCGCGCCATGGCGTGGATGTTCCAGTTGGCCTTGCCGGCCGCAGGCTCCAGATAGGCGCCGGTGCGGCCGTGGATGTACAGGATGTCGCCGTGGGCGTTGAGCAGCACGGCGGCCGGCGCGTGCTTCTTGAGCAGCAGCTGCTCGACCTGGTTTTGTAGATTACCGTTCATGGATGGGTGATGGGGCTCGCTGGCTTGAGGGACCGACACGGTGCTGACGCGCGTCGGAAAATAATTGGCCACGCGATGAATGGAAGCGTCCAGGCGGCGGTAGATGCGGCCGGCGCCGGCCATCGGCACGAACAATTCGTTGAAATGGCCCGGCGTGTCCGCACTACCCAGCATCAGCATGCCGCCGGTCTTCAACGCATAGTGGAACAGCGGGATCAGCTGCTCCTGTAACTTCGCCGTAAAGTAGATCAGCAGGTTACGGCAGCACAGTATATCAAGCTTGGTGAATGGTGGATCGGAAATGATGTTCTGGCGGGCGAAGATAATGGTGTTGCGCACGTCCTTGCGGATGCGGTAGCCGCCCTTCTCGGCCGGCATGAAGTAACGCTGCAGCCGCTCGGCGGAGACGTCGTCCGCGATGCCGGCGCCGAACACGCCCTGACGCGCGCGGTGGATGGCATCATCATCGAGATCGGTGGCGAAGATTTGCAGCGTGTATTGCGCGGCCGGCCGCAGTTTTTCCAGCACCTCGTTGAAAGCGATCGCCAGCGAGTACGCTTCCTCGCCGGTCGAGCAGGCCGGCACCCAGGCCTTGAAGGCGGCGCCCTCCGGGTGCGCCTCCAGCAGCTGCGGCAGCGCCGTCGCGACCAGGTAATCCCAGACCTTGGGATCGCGGAAGAAGTTGGTCACGCCGATCAGCAGCTCCTTGAACAGCAGCTCGATCTCGGGTGGATTCTCGCGCAGACAGGCGACGTAGGCGGCCAGCGTCTCGCACTGGCGCAGCTTCATGCGGCGGTCGATGCGGCGCAACATGGTGCTGAGCTTATAGTCCGAAAAATTGGCGCCGGTCTGCTTGAGCAGCAGCTGGAACAGCTGCCGCAGCGCGTCGCGCTGGGTGTCGGCCTGCATCGGCGCGACGCCGTCATGGCTGCTCCACCATTCGCCCAGATGGGCCGCCATCTCGCCCGGCTGCGCCACGATGTCGACCACCCGGGCACCGATCGCGCTGGCCGGCATCGGATCGAAACGCGCCGAGGAAGGCAGCTGCGCCATCGTCAGGCCGCCGGCCTCGCGCACCGCGGTCAGGCCCGCCGTGCCGTCGGCCCCCATGCCGGAGAACACGATGGCCACCGCCCGCTCCCGGCTGCGCGCAGCCAGCGACCGGAAGAAGCTATCGATCGGAAAGCGGTGGCCGCGCACACCGGACGCCGGCAACACCGCGAAGTTATCGCCGTCGAAACTCAGGTCGCGGTTGGGCGGAATCACGTACACATGGTCTGCCTCGACCGGCATGCCATCCTCGGTCTCGTGCACCGGCATGCGGGTCACGCGCTGCAGCAGCTCCGGCAGCAGGGCCTTGTGCAGCGGGTCCAGGTGCTGGACGATAGCGTAGGCGAAGCCACTTGCAGGCGGCACGGCGGCAAGGAATTCGCAGATCGGATCGAGCCCGCCGGCGGAAGCGCCGATGCCCACCACCGGCACGGCGCCATTGGCTGGATTCACCGAGGCTTGTTCGATGGCGGGGACGGGCGTGACATGGGCGGTTTGTTTGGTCATCGTGGCATGGGCACCGCCGGAGGAGCCCTGCACCGGCGATATGGCGTCTCGGGAAAGTGGCATTTGTTTACATCTTGCCAGATGATTATACAAACACGCCACACAAAAACCAAGCGCGCACGCCCCGCCTTACAACAGTCTAATCGCTAGCAGCATGCCAGCCGCCGCCGAGCGACTGGATCAGCGCCACCGCCGTGGTCTGGCGGTCGGCCTGCGACTGCACCAGCGCGCGGCGCGCGGCCAACGCGGTGTTCTGCGCCGTCACCACGTCGCTGTAGCCAACCTGGCCGGCGCGGTAACGGTTGAGCATCTGCGCCTCGACCTGGTCGGCCGCCTCGGAGGCCGCCTTGCGCAGGTCCTGCTGCTGGGCCAGCGCGCGGGTCGCGGCCAGCTGGTTCTCCACGTCCGCGAACGCGGCCAGCACCGTCTGGCGGTACTGGGCGATGGCCGCGTCGCGCTGCGCCACCGCACCGCTGACGCGGGCCTTGGTGGCGCCGGCGTCGAACAGCGTCTGCGCCGCCGACAAGCCCAGCGACCACAGGTTGTTGGAGGCGTTGAACAAGCCGCCGGTGGAGCTGGAGCCGTAGCCGAAGGAGCCGGTCAGGTTCAGGCTGGGGAAGTAGGCGCTGCGGGCCACGCCGATCTGCTCGTTGGCGGCGGCCACGCGGCGCTCGGCGGCGGCGATGTCCGGACGGCGCTGCAACAGCGTCGACGGCACACCGGTAGGCACATCGGGCACCACCACCTTCCACGGCGCCGGCGGCAGGCTGAAATCGCTGGCGGCCTTGCCCAGCAGGACCGCGATCGCATGCTCCAATGTGGCGCGCTGGCGCGCCAGCGTCACCTGGTCAATGCGGGCGTTGGCCAGCTGCGTTTGCGCCTGCAGCAGGTCCGACTTGGCGGCGATGCCGGCGTCGAAGCGGTTCTGCGTGATCTGCAGCACGCGTTCATAACCTTCGGTGGTGGCGTCCAGCAGCGCTTTCTGCGCGTCGGTCTGGCGCAGCGAGAAGTAGTTGGTGGCCAGCTCGCCCTGCGCCGACAGGCGCGCGGCCGCCAGTTCGGCGGCGCTGGCCTGCATGCTGGCGTTGGCGTTGTTGGCGCCGGCGCGCAGCTTGCCCCACACGTCCGGCTCCCAGCTGGCGCCGATGTTGGCGCGGTACTGGTTGGCGGTCGGCGTGTTGCCGCCTCCGCCGGAGCGGTTGGCGCTGCCGTTCAGCGTGGCGGTCGGGAACAACGAGGCGCGCTGCTGCTCCACCAGCGCCCTCGCCTGCGCGTAGTTGGCGACGGCGGCGGCGACGTTCTGGTTCGAGACCTCGATGCTGTCGGCCATCTGGTTCAGCAGCGGATCGCCGAACAGCTGCCACCACGGGCCGCGTTCCAGCATGTCGGCCGGCGCGGCGGCGGTCCAGCCGGCGGCCACTTTCTCTGCCTCGCTGGCGGTTTCCTTGTAGGCCGCCGGCTGCGGCGTGGACGGCAGCTGGTAGGCCGGGCCGACCGCGCAGCCGCTGGCCAGCAAGACGGCCAGCGCGATCAATGAATAACGGAGGGTTGGTGCGGTTTTGTTCATGGTGTACCCGGCGCTTCGCTGTGGATGCGGCTTAAATGTTGTTCGGACGGGCTGCGGCGGCGCAGCTTGTCCATCAGGATGTAGACCACCGGTGTGGTCAGCAGCGTCAATACCTGGCTGGCGATCAAGCCGCCGATGATGGCCACGCCCAAAGGCTGGCGCAGCTCGGAGCCTTCGCCGAAGCCGATCGCCAGCGGCAGCGCGCCCAGCGCGGCGGCCAGTGTGGTCATCAGGATCGGGCGGAAGCGCAGCAGGCAGGCCTCGCGCACCGCCTGCACCGGCGTCAGGCCGCGCGAGCGCTCCGCCTCCAGCGCGAAGTCGATGATCAGGATCGCGTTCTTCTTGACGATACCGATCAGCAGGAAGATGCCGATCAGCGAGATGGTCGAGAACTCCATCTTGAAGATCAGCAGCGCCAGCACCGCGCCCACGCCCGCCGATGGCAAGGTGGTCAGCACGGTGACCGGATGCACCAGGCTTTCATACAGGATGCCCAGCACGATGTAGATCACCACGATGGCGGCCAGGATCAGCAGCGGCAGCGACTTGTTGCTGTCCTGCGCGGCCTTGGCCGAACCCTGGAAGCTGCCGCGCACGTTGTTCGGCATGCCGATTTCCGCTTCGGCCGCCTTGATCTGCTCCGCCGCGTCGGACAGACTGGTGCCCGGCTGCAGGTTGAAGGCGATGGTGGTCGCCAGCTCGCCGTCCTGGTGGTTGATCGACGTCGGCGCCGAGCTTTCGGCAAAGGTCGCCAGCGCCGACAGCGGCACCATGGTGGTGGCCTTGGTGCTCAACGCGGAACCGGACGACGCATCCTTGACCGCTGGCGCGGCGACGTTGGCCGGCGTGGCGCTGGCCGTGCTGGTGCTGCTGGTGCCGCCCGTGCCGCTCGCGCCGGCAGCGCCGCCCGGGCTGGCGCCCGTCGCGGCCACCGTCAGCGCCACCGGCGCGCCATTGGGATTGCTGGCGCTCGGCGCCGGCAGGCCCTTCGACGGCACGTGCACGTCGTTCAGCGCCGCAGGGCTTTTGGCAAACTCGCGCGGCACTTCCATGATCACGTGATACTGGTTCAACTCACCGTAGATGGTCGCCACCTGGCGCTGGCCAAAGCTGTCGTACAAGGCGTTGTCCACATCGCGCGCCGACAGGCCGAGGCGCGAGGCGCTGTTCTTGTCGATGGTGACGAAGGTCTCGACACCATTGTCCGCCTGGTCGGTATCGACATCGGTCAGCGCCTTCTGGCCCTTCATCGCATCGGCGAGACGGCTGGCCCACTTCTTCAAATCGGCCTGGTTGTCGCTCTTGAGCGTGTACTGGTAGTTGGAGTTGGCCTGCCGCCCACCGGCCCGCAGATCCTGCACGGGACTCAGGAACAGGCTCACGCCCGTCACCCTGGCCAGCTTGGGACGCAGCCGCGCGATCACCGCCTGCCCCGCCACCGTGCGCTGGTTGGCCGGCTTCAGGTTGATGAACATGAAGCCACCGCCGGCGCGCCGGCCGCCGGTAAAGCCCACCACCGTGGCGACATCGGGATCGTCCTTGATGATGTTGACCAGCTGGCGCAGCTTGCCCTGCATGGCCTGGAACGAGATGCTCTGGTCGGCGCGTATGCCGCCGTTGATCTGCCCCGTGTCCTGCTGCGGGAAGCCGCCCTTCGGTATCGCAGCGAACAGGTAGAAATTCAGTCCGATCACGAACACAAGGCTCAGCATCACCAGCCACACGCTGGACAGCGCCCAATCCAGGCTATGCTCGTAACCCTTGAGGATGAAATCGAAACCGCGCTCGAAGAACCGGGCGACAGGACCCGGCGGCTTGGCGTGCGTGTGGCCGGGCTTGAGCAGCCAGGCGCACATCATCGGCGTGGTGGTCAGCGAGACCACCAGCGAAATCATCACCGCCGCCGACAGCGTGACCGCGAATTCCTTGAACAGCGCGCCGAACTGGCCGCCCATGAACAGCAGCGGAATGAACACGGCGATCAGCGAAAGGCTGATCGACAGCACAGTGAAGCCCACCTCGCGCGCGCCCAGCAGCGCCGCCTCGAAGCGGTCCATGCCGGCCTCGATATGGCGGGTGGTATTTTCCAGCACCACGATGGCGTCATCGACCACGAAGCCGGTGGCCACCGTGAGCGCCATCAGCGACAGGTTGTTCAGGCTGAAGCCCAGCAGGTACATGGCGCCGAAGGTGCCCAGCAGCGAAACGACGGTCGCCACCGCCGGCACGATGGTGGCGCGCACGCTGCGCAGGAAGGCGCTCACCACCAGCACCACCAGCAGGATCGAAATGATCAGCGTGATCTCGATCTCGTGCAGCGACGAGCGGATCGAATTGGTGCTGTCGCTGGCGACGTCGATCTTGACGTCGGACGGCAACTGCGCCTGCAACTGCGGCAGCTGCGCGCGCACGCTGTTGACGGTCTCGATGACGTTGGCGCCGGCCTGCGAACGCAGGATGACGATGATCGCCGGCTTGCCGTTGAACAGGCCAAGGTTGTTGTTGTCCTCGACGCCGTCGACTACCTGCGCCACATCCTGCAGGCGGATCGCGCTGTCGTTGCGCCAGCCGACCACCAGGTTGCGGTAGTCGGCGGCGGAACGCCCGCCGCTGGCGTGGGCCGACTCGGTATAGATCTGCAGGCGGCGGCCGTTGCCCTGCAAGGCGCCGCGCGGACGGTTGGCGTTGGTGGCCTGGATGGCGGCGCGCACGTCCTCCGCCGACACGCCGTAGCGGTTCAGCGCATACGGATTGAGTTCGACGCGCACCGCCGGCAGCGAGCTGCCGCCCAGTTCCACGTCGCCCACGCCGGTCACCTGCGACAGGCGTTGCAGCACGGTGTTGGAGACGGCGTCGAAGATCTGGCCCGGCGTGCGGGTTTCCGATGTCAGCGCCAGGATCATCACCGGGATGCCGGAGGTATTGGCCTTGCGGTAGGTCGGATTGCTGCGCAGCGAGGCCGGCAGGTCGACGCGGCTGGCGTTGATGGCCGCCTGCACCTCGCGCGCGACCGAGTCCACGTTGCGGTTCAAGTCGAACTGCAAGGTCACGCTGGAGGAGCCGGTGTTCGATTGCGACGTCATCTCGTTGACGCCGGCGATCACGCCCAGATGGCGCTCCAGCGGTGTGGAGACGCTGCTTGCCATGGTGGCGGGGCTGGCGCCCGGCAGGTTGGCGTTGACCGAGATGACCGGGAAATCCACCTGCGGCAGCGGCGCCACCGGCAGCACGAAGAACGCGCCGATGCCGGCCAGCGCCAGGCCGCACGTCAGCAGGACGGTGGCGATCGGACGCTTGACGAAGGGCGACGACAGGTTCACAGCGCACCACCTTCAACAGAAGCCGGCGGCTGCGCGGGCTTGCCGCGGCCGAAGCGGCGCGCCAGGCTGTCGAAGCCGAGGTAGATCACCGGCGTGGTGAACAGCGTCAGCATCTGGCTGACGATCAAGCCCCCGAAGATGGCCAGGCCCAGCGGACGACGCAGCTCGGCGCCCTCGCCCCAGCCCAGCATCAGCGGCACGGCGGCGAACAGCGCTGCCAGGGTCGTCATCAGGATGGGACGGAAGCGCAGCAGCGCGGCCTGGTGGATCGCTTCGCGCGGCGGCTTGCCCTCCTCCCGCTCCGCCTCGATGGCGAAGTCGATCATCATGATGGCGTTCTTCTTGACGATACCGATCAAGAGAATGATGCCGATGATGCCGATCACGCCCAGGTCCTGGCCGCTGACCAGCAGCGCCAGCAAGGCGCCCACGCCGGCCGACGGCAGCGTCGACAAAATCGTCAGCGGGTGGATATAGCTTTCATATAGCACGCCCAGAACGATGTAGACGCAGATCACGGCGGCCAGGATCAGCCACAGTTGGTTCGACAGCGAGTTCTGATAGGCGCCGGACGCGCCAAGGAAGGTCAGCGTGACCGAGGCAGGGAACTTGATCTCGGCGGCGGCCTGCTTGATGGAGTCCACCGCCGTGCCGAGCGAAACGCCGGGCGCCGTGTCGAAGCCCAGCGTGGTGGCCGGGTACTGCGCCACGTGCGTCACCTGCAGCGGCGCGGCGCGTTCGCTGATGGAGGCCACCGCCGACAGCGGCGTGGCCTTGCCGGAGCCGGTGCGGATCTGCAGGTTGCCCAGGTCGGCCGGGGTGGTGATGTCGTCGCGGCGCGCTTCCAGGATCACGCGGTACTGGTTGGTCTCGGTGAAGATGGTCGAGACGATGCGCTGGCCGAAGGCGCTGTACAAGGCGTCGTCGATGGAGGCGGCGGTGATCGACATGCGCGAGGCGCTGTCGCGGTCCACGCTAACGTAGGCCGCGTTGGCGCTGGCGCCGACGTCCGACACCACGTTGCGCAGTTCATGTTTGGTGCGCATCTGCTCCGCCAGTTTGGTCGCCCACTGGTTGACGGTGGCGTTGTCCGCGCCTTCGATCGACACGCGGAACTGGGTCGGACCGGATTCGGCGTCGATGGTCAGGTCCTGGGTCGGTTGCAGGTACAGCGTCAGGCCGGGAATCTGCGACACGCGCTGGCGCAGGCGATCCATGGTCGCCTGCTGGCTGCCGGTGCGCTGGTGCTTCAGGTTGATCAGCATGCTGCCCGTATGGAGCATGGTGTTGTTGGCGGCATCCACGCCGACCACGGAGCTGAGCGTGCCGACATCGGGATCTTCCAGAATCAGGCGCGCGGCCTGCTGCTGCAGGTCCGCCATCTTGGCATACGAAACCGCCTTGCCGGTTTCCAGGCGCGCTTGCAGCTGGCCGGTGTCCTGGGTCGGGAACAAGCCTTTCGGAATCACCACGTACAACAGCACCGTCAGCGCCAGCGTGCCCAAGGCCACCAGCAGCGTCAGGCCGGCGTGGTTCAGCACCCAGGTCAGCGAACGGTCGTAGTGGTTGATCACCCAGTCGAAGAACTGCTGGAAGCGGTGTGCGAAGCGGCCCGGCTTCTCTTCGGCGTGGCTCTTGAGCCAGCGCGCCGACATCATCGGCACCAGCGTCAGCGACACCACGGCGGAAATCAAAATGGTGATCGCCAGCGAGATCGCGAACTCGCGGAACAGGCGGCCCACCACGTCGCCCATGAACAGCAGCGGAATCAGCACGGCGATCAGCGACACCGTCAGCGAGATGATGGTGAAGCCGATCTGCTTGGCGCCCTTGAGCGCGGCGGCCATCGGCGTTTCGCCTTCCTCGATGTAGCGGGCGATGTTCTCGATCATGACGATCGCGTCGTCGACCACGAAGCCGGTGGCGATGGTCAGCGCCATCAGCGACAGGTTGTTCAGGCTATAGCCGAGCAGGTACATCACGCCGCAGGTGCCGATCAGCGAAATCGGCACCGACAGGCTGGCGATCACGGTGGCGCGCAGGCTATGCAGGAAGGCGAAGATCACCAGCACCACCAGCACCACGGCCAGCAGCAACTCGGTCTCCACGTGTTCGACCGAGGCGCGGATGCCGGTGGTGCGGTCGCTCAGCACTTCGACCTTCATCGCGCCCGGCAGGCCGGCTTGCAGCTCCGGCAGGCGCGCCTTGATGGCGTCGACCGTCGCGATGACGTTGGCGCCGGGCTGCCGCTGCACGTTGAGGATGATGGCTTTCTTGTTGCCGGACCAGGCGCCCAGTTCGACGTTTTCGGCGCTGTCCTTGACGGTGGCCACGTCGGCCAGGCGCACCGGGGCGCCGTTCTTGTAGGCCAGGATCAGGTCCTTGTAATCCTTGGCCGTCACCAGCTGGTCGTTGGCGTTGATGCTGTAGGCGCGGGTCGGGCCGTCGAAGCTGCCCTTGGCGCCGTTGGCGTTGGCGGCGGTGATCGCGGTGCGCAGCGTGTCCAGGCCAAGGCCGTAGGACGCCAGCGCGTTGGTGTCCGCCTGGATGCGCACGGCGGGACGCTGGCCGCCGCTCAGCGTGACCAGGCCGACGCCGGACACCTGGCTGATCTTCAGCGCCAGGCGGGTGTTGACCACGTTCTGCACCTCGGTCAGCGGCATCGTGTCCGAGGTGATGGCCAAGGTCAGCACCGGCGCGTCGGCCGGGTTGACCTTGGCGTAGACCGGCGGCGCCGGCAGGTCGGTCGGCAGCAGCGAGGCGCCGGCGTTGATCGCGGCCTGCACCTCCTGCTCGGCCACGTCCAGCGTCTGGCCAAGGCCGAACTGCAGCGTGATGATGGAAACGCCGGCGGCGCTGGTGGAGCTCATGCGCTGCAGGCCGGCCATCTGGCCGAACTGGCGCTCCAGCGGCGCGGTCACGGTCTGGCCCATCACTTCGGGACTGCCGCCGGGGTACAGCGTCTGCACCTGGATGGTGGGAAAGTCCACCTGCGGCAGCGCGGACAGCGGCAGGAACTTGAAGCCGACGATGCCCGCCAGGACGATCGCCAGCATCAGCAGCGATGTCGCTACCGGCCGCTGGATGAAGGGTGCTGATGGACTCATTGTTGTGCCGCGCCCTGTTCTTTACGATGATGACGACGCTCGCCTTCCGCCGGAGCGGAGGCCGCACCTGCGGAAGCCGCGCCGTCACGACGGCCCTTGCCTTCGCCCGGCAGCGTGACCCTGGCGCCCTCCTTCAGGCGATCGCCGCCCTCGGTGATCACCTGCTCGCCCAGCTGCAGGCCGCTGGCGATCTGCACCTTGTCGACCGTCGCCTGGCCGCGCGTGACCGGGCGAATGGTGACCGTCTTGTCGGCCTTCAGCACATAAACGAAATCGCCGTTGGCGCCATGGCGCACCGCCGTCACCGGCACCATCACCGCATCCTTGATCGTGCGCAGTTCCAGCCGCACGTTGACGAACTGGCTCGGGAACAACGTCGACTTGGCGTTGGCGAAGCGCGCCTTGGCCTTCACGGTACCGGTCTGCACATCGACCTGGTTGTCCATGGCCGAGAATTTGCCGTTGTCCAGCGCATTGGTGCGCGTGCGGTCCAGCGCGATGGCAGGCATCTGCGCGCCGCCGTTCGCCTGCTGCATCACCATCGGCACGCTATCCTGCGGGATCGAGAACTCGACATCGATAGGCGACAGCTGGGTAATCACCGCAATGCCGTTGGCATCGCCGGAACCCACCAGGTTGCCGATATCGACCACGCGCAGGCCCACGCGGCCGGTGATCGGCGCGATCACCTTGGTGTAGCCCAGATTCAGCTTGGCCGTGCCTTCCTGCGCACGATCGGTCATCACCGTGCCTTCCAGCTGCTTGACCAATGCGGACTGCGTATCCACATCCTGGCGCGCGATCGAGTCCTGGCCCAGCAGCGTGCGATAGCGGTTCAAGGTGAGCTTGGCGTTTTCCAGCTGCGCCTCGTCGCGCTGGCGTTGGCCGGAAGCCTGCAGCAGCGCCATCTCGAACTGGCGCGGATCGATCTGCGCCAGCACCTGTCCGGCCTTGACCATCTGGCCTTCCTTGAACAGCACCTGCTGCAGGATGCCCGACACTTGCGGGCGCACCGTTGTGGTGGCCGCCGCGGTAACCGTGCCTAGCGCCTCCAGCGTGACCGGGATGTCCGCCTTCTCGGCGGTCGCAACGCCCACCGTGGTGGCCGGGCCGCCGCGACGGCCGCCGCCTGGACCACCGGGACCGCCAGGGCCGCCGGGACCAGGACCGCCCGCGCCCGGCGCTCCAGGCGCACCGGTGCTGGGCGGCTGATGCGTCAGGTACCACGCCAGTCCGCCCAGCCCCGCCATGGCGGCGACGGCGATCACGCTGCCGACCACCTTGGAACGGCGGCTGCGCTGCGGTGGAACGGCGGTCTGATTCGGCTTGGTCGGTGTATCCATCTTTGTCCTTTTTAGGCGTGCGTGTCCATGGCAAACCCACCATGGCGATCAATGCGTGGACTCTAGCACAGGCACCCCGCCGCTGTAAGTCACTCGCCCCCCACGGTTACAAACTCGCTACAAATCAAGGACTTTGCAGGCTTTGCGTTAATCCCGCTTTACATATCTTTACCAACGCGACATCGCCGCTTCACGCGGGCCGTGCACACTGGCCTCGTTGTCTCCCACATCAACCAAACGAGGATAGAACATGAGTATCTTTAACCGCCAAACCATCGCCGCATTCCTGCTGGGTTCCACACTGGTCGTCGGAGTCGGCGCATTCGCTGTCGAGCGCCACATGGGCGGGCCGCACGCCGCCATCGACGCCAGCGCCCATATGGACCGCATGCTCAAGCACCTGTACGTCGAAGTCGACGCCACCGATGCGCAGAAGGCCAGGATCGAGCCGCTGGTGAAAGCCGCCATGGCCGACATCAAGCCGATGCACGAGCAGCTGCACCAGATCCACCAGCAGGTGATGCAGCAGATGTCCGCAGCCGCCATCGACCGCGCCGCGCTTGAAACCACCCGCGCACAAGGCGTGGCGCTGGCCGACCAGGCATCCAAGCGGCTGGTGCAGCTGCTGGCGGACGTAGGTGATACCCTTACGCCGGCGCAGCGCCAGAAGCTGGCGGACCACCTGGGCCAGATGCACGAACGCCACGGGCACCACGGCTAAGCCGTCCCAAGCCGCCTTGTGAAGCCGGTCGCCTGTCCGTAGAATGGTCCGCGTGAACCTCAACCATGAACCCCATGCCTGACCATATCCTGCTGGTCGAAGACGACCCCCGCCTGGCCGAGATGCTCACCGAGTATCTGAGCCAGGCGGCTTTCCGCGTCACGCACGCCCCCAATGGCCGCGCGGCGCTGGAGTACATCGCGGCCGGCGACGTCGACGCCGTGATTCTTGACCTGATGCTGCCCGATATGGACGGCCTCGATGTCTGCCGCCAGCTGCGCGCAGTATCCGACATTCCCGTGCTGATGCTGACCGCGCGCGGCGACGCCATCGACCGCATCATCGGCCTGGAAATCGGCGCCGACGATTACCTGCCCAAGCCATTCGAGCCGCGCGAGCTGCTGGCCCGCGTGCGCGCCATCCTGCGCCGCCGCGTCGAGCACCGCCACCAGCCGGACAACACACCGCAACACACCGCCGAGTTCCTGCGCTTCGGCCGGCTGGAGATCGACCCGGCCGCCCACGCCGCGCGGCTGGACGGCGTTCCCTGCGAGCTGACCTCCTACCAGTTCGACCTGCTGCTGGTGCTAGCCCGCCACGCCGGCCGCGTGCTCTCGCGCGACAGCCTGATGGAACTGCTCAAGGGCGAAGCCATGGAAGCCTTCGACCGCTCGATCGACGTCCACATGTCGCGCATCCGCGCCGCCGTCGAGGACGATCCCAAGAAGCCGCGCCGCATCATCACCGTGCGCGGCGCGGGCTACCTGTTCGCCAAGGTGCAGGACTGATGGCCGGGCCGCGCTTCAGCTGGGGCCTGCCGCGCCTTTACTTCCGCTTCTACGTGGCCCTGCTGGTCAGCCTGTTGCTGTTTGCGCTGGCCGTGGTGATGGTGTGGAACCGCAGCGGCGGCCCGCTGGAGCGCTCCAACGCCACGCTGGCGATGGTGATCCAGAACGCGCTGGCGCCGGCCGACGCGCCGCCGGCCGCGCAGCAGGCCGCGCTGGAGCACATGGCCGCCGGCCTCGGTGCGCGCATGACGCTCTACAGCCGCAACTGGGAACCGCTGGCCGTGATCGGCGCGCCCATCCCCGGCCACCGCTGGCGCCAACACGAGATGGGCGGCCCGCCGCCGGAATCCTATGTGCGGCTGCCGGACGGCCGCCGCCTGCTGTCCAGCGAGCCGCTGGGCTTCACGCGGCCCAAGGCCATGCTGCACAACGCCCTGCTGCTGCTCGCGCTGGCCATCGGCATCGCCGCCTTCCCGCTGGTGCGGCGCCTGACCAAGCGCCTGGAGCGCCTGCAGCAAGGCGTGGAATCGCTGGGCGCCGGCGACCTGACGGCGCGCGTGCCGGTCGAGGGCAAGGACGAAATCGCGCGGCTGGCGCAGAGCTTCAACCGCGCCGCCGACCAGATCGAACAGCTGGTGGGCGCGCACAAGACGCTGCTGGCCAACGCCTCGCACGAGCTGCGCACGCCACTGGCGCGCATCCGCCTGGCGCTGGAGCTGATCAAGGACGGCGTCGATCCGAAGCGCCGCGCCGGCCTGGAACAGGACATCGCCGAATTGAACGACCTGCTGGACGAGATCCTGCTGGCCAGCCGCCTGGGCGCCACGCACGACAACGCGGAGCTGGAGGAACTGGACCTGCTGGCGCTGGCCGCGGAAGAATGCGCGCGCTACGACGACGCGGTGCTCAACGGCGCCTCCGCCGTGATGCAAGGCGATCCCCGCCTGCTGCGCCGGCTGCTGCGCAACCTGTTGGAGAACGCCCGCCGCCACGGCGTGCCGCCGGCGCACGTCACCGTCGCCTGCGACGAACGCAAGGCCACATTGGCGGTCTGGGACAGTGGCCCGGGGATACCGGAAGAGGAATTCGAACGGGTATTCGAACCGTTCTACCGCCGTCGCGGCACGCGCGACAACAGCGGCGCGGGCCTCGGCCTGGCACTGGTGCGCCAGATCGCCCGCCGCCACGGCGGCGAGGCCCGCTGCGTGCGCATGCCCGATGGCCGCGGCAGTTTCGAGATTACGCTGCCGTTAGCGGCAACGCCAAAATGATGTCGTCGTAATCGGTGTCGCCGACGCGGAAGGTGCGCTGGCCGATGCGATGGAAACCACAACGCTGGTAGAACGCCAGCGCATCGTCGTTGCCCGCGTAGACGCCCAGCAGCACGCGGCCCGCGCCGCGCATGCGCGCCTCAGCCACCGCCGCCTCCATCAAACGCTTGCCGACGCGCTGTCCGTGAAAACGGTGCAGCAGGTAGATGCGCTTGATTTCCAGGTCGTCCGCATGCGGATCGGCCACCGGCAGCTTGGCCGGCGCCAGCACCAGGTAGCCTATCGGCGCCCTGCCCGGCATGGCCTCGGCCAGCCAGATGCGCATGTCGCCGTCATCCAGCCAGTCGCGATAGACGGATGCCGCGTGCTGGCGCTCGCAATGGGCGATGATGTCGCCGCCATCGAGGATGCCGGCAAACGCCTCCAGGAAGCTGGCCTTGCCCACCGCGGACAAGGCCTCCTCGTCGCCGCGCACTGCGGTGCGGATGGCGATTTCGCCGCTCATATCAGGGCGATTCGCACAGGCAGTGCGTGATCGCGGTGAACGGCTTGTGCGCCGTCGTGATCTCCGACAGCCAACCCAGGTCGTTGACGATGCCGGTGGCCGCGTTGGGCGGCAGGCCGGTGCTGGCGGCCACGCCCAGCTTGAGCTCCGCGCCGACGGCCTGCGCCACCGACTGTGCCACAGATTGGGCAACCGCATGCGCCGCCGAGCCGCCCACCATCTCGATCAGGCGATCGAACTTGCTGGTTTCGCGCTCGATGTAGACCACGCGGTAGTCGGCCAGCTTGGCGCGCTTGGCGGCCGATTTCAGCGCGTCGCCGTAGCCGCCCAGCGTGTCGACCAGGCCGCGCTCCTTGGCCTCCGCGCCGGTCCATACGCGGCCCTGCGCCACGGCGTCGATCTTCTCCGGCGTGGTCTTGCGGGCCTTGGCCGCGCGGCCGGTGAACTCGGCGTAGACGTGATTGATGCTGCCCTGGATGACCTGGCCGAAGCGCGGGTCCAGCGGACGCAGTGGATTGCCGGCGTCGCCCAGCCAGGTGGTCGGCTGGCCGGCGGTGTGGATGCCCAGCTTGTCGATCACCTTGTCGGCGGTCGGCAGGATGGCGAACACGCCGATCGAGCCGGTGATGGTGGTCGGCTCGGCGATCACCTCGTCGGACGCCATCGAGATCCAGTAACCACCGGACGCGGCGACGTTACCCATCGAGACCACCACCGGCTTGCCGGCGGCGCGGGTCAGTTCCAGCTCGCGGCGGATCAGCTCCGAGGCGAAGGCGCTGCCGCCAGGCGAATCGACGCGCAGCACCACGGCCTTGATATGGTCGTCCTCGCGCGCGGCGCGTATCAGCTTGGAGGTCGAATCGCCACCGATGGCGCCGGGACCGGTGCTGCCGTCGCTGATCTCGCCCTGCGCCACGATCACGCCGATGGCGTCGCCGGTCAGCTTGGTGTGCACGCGGGCCAGGTAGTCGTCAAAGCTGATCTGGCGGAAGCTCTTGCCTTCGGCGTCGAGGGCGCCGCGCTTGACCATCATCTCGCGCACCTCATCCTTGGTCTTCAGGCCGTCGACCCACTTGGCCGACAGGCTCACCTTCGCCAGGTCGCCGTTGACAGCGGCCACCTGGGCCGGCAGGTCGTTGATGGTCTTCATGACCTGGCCTTCCGGCAGCTTGCGCGCCTTCTCGACGTCGCCGGTGTAGGAAGCCCATAGCGCGTTGTTCAGGTAGGCCTCCGCCTCGACCGCGGCCGGCGAAGGGCCGTTGGCGATATACGGTTCGCCGAAGCTCTTGTAGGTGCCCACGCGCAGCAGGTTGACCGTCACGCCCAGCTTGTCGAGCGCGTCGCGGTAGTAGTTGCGATAACGGCCGAAGCCTTCCAGCAGCACCATGCCCATCGGGTGCAGATACACCTCGCTGGCATGCGCGGCCAGCAGGTACTGGCGCTGGTCGTAGCTGGAACCCCAGGCCACCACCGGCTTGCCGGACGCCTTGAAGCGGTCGATGCCGGCCGCCACTTCGCGCAGCATGGCCTGGCCGCCGCCCTCCATCTCGTCGGTCAGCAGCACGGCGCCGGTGATCTCGGGATCCTTGGCGGCCGTCTCCAGCACGGACAGCACGTCGCGCAGCTGCATCATCTTGTGGTTCTCGCCGCCGCGCACGCTGGTCAGCAGCGCGTCGCGCGCGTTGCCGCTGGACTGTTCGACCAGCTGGCCCCTCAGGTTCAGCACCAGCGTGGTCTTGGGCGCCAGCGGCTTGGCGCCGCCGAAGAAGATCGCGTACCCCAGCACGACCAGCACAAACAGGAACAACACGTTCAGCACCGTGCGGCGGCCGGTATCCAGCGCCCGCCAGAAAAAGGCGAATCCGCTGCGGAGGTAGGAAAACGGGGATCTGCTCATTAATACTCCAGTTGATTACGTGTTACAAGAATGATACTGCATGCCAACGTTACTGTCGCGGTTTAGAAATCAGCAGCAGCCCGGCAAACACCAGCAATCCGTTCATGATAAGCAGCTCCAGGCCCAAACGGTAGCTGCCAAAGAGCAATTTCTGATTGGAATCAATGACGTAGCACAACACAGGGCCGGCCAGCGCCACCAGCGGTACCCAGCGGTCGCGCACGGCGCGGCGGGTCAGGATGCCGAAGGCGAACAGGCCTAGCAACGGACCATAGGTATAGCCGGTCAGCT
This sequence comes from Duganella vulcania, assembly GCF_009857655.1. Lineage (NCBI taxonomy): Bacteria > Pseudomonadati > Pseudomonadota > Betaproteobacteria > Burkholderiales > Oxalobacteraceae > Duganella > Duganella vulcania. The sequence goes on from NZ_WWCX01000002.1 coordinate 101,108, forward strand.
TCAACACAAGGCCGATCATGCTGGCGTTGTCCACCCATTTGAACAGCAGCACCAAGAGCAGGAACAGCGCGCAGAACGCCAGGTGGACGTGGTGGCGCAGGCGCACCTTGGCCGCCTCCGGCAGGTCGGCGCGGCGCTGCATGCCGAGGATGTCGATGCAGAAGGACGAGGTCAGCGCGGTCATGGCGCCATCCGCGCTGGGGAACAGCGCCGACACCAGCCCGATGAAGAAGACCAGCTGCACGGCGGCCGGCATGTGCTGCATCACCACGGCGGGGAACAGCTTGTCGCCGGCCGCCGCCAGGCCCACCGTGGGCGCGTACAGGTGCAGCAGGCCGCCGAGGAACATGAACAGCAACAGCACGCAGGTCAGCACCACGGTCAACAGCAGCATGTTCTTCTGCGAATCGCGCAGCGTCTGGACCGAGATATTCTTCTGCATGATCTCCTGGTCCATGCCGGTCATCGCCAGCACGATGAAGAAGCCGGCCAGCACCTGCTTCCAGAAATAGGCGGGACTGTCGACCGAGGTGGTGACCACATGCGTCAGGCCGCGCGCGTCCATCGCGGCCAGGCTGTCGGGCAGGCTCAGGTGCATCTGCCCCAGCAGCCAGCCGGCGCACACCGCCAGCCCCAGCAGCATGCCGGCGGTCTGCAGCATGTCGGTCCAGACGATGGTCTTGACGCCGCCCTGGTAGGTGTACATCAGGATCATGGCCAGGATGGCCAGCGTGGTCAGCCAGAACGGCACGCCCAGGCTGTCGAGGATGGCCGCCTGCAGGATGTTCACCACCAGGTACAGCCGCGCCGACGCGCTCAGGGTGCGCGACAGGATGAAGAAGGCGGCGCCGCTCTGCCAGGAGCGCGGGCCCAGCCGCTGCTCGAGATAGGTGTAGATCGAGGTTAGTTTCAGACGGTAGTACAGAGGCAGCAGGATATAGGCTACCGCGATGTAGCCCAGCACGTAGCCCAGTATCACTTGCACGTAACCAAAGCCGTCGCGGCCGATGGCGCCGGGCACGCTGACGAAGGTGACGCCGCTCAGCGTGGTGCCCACCATGCCGAACGCGACCAGCATCCAGTTGCTGCGCTTGTTACCGATGAAGAAGCTTTCGTTGGTGGCGTTGCGGGAGGTGCGCCAGGCTACCAGCAGCAGCAAGCAGAAATAGGCGAAGACCAGGCAAAACAGGGAAACAGCAGACATGAGGGGAAATCCAGCGGCAAGTGGTTCAATTCGCCGCCAATATACACCGGCCGCGCCCACTGCGCGGCCGGTCCCCGTTTTAGTGGGCGACGGCGTGGATGGACTTCTCGCCGCCCACGCTGGCCGGACGCGGGTTCAGGCGGTCCAGGCGGCCGCTGAGCGCGGTCAGGCCCAGGGCACTCAGCACCACCAGGCCGCCGGCCCAGCCGGTATGCACCAGGCCAAGATGATCGACGATCAGGCCGCCGCCCCAGGCGCCGCCGGCGATGCCGACGTTGAACGCGGCGATGTTCAAGCCCGAGGCCACATCGACGGCATGCGGCGTGAAGTGCTCGGCCTGCCGCACCACGTACACTTGCAGCCCGGCGACGTTACCGAAGGCCACCGCGCCCCACAACAGCACGGTCGCCAGCACCAGCCATTTGTACGGCGCCGCAAAGCTCAGCACGAACAGCACGGCGGCCAGGCCGAGGAAGATGATCTTCAGCGCGCCGACCGGGCCGCGCCGGTCGGCCAGCCTGCCGCCCCAGATATTCCCCACCGCGACGGACACGCCGTACACCAGCATCACCAGGCCGACCGTGTTGGCGCTGAAGCCGGTCACGTCCTGCAGGATCGGCGCCAGATAGGTGAAGGCCGTGAACGAGCCGCCATAGCCGAGCGCGGTGATCGCATACACCAGCAGCAGGCGCGGCTCGCCCAGCACCTTCACCTGTTGCAGCAGCGAGGCGGGCTTGCTGTGCTTGATGGTCGACGGCACGAACAGCAGGCTGCCGACAAAGGCCAGCACGCCCAGCGCGGACACGGCCAGGAAGGTCTCGCGCCAGCCGAAGTGTTGGCCGATGAAGGTACCCAGCGGCACGCCGGTCACCAGCGCCACGGTCAGGCCGGTGAACATGATGGCGATCGCGCTGGCGGCCTTTTCCTTCGGCACCAGCGAGGTGGCGATGGTCGAGCCGATCGAGAAGAACACGCCATGCGCCAGGCCGGTGAGGATGCGCGCGGCCACCAGCGATTCGTAGCCGGGCGCTTTCCACGCCAGCAGATTGCCGAGGGTGAACAGCACCATCAGCGACAGCAGCAGTATCTTGCGCGGCACCTTGCCGGTAAGCGCGGTCAGCACCGGCGCACCGACGGCCACGCCCAGCGCATACAGGCTAACCAGCAGGCCGGCCGACGGCAGGTTCACGCCCAGGTCGGCGGCGATGGTCGGCAGCAGGCCGACAATGACAAACTCGGTGGTCCCGATGGCAAACGCGCTGATGGTCAGCGCCAGCAAGGCAATAGGCATGACATTCACTCCTGAAAAGTTAATGTCATGCAGTATCGGGATTTTCTTTACCGGGAAATAGACACGAAAGTGGTAATGATATTTGCTCCACAGGCAATAATCATCATTCTATCTTGCCCAACAGCCGGGTAAGGCGGTCGACCGCGCCAGGGATCCGCTCCAGCGCCGGGTAGCGCAGCGATCCGAAATAGTCGATGCTGGCCGCATGTTCGGCACCGTCCGCCGCGAAGGTCAACTCGATGGGCTGTCTGCTGGCGGCGGCCGAGCGTATCCCCTGTTTCAAGGCTTCATCGCTGTACGGCTGCTTGCCGACGGACAGCAGCTTGGCGCCGATGCTGATCCCGGCGCGGAATGCCGGACCATCCCAGGCCACGCTTTTGACCGCGCCGCCGCGCCCCATGACGACACCGAGCGATGAGGAAAGATCGGCGCCGCCCAAGTCCGCCTCATGCTGCACAAAGAACTCGCTGGGCTGGTCGGTGTAGACCAGGCGGTAGCCGCCGCGTTGCAGACCGTCCAGCAGATGGGTATCGTCGTGCGCGTTCAGGCGGCTGGTGAAGTACTCCGCCCAGTTGTAGGCCACGATGCGGTTCAGGGTTCGGCAGACATCGTCGAAGGTGTAGGTCGAGATCGTGCGGCTGTTCTGCCCCGCGCCAAAGAACACGGCGGCGAAATCCGCCAGGCTTTTCCTGTCGCCGCTCAGTTCGCGCAGCAGCATGTCCACGTCCAGCCATAGCAGCACGCCATCGGGATAGTAGTCTTCCCTCCGTTGCCAGTCACGCCAGTTCACCTGCTTGCCCGGTACATACAGCGCGTCGATGGTGCTGTCCTGCAGCGATTTCCACTGGCGCCCCTTGCGCTCGCTCATCAGCGAGGCAGTCTCCGCCAGCGCATCCAGGCCTTGCTGCACCGTGCGCATGCCCAGGCGCGACGCCATGACGTCGGCCCAGAACTCGGTTTGCCCTTCGTAGACCCACAGCAGGCTGCCGCGCATCGGCAGGTTCAGGTTGGGCGACCACAGATCGGCCGGCTGCCTCGTGCGGCCGTTCCAGGAGTGCGCGAACTCGTGCACGATCAGGTTAGCCAGGAACATCTGCTCGCCGGGATTGCTCGCATAGCCGGCCGATACATTGATCTCGGTGGATTCCTGGTGCTCATAGCCGCCTCCGGACTGCATCACGTCGGACAGCGACATCAGGAAATCGAAATGACGATAGTGCTGAGAGCGGAACAGCTGCGGCACCGTGGCGACCATGGTCTTGAACCGGGCCAGCCATTCCGGCGGCAGTTCCAGCGCCGCATCGGAATCGCCGAACAAATTCAGGCGCACCGGCACCGAGGGCGCCGCGGTCAGGTCGAGGCGTTTGTAGTGCAGGCCGGCATAGACCGGGGCATCGACCAGGTCTTCGAAATTGGCCTGCTTGAACGTGACGCGATTGGCGGCGGCGTGCGCCGTTTCCAGCGAGGTGGCGTATTGAAAATCCCTGGGAAGCGCCAGCTCGGCCTGCACCGCGATATTGCGGATGAACCAGCCCGCCGGATACAGCGCGACCTTGTGCCAAGGCAGCGTCAACATGTGCGGAGAGGTCAGCTTGGGGCCGTGCAGGCCGGGGAGAAACTGGAATTCGACGTCCAGCTCGCGGACGCCTGGCGGCACGCTGAGCCGGAAGGCAAACGGGTTGGCCGGATCGCGCCGCCAGTCCAGCCGCCGCGCGCCGGCCTTGATCACCAGGCCGGCCAGCGGCGCCGCCTCCTGGGTGGGCGAGTGGCTGCCGGTTTCCCATTGCGGATACAGCAGCACCATCGCGCCGGGCTGTTGCACCGGAATGGTTTCGTGGACGCGGAATATCTTGTGGACGGTGTCGGTCGCGTCGACCTTCAGCTGGATGGTGCCGCGAAAGGGCCGGTCGCGCGGGGTTTCAATCCCGGCGGCGTCGGGCACGGGCTGCGGGCCCACGCTGGCGTAGACGGGCGCCGCGATCCCTATGGCGGCCAATAAAGCGAGTGGCAGAATTTTCATGTCGAGAGTGCACTGGGAATCGAAACCTCTTCACCCGCAAAATGCATGCCAGTCGAAAAAAGCGGAACCCACGGGCAAGCATGGGCGCAGCGCCGTCCGCTGCGCGGCCAGCGGTGTCCGCCGGACGTCCGCTGCCGACGTGTCGCTTTTATTCCGCCTTGGTCAGCTCGACACCGTCCACGGTCATCTTCATCTTCTTGTCCTGCAGGTGCGGCGGCTGGGTGACGACAAAGGTGCTGCGCAGGATGCCGACACCCACGTCGAAGTTATCGCCATTGAAATCGAGGATGTCGACGTTGAGGTCGAGGTTCTTGCCCGGCTGGTTGCGCTTGTAGTGCAGTTTGCCGTTCGCTTCGATATTGAGCTCCATGTCCTTGCCCTTCCAGTCGCCGATGTAGGCGCGCTTGGCAGCGGGGATGGGCTGCGGATCGGCTTGCGCTATCATGGGCGCGGCCAGTGCGCAAAGAAGCAAAACGGATTTGAATGTCATGACAGTCCTTTTCGGCTAGAGTGAAGATAGTTAAAATAGCAACCCAATTGTACCGCTCCGCCCCGATGAATTCCGAAAAACTTGCCCTGCTGCTGACGCGTGAAATGCCTTACGGTAAATACAAAGGCCGCGTCATCGCCGACCTGCCCGGCCACTACCTGGGCTGGTTCGCGCGCGAGGGCTTTCCTTCCGGCGAACTGGGCGGCCTGATCGCGCTGATGTACGAGCTCGACCACAATGACCTGCGCAGCCTGCTCGATCCGCTGCGCCAGGCCCGGCTACGATAAACGGCTTGGCTAGGCCGGCAGTTCGTCGCTGCAGCCGCTTTCCACCTTGTCCAGGGCCTCGGACAGCGCGACGCGCAGCACGGCCAGCGAGTGCGCCTTGTTTTCCACCTCACGGATTTTTTCGCGGATCAGCAAGCGCTTTTCGCTTGGCGCCAGCGCCTGCCGCTCCCAGGCGCCGATCACATCGGCGATTTCCTTCAGCGTGAAGCCCAGCGCCTTGGCGTGCGTGATGAGCTCGATGCGCCGCAAGGCCAGCGGCGAATACTCCTTGTAGTTGTTGCTCAGATGCGGCTGGGCCGCCTCGTTGAGCAGACCCATGCGTTCATAGAACCGGACCGTGTCGCGCGACACGCCGGCCCGCGACGCAATTTCTCCAATACGCATTACCGCTTCCCTTCCTGTCGAAACGCGGACAGCGCTTGACCGTGGACCTTGGTCCACGCTTTACAGTCAGCGCTCCCTCAACAAATCAATTCACCATGCGACCACTCAACTATCGCAACACCACCGTTATGGTAACAGGCGCCTCGTCCGGCATCGGCCTGGCCTATGCCCGTGCGCTGGCGGCACGCGGCGCGGATCTGATCCTTGTCGCCCGCTCCGAGGACAAGCTCAACAACCTGGCGCGGGAGCTGGCGCAGCGCCACAACATCCGGGCGGTCGCGCTGGCGGCCGACCTGACCGGGGCCGGCGCAGCCGCCGGCGTCCTGGCCAGGGCCAGCGCGCTGGGCCTGACGCCCGACATCCTGATCAACAACGCCGGCTTCGCGACGCACGGCCATTTCGAGGCGCTGCCGCTGGAACGGCAACTCGATGAGATCTCGCTGAACTGCCGGGCCGTCGTCGAGCTCAGCCACGCTGCACTGCCGGCCATGCTGGCGAAGGGAGGCGGAGCCATCATCAACGTGGCGTCGACCGCCGCCTTGCAGCCACTGCCCTACATGGCCATCTACGGCGCCACCAAGGCTTTCGTGCTGTCGTTGTCGGAAGCCCTGTGGCAGGAGTATCGCGCGCGCGGCGTGCGTGTACTGGCCGTGTGTCCGGGCGCGACCGATACCGCTTTCTTCGATGTGGTCGGCGCGGCCGAGGCCGGGGTCGGCAAGCGGATGGCGGCGGAGACGGTGGTCGAAGCCAGCCTGCGGGCGCTGGATCGCGGCCGCAGCCACGTCGTTCCCGGCGGCGCCAACCGCATGCTGGGATGGCTGCCCCGGTTGCTGCCGCGGCAAACGATATTGCAGATCGTCGCGAACATGCTGCGGCCGCGCCAGCCGGCCGGGACGGCTAGAGCATCCCGATATCCTTGAGCCAGTTTTCAACCAGCGCCGGCCACGACGAGATCGGATGATCCTTGTCCCGCAGGCCGAAGGCGTGTCCGCCCCTGGCGAACAGATGGACCTCCGCCGGCACGCCCGCCTGGTTCAGGGCCCGCGCATATAGCGTGCTGTTGCAGATGGGGTCGACCGGGTCGTCCCAGGCCTGCAGCAGGAAGGTCGGCGGCGTTTTCGCGGTGACGCGGATGCTGGGTTCGAGCGTGCCGCCGGCCCGGCACAGGTGGCCGGGATACAGCGCGATCGCAAAATCCGGACGGCTGCTGAGCTTGTCGGCCGCATCGACCGGCTTGTACGCCGGCGCGAAGATATTGCTGGTCTGCGCCACCAGATAGCCGCCCGCCGAGAAGCCGATCACGCCGATCTTGTCGGGATGGATGTTCAGCTCCTTGGCCCTGGACCGCACCAGCTTGATGGTCCGTTGCGCATCCTGCAGCGCGCGCGGCACCTTGGGCGTGATGTGGCAGTTGCACTTCTCGTCGTAGTAGTGGTTACCTCCGGGAACCCGGTACTTGAGCAGCACGCAGGTAATGCCGCGCGAGGTCAGCCAATCGCAGATTTCAGTGCCTTCCAGATCCATGGCCAGCACCCTGAAACCGCCGCCGGGAAACACCACGATGGCCGCCCCGGTGTTCTGGCCCTTGGGCGCATACACCGTCATGGTCGGCTGGCTGACGTCGCTGGCCTGCAGCCAGCCCCCGTGGCCGTCGCGCCGCGCAAGGGACTCCGGCTTCGGGGCGGCTATCGCATCGGGCACCGCGCCGGGCCAGAGCGGAACCTGCAATTGATCCGGCGAAGGTTGCCAGGTCTCGGCATGCGCCGGAACACAGCCGATCAACAAGGCCAGCGCAAACGGGATGATGCTGAATTTTGGCACGCAAGAACTCCTGAATCCGTATAAATAATATGGTTGATATTGCCGTCAGTGGGTTCGCTGCTCGACCTGGACCGCGTTTTCATCCACCACGAGCAACTGCGGCGCGAGGCCATGCCGCATGCGCTCCTGGAAGAAGTTGGCGCCGATGCCGTCGCTCCACTGGCCGATGGTGTAGTCCTTCAGCAGCGCGATCTGGTCCGGGTTCAGCGCCCGTTCAAGCTGGTATTCGGTGCGGCCGATCAGCCGGCCCGATGCGCTGTCGAAGTTGAATGCAAGGCTGCCGCCGCTGATGCCCGCGTCCTCCAGCTCGCCGGAGTGTTCTCCGTCCAGCAAGTAGTCTGAAAAAACTTCCTCGTCATAGGCAAGCCCGTCCAGTGTTTTGAGGATGGCAGCGTCCTCAACGAACACGCCCTCCTCGCCGGTCGCCGGGTCCACCTGCTTGAAGTCGAACACGCCTGCGTAAGCTGAAAAGGTAATGGATGCCAAAATAGTCTCCCGAGCGCCAGTAGAATGACAAGCATATCATTTCTACAACTCCATAGCTGCTTGCAGAGGCAATCGTGACGTACCGAAATTGCGAATCCGTGTATAAAGAAAACACTATTGCATCAGTGAAGGAGAACGTCATGGCAACCCAGGCCCACAGCTGCACCTGCTTCATTATCCCTCCCAGCATGCTGCGCAAGCTGGCCGACTCCGCAACCTCGCACGCGGACCGCTGCCTGCTGCTGGACCAGTGCGAAACCTCCGCCTACCTGCGCGGCCAGCGTTCGATCTCGCCGGTCGCGACGGGCGTGGCGGCCGTCGGCGAAAAACGCCGCACGGTCTACGACGCCAACCACAAGACCACCCTGCCCGGCAAGCTGATGCGTACCGAGGGCGGCGTGGCGGTGGCCGACGCCGCCGTCAACCAGGCCTATGACGGGGCCGGCATCACCTACGACTTCTACCGCGAGGTCCTCAAGCGCAACTCCATCGACAACAAGGGCTTGCGCATCGACTCGACCGTCCACTACCAGAACAAGTTCAACAACGCCTTCTGGAACGGCCAGCAGATGGTCTACGGCGACGGCGACGGCAAACTGTTCCTCGGCTTTACCGGCGCGCTCGACGTCATCGCCCACGAGCTCACCCACGGCGTCACCCAGCACGCCGTGCCGGGTGGCCTGATCTATGAGAACCAGAGCGGCGCGCTCAACGAGTCGATCTCCGATGTGTTCGGCAGCATCATCAAGCAGTGGAAGCTCAAGCAGAATGTCGAGCAGGCCGACTGGCTGATCGGCGCGGGCATCCTGGCGCCCGGCGTCGGCAAGGCGCTGCGCTCGATGGCCGATCCGGGCAATAAAGAAATTACATGGTCGGGCGACGATCAACCGAAAACCATGGCAGGATACGTGGAGGGCGGCGATGTCCACACCAATTCGGGCATCCCCAACCATGCCTTTTACGCGGCGGCCATCGCGCTCAAGGGCAATTCGTGGGACAAGGCCGGTCCGGTCTGGTACAAGGCGCTGGGTCTGCTGACGCCGAACGCCAGCTTTGCCGACATGGCCAAGGCCACCTCGCAGGCGGCGGTGTTGCTGTACGGCGCGGATTCGCCCGAGCAGCATGCGGTGCAGGCGGCGTGGAAAGTGGTCGGCGTCGTTTAGGAGAAATGGTATGACACGTTTAACGTTGCGATGCACCGGCGGCTTCACCGGACCGGCCGGCGCGCAGACGCGCACAGTCGACCTGGCGCAGTTGCCGCCGGAGCGGGCGAACGAGCTGGAACAGCTGCTGTCGGCCTGCGATTTCTTCGCGCTGCCGGACAAGCTGGTCAAGGACGCGCCGCGCTCGTCGGATTTCCAGTACGACCTCAAGGTGGACCAGGGCCAGCAGGAGCACCAGGTCCACTACCACCTGGACGCGGTGCCGGCGCCGCTCAAGGAGCTCACCGACAAGCTCCACGAAGTCGATCCCGACTAGCTGATCTTCAGCTCGGGATAGCCGGTGCGCGGGTCCAGCTCGCGCGTGAAGCGCTGGCCCGGCAGCAGCGCCAGCAGCAGTTCGGCCGTGGTGCGCACCACGCAGCCCGCGCACACATGGCCGCCCAGCACCCGCCCCTGCGCGTCCGACACCGACATGTGCAGATGCGCGCCGTCGGCCGACAGCGATCCGGCCAGCGTCAGGATTTCCAGGTCGCCGCGCAGCGTGTCCGGCTGCGGCTGGCCGGCGTAGCGCAGCTGCGCCACGCTCAGGCTGCCGATGCCCTGCAACACGTAGCCGGCCTCATGGCCGCTGGCGTACAGGGCCGCCACCAGCGCGGCGCGCAGGTCGTCGCCGGGAGCGAGGCGCAGCGCCAGCGTTTGCATCAGGCCACCATGCGCGCGAATTCGCCCTGCTCGACCAGCTTTTGCAGGTCGTTGGCGCCGCCGATCAGCGTGCCTTTCACAAAAATCATCGGGAAAGTCGGCCAGCCGGTCCACATCTTCAACGCCGTGCGCGGACGCCAGCCGCCCAGGTAGCTGCCATAGCTGAGGTACTGATAAGGCGTGCCCAGGCCGTCGAGGATCTTGCGGGCCTTGCGCGGGAAGGGATTGAGGCCCATGCCGACCACCACCACCGTGTTGGCGGCCACGGCGGCCCGCACCTCGGCCACCAGGTCGCGGTGGTAGTTGCTGACCTGCTCGCGCACGGCCGGGTGGATATGGGCTTCGTCCAGGATGTTACGGCTCATCGATATTCCTCGTTGTTGACAGATGAGCGTAAGAGTAGCCGCAACCGGCGCGGCGGCAAAGCCTTTTCCGCGCCGGCCACCGGCCGATCACAAGTTGAGCTTGGTGATCTTGGTGCCTTCCAGGTTCAGGTTGGCCATCAGGCCGGCGTTGGTCAGCACCAGCGCCTGCACCGGATTGTTGGCGGTGGTGGTGTCGAGCTCGCCGTTGGCGCCCACCTTCAGCAGCGCCACCGAACCGTCGACGCCGGCGGTCCAGCCTTTGCTGTTGCGGAATTTATCGAGCGCCTCGCGCGTCATGAACAGCAGCACCACGGCCTTCGATTGCGCGCCGGCCTGGAAGCCCACCGACACCGACGCCACGCTGTAATAGTCAACCGACTGGCCGCCGGTGCGCAGCACGCCCTTGCCATACTCGCCGCCCACCACCAGGCCGGCCGCCAGCACACGCGGGAACACCAGCACGCCGGCCGATTTGCGCACCAGCTCGCGCGAGCCCTTCACTTCGGAATACAGGCGCTCCAGCGTCGAGTAGGAACCCTGTTCGATCTCGGTGCGGACGGCGGCCGAATCGGCCTTGCCGGCGGTGGTGGTGGTGGTGCAACCGCCCAGCGCCAGTCCGGCCAACATCAACGCTGCGGTGCCACGAAGCAGAAAAGTACGTTTTTGCATGGAAGTCTCCGTAAAAGATAATAGAGCGGCAGGTTGCCATAATTGCTATGGCGTCCCCTATTCTGTCATCTTCCGGCGATTCGTGCTTTGTCCCAGCCGTATCAAACGCGGCGGCCTTGCCCGAACAGGATGGCGCGCTCCTCGTCCGACATGGCGCGGTCCTTGCGGGCGTAGACGTTCTCCACACCGATGTAGGCCTTGACGGTGGCCGGCCGCGCGCGGATCGCCTCGAACCAGCGTTGCAGGTCGGGGAAGTCGGACAGCGTCTGCCCATGCCCCTCATGCGGCACGATCCACGGATAGCAGGCGATGTCGGCGATCGAGAACTCGCCGGCGATGAACTCGCGGCCCTGCAGCTGCTTGTCCAGCACGCCGTACAGGCGGCGCGTCTCGCGGGTGTAGCGGTCGATGGCGTAAGGCACCGTCTCCGGCGCGTAGATGTTGAAGTGGCCGATCTGCCCCGCCATCGGCCCCAGCCCGGCCACCTGCCAGGTCAGCCATTGCAAGGCCACCAGCCGCGCGCGCGGATCGCGCGGCAGGCCGAAGCCGCTCTTGTCGGCCAGGTATTGCAGCATGGCGGCGGACTCGAACATGCTCAGCGGCGGGCCGCCGTCGGCCGGCGCGTGGTCGACCAGCGCCGGGATCTTGTTGTTCGGAGAAATACGCAGGTATTCTGGCGCAAACTGCTCCCCTTTGCCGATGTTCACGCGGATCAGGCGGTAGTCGATACCGGCCTCTTCCAGGTACATGGTCATTTTCAAGCCGTTGGGGGTGGCGGCGTAGTAGAGATCTATCATGGCTGTATTGTGCCTGCGGACGGCGCGCTGGCGGGATGCCAATCGCGGGATTTTTCAGGAGGCCAATCGGCCCGCATCAGCGTCCGCCGAAGGCCAGGCGTTTGCCTTCGCGCAGCATGCTGGCGAACTCGGCGGCCGGGATCGGCTGGCTGAACAGATAGCCTTGCAGCTGGTCGCAGCCCAGCTCGCGCAGGAAGCTCATCTGCTCGGCGGTCTCCACCCCTTCGGCCACGATCTCCTGGCGCAGCTGCTGCGCCATGGTGACGATGGCGCGCGCGATGGCGCAATCGTTCTCCTCGTACGGCAGGCCGACGACGAAGGAGCGGTCGATCTTCAGGGTGCTGATCGGGAATTTCTTCAGGTAGGCCAGGCTGGAATAGCCGGTGCCGAAGTCGTCCAGCGCCAGCGCCATGCCCATCGCCACCAGCTCGTTCATGATGGCGATCACGTTGTCGGTGCCGCGCATCAGCAGGCTCTCGGTGATCTCCAGGTTGATCTGGTCGGGCTGCACGCCGTGCCGCTCCAGCACCGCCGCCATGCGCCGGGGCAGCTGGCTGTCGAACTGCCGCGCCGACAGGTTGACCGCGATTGGCGGCATGATCAGGTTGGCGTCCTTCCATTCGCGCACCTGGCGGCAGGCTTCCTCCAGCACCCAGCTGCCGAGCTCGAGGATCAGGCCGGTCTCTTCCGCCACCGGGATGAACACGCCCGGCGACACCAGTCCGCGCACCGGATGGCGCCAGCGCAGCAGCGCCTCGGCGCCGACGATGCGGCCGCTGCGCAGGCTGACCTTGGGCTGGTAGTACAGCAGCAGCTCGTGGTTGCCAAGCGCCTGGCGCAGCTCGCTCTCGATGCGCAGGTGTTCCTTGGCGCGCTGGTTCATTTCCTCGCTGTAGAACAGGAAGGCCGATTCGATGCTCTGCGCCGCCTTGTTCATCGCCACGTCGGCGTAGCGGATCAGGGTCGGGACGTCGGTGCCGTCCTCGGTGTAGACGGTGATGCCGATGTGGCCGCCCACCTGCAGGCTGTGGCCGGCGATCACGATGGGCGCGGCCAGCGCGGCCAGCAGCTTTTGCGCGACGATGGCGGCATGTTCGCGCTTTTCCACGTGCAGCAGCGCCACCGCGAACTTGTGGCCGTCCAGCCGCGCCAGCACGTCGGCCTCGCGCAGCGCCAGCCGGAACAGCCGGCCGATCTCGCACAGCAGGCCGTTGCCGATGTCGTGGCCCAGCGTGTCGCTGATGGCGCCGATGCGGGCGATCTCGATCACCAGCAAGGCGCCGTGTTCCTGCGAGCGCTTGGTCTCGGTCAGCGCCTGGCTGACCAGCTGGTTGAGCAGGCACAGGTTGGGCAGGCCGGTCAGCGAATCGTAGTTGGCCATGCGCTGCATGCGCGCCTCGGCGTCCTTGTGCACGCTGATGTCGGAGAACAGCGAGAAGGTGTGGCTGATCTTGCCCTGCGCGTCGCGCACCACGCTGATCGTCACCGATTGCGGGAACAGCTCGCCGTTCTTGCGCTTGCCGATGATCTCGCCGCGCCACGGCCCCTGCCCCTGCATGGCCGAGCGCACCTTGGCGCGGAACTCGGCGTCGTGCACGCCCGAGCGCAGCAGGTCGGGCGTCTTGCCGATCGATTCCTCCGGCGTGTAGCCGGTGATGCGGGTGAACGAGGAATTGATCGACACGATGCGCTCGTGGGCGTCGGTGATCAGCACGCCCTGGTCGCTGTCCTCGATGATGCGCGCGTGCAGGTTGACCTTGTCCGCCGCCGACAGCGCCTGGTCCGCATTGGACAGCTTGACCAGCATGCCGACCGGCTCGCCGGCCTCGTCGTGGCGCAGCAGCAGATGCAGGTTCACCCAGATCAGCTCGCCGTCCTTCCGGCGCCGCCGCACCTCGGTGTGGGCGCCGCCGGCAGGATTGCCGTCGTGCTCGAAGAACAGCTCGGCGATGTTGCCATCGTCGTCGCCCTCGGCGTACAGGAACAGCACGTGCCGGCCCAGGGCCTCCTCGGTGGCGTAGCCGAACATCTGGCGGGCGCCCTCGCTCCAGGCGGTCACGTAGCCGGCCAGGTCCAGTTCCAGCACGGCGTCGGTCGTGGTGGCCGCCGGCTCCGGCAGGCCGGCGTGCGCCTCGGCCAGCGCCACGTCCAGCCGCGCCAGCGTGGCCGCCAGCGCCTCGCCCGACTCGCCGCGGGCCTGGCGGCTCAGCGCAAGGCAGAGCTCGATCGCTTCACGCATGGGGATTGCCCGCCTTGCCCGCCGCCACGCCCTGCATCCACAAATACGCCTCGGCCTGGATCTGGTTGAAGCTGGCGCCGTCGATCTGCAGCGCCTGCAGGCCCTGGGTCAGCGCCGCCAGGTCGTCGTGCTCGGCGGCCTCGACCACGTCGAGCAGTTGGCCCAGCTCGCCCTCGCGCACCAGCAGCGCCTGCTGCACGGCTTCGCTGATGGTCAGCGGCTTGAGCACCTCGGCCAGCGGCATGCCGAACAGCACACCCAGCAGCGAGAACATGCCGGCCATGAAGGCTTGCTCCTGGTGCGGCTTGTCGTGGCCGGCGGCCTTGGCCAGCAGCTCCATCGCCCGCGCCCGCACCGACACGCGCGCCAGCAGCATGGCTGAACGCTGGTCGGCCTCGCGCGACGAGAACAGCATCAGGTTGAGCCAGCGCCGCAGCTGCGAACGGCCCAGGATCAGGATGGCCTGGGAAAAACTGGTGACGCGCCGGCCGGTGCCCATGCCCAGCGAGTTCACCAGCCGCAGCAGGTGGTAGGACAAGGTCGGGTCCTGGCGCAGCAGCGCTTCGATTTCATGGGTGTCGGCGTCGGCCGAGACCAGCTGCACCAGCTTGAGCGCCAGCGCGCGCGAGGCGGCCTGGCTGCCCACCGGCTTGGGCGGCGGCGCCAGGAACCAGTCGCCTTCGATCCAGTTGGCGCCGGCGGGCAGCTCGGCGGCCAGCGCGCTGTCGCTGTGGTGGACCTTGTCGGCGGGCAGCGGCTGCCAGCCGGCCTCGTCCAGCAGATGATTGACGGCCTCGGCCTGGCCGGCGCGGTAATAGCAGCTCATGCTGCCGGAAGCGAGCTCCTGCAGCGCGCCGGCCGGCACCGCGTCGGCCTGCAAGCCGCCGGCGTCGAGCAGCAACGCCGAGGGCACGCCGTTGCGATCGGCCAGGGGATGCAAAAACACGGGCGGCATGGCGGTCGAGGCGGTCATGGGGTGTCCAGCAGAGCAATCGATGATCCCGCTATGGTACTCCGAAATTATTGGCGTCGGCCAACATTATGGAAGCGAACCGGGCAATATCAAACGATGGGGCAAATGGCCGAGCAGCCGCTCGAACAACCCCGGCTGCTTCATGCGGTCCAGCCACCACTGCAACGCCGCGCCGCGCTCGCCGCTGCGCCAGGCCAGGTGGAAGGTCTCGGCCGGCTTGGGTTCCTCGACCTGCTTTTCCACCAGCAGGCCGGCGGCGATGGCGGCCCGCGCGCACGGCTCGGGCAGGAAGCCGAAGCCCATGCCGTCCAACTGGTACTGGAACTTGGTGTGCATGTCGGGTACGGTCAGCGTGTCCTGGCCCAGCACCAGGCCGACCGTGCGCGGCGCCATCTGGCGGGCGGAGTCGGCCACGCTGACGGCGCGGTGCCGCTGCAGTTGTACGCGGTCCAGCCTGCCTTCGACCGAGGCCAGCGGATGCGACGGCGCCACCGCGAACACGAAGCCGATCTTGCCGATCGGCTGGGACACGTAGCCGCCGCCGGCCGGACCGTCGCCGGCCACGCCCACCAGCAGGTCGGCGCGGCGGTCCAGCAGCGCCTCCCAGGCGCCGGACAGCGCTTCCCGCAGCAGCCGCAGCCGGGTCTGCTGGGCGACCTGGTAGAAGGCACGGACGTCGTCGCGGAACACGCTGGCCGAGAACATCGAATCCATGCCCACGGCCAGCTCGGTCTCCCAGCCGGACGCCACCCGGCGCACGCGGTGCTCCAGGTCCTGCGCGGCCTTGAGCAGGTAGCGCCCTTCCTTGAGCAGCTCGGCGCCGGCCGCCGTCAGCTCCACGCGCGGGCCGATGCGCTCGAACACCTGCACGCCGAGGTCGTCCTCCAGCTTGCTGACAGTGTAGGAGATGGTCGAGGGCACGCGGTGCAGTTCCTTGCCGGCGGCGGAGAACGATCCGCGGCGGTCGATGGCGTCGACGATTTGCAGGGCTTCCAGGCTGAGTCTAAGCATTCGATTTTTTCGATAGTAAAGAGGTAAATTTTCCGTTTTTTCATTCAGAAGCGGAGGAATATACTGTGATTCATGGATGCAGCGATAGCGAAACACCTTTCAAAATTATCGCACATTAACTAAAAAGAAACGGAGCCTACCATGTTACAAATTCGTAGAAGTGAAGAACGCGGCGTCGCCAACCACGGCTGGCTGCAATCCCGCCATACATTCTCGTTCGGCAGCTATCACGATCCGAAACACACCGGTTTCGGTCCCCTGCTGGTGATCAATGAAGACCAGGTCCAGGGCGGCCAGGGCTTCGGCACCCACGGCCACCGCGACATGGAGATCATCTCCTACGTGCTGAGCGGCGCGCTGGAGCACAAGGACAGCATGGGCACCGGCTCGGTGCTGCACTACGGCGACGTCCAGCGCATGAGCGCCGGCAACGGCGTGCGGCACAGCGAGTTTAACCATTCGCCAAGCGAACAGGTGCATTTCCTGCAGATCTGGATCCAGCCCAACCAGACCGGCATCCCGCCCAGCTACGAGGAAAAGCACTTCTCGCCGGAAAGCAAACAGGGCCGGCTGCGCCTGATCGCCTCCAACGACGGCCGCGACGGCTCGGTGCTGATCCACCAGAATGCGGCGCTGTACGCCACCATCATGGCGGCCGGCGACCACCTGAAGCATGAGCTGGATGAAGGACGCATCGCCTACGTCCACGTGATCCGCGGCGATGTGACGGTCAACGGCACGCCGCTGAAAGACGGCGACGCGCTGAAGATCACGGCCGAAACGCAGGTCACGCTGCAGGACGCCTACGAGGCGGAAGTGCTGGTGTTCGACCTCCCTGCTTAAGCTCCCACTTAGGCTAGAGGCCGGCCTAAAAAAACTTTCCGCCAGTTTTGGTATCATGAAGGGCGCGCCGGGTCTGTTCGAACAGCCCGGCGCGCCTTTTTTACCTGAATATCAATCAATTGAAGAGCATAGCTATGTCGCAGAGCGCAGCAACCCCGGCAACCGACGAACTGGATTACATGACTTCCTGCGCCCTGCCGACCCCTTGGGCCCAGTTCACGCTGCACGCCTTTGTTGAAAAGGCCACCGGCAAGGAACACCTGGCGATGGTGCTGGGCGATATCGGCAACGGCGAGCCGGTGCTGGCGCGTGTCCACTCCGAATGCCTGACCGGCGACGTGCTGTTCTCGCAGCGCTGCGATTGCGGCGCCCAGCTCGAAGGCGCGCTCAAGCGCATCGCCGCCGAGGGCCGTGGCGTGCTGCTGTATCTGCGCCAGGAAGGCCGTGGCATCGGCCTGGTCAACAAGATCCGCGCCTACCGCCTGCAGGAAGCCGGCGCCGACACGGTGCAGGCCAACGAACAGCTGGGCTTCAAGCCCGACCAGCGCACCTACGGCCTGGTGCAGCCGATGCTGGCGCAGTTCGGCGTCAAAAGCTTACGCCTGATGACCAATAATCCGCGTAAGATCGATGCCATGACCAAACTGGGCATCGAGGTGGCCGAGCGCGTTCCGCTGCTGGTCAACCGCAACGCCTTCAACCAGCACTACCTGAATACCAAGGCCGCCAAGCTGGGCCACATGATGACGCCGCTGACCCCGGCCCCGGTGGAGGATGGCGCGCTGTAAGGTTGATTTTTAAGGATTGCATGAAATTTAACAAGCTTGCTGTCTCCATCGCCCTGAGCTGGGCCAGCGCCACCGCGCTGGCCGCTCCGGCCGCCGCCACACCGGCCACGCCGCCACAGCTGGCCGCCGCGCAGTCCCCGGTCAAGGCCGCGGCGCCCGCCGCCGACAACGCCGACGCCACCCCGCTGCCGCAGCCCTCCAGCTCGGCCCAGCATCTGTACGCTTCCGCCAAAAACGACATCCTGCAAGTGCGCTCGCTGCTCAAGAGCGGCCGCACGCAATCGTCGGTCGGTTCCGGTTTTTTGATCGGCACCAGCAACCTGGTGGTCACCAACTACCACGTGGTGTCGCAGTTCGCGCTCGATCCCGACACCTATGTCGGCGAATGGGTCGACACCAGCGGCCAGCGCGGCAACGTCGAGCTGCTGGCGGTGGACGTGCTGCACGACCTGGCCGTGCTGCGCGTGAGCCGCAACGGCACCGGCTTCTTCAAGATCCCCGATCAGCTGGCCAAGCTGACGCAGGGCCAGTACCTGTACTCGCTGGGCAATCCGCTCGACCTGGGCTTCGCCATTTCCGAAGGCGCCTACAACGGCGTGATCGCGCGCAGCTTCTACGACCAGCTGATGTTCACCGGTCCGATCAACTCCGGCATGAGCGGCGGCCCCAGCGTGACGGTGGACGGCGCGGTGGCCGGCGTCAACGTCTCCAAGCGCCTCGACGGCGAGCTGGTCAGCTTCCTGGTGCCGGCCCGCTACGCGCAGGACCTGCTCAAGCGCGTGGAACAGCAGAAAAAGGCGCCGGCCGATTTCACCGCCGTGGTCGCGGCCCAGCTGCTGACCCACCAGCGCGCCATGGTCGACCAGCTGCTGGCCAGCCCGCTGAGCCTGAAGCCGATGGGCCCGTATCAAGTGCCGGTGCGCGAGTCCGAGCAGATGCGCTGCTGGGGCCGTTCCAACGTCAAGGCCGACAAGCCGTTCACGGTGGACGACGCCAGTTGCGCGATGGAGTCGGCCATCTTCGTCAGCGGCTCGCTGCAGACGGGCCAGCTGAGCATCCGCCACCAATACCTGCGCAGCACCGGCCTGGGCAAGCTGCGCTTCGCGCAACTGGCCAGCGCCTCGTTCAAGAACGAGCACTTCGGCACCAACAAGGACACCCGCCTGACCGGCCCGCAATGCACCGAGGACTTCGTCAAGAACAAGGACGTGCCGCTGCGCGCCGTGCTGTGCGTGCGCGCCTACCGCAAGTTCGCCGGCCTGTACGACTTCGCGCTGCTGACCGCGAGCACCGACCAGGGCTTGATGAGTTTGCAAAGCCGGCTGGACGCGCGCGGCGTCTCGTATGAAAACGGACTGCGCCTGTCGCGCGTGTTCATCGACTCGATCGGCCTGGCGCCGGTGGCGGCCAAGAAGCCCGAGAAACCAGCCCCCGCGGCCAAGGGAGGCACACAATGAAAGCCCCCTACTTCATCGAGATCCTGGCCCGCAACGGCGACGTGCTGCACCGTCACAAGGTGGACGCGCTGCCGATCCGCCTTGGCCGCAGCTACGACAACGACGTCATCCTCGACGACGCCCACAGCGCCGCCGCCCACGCGGTGGTCGACGCCGACGAGCAAGGCCGGCTGGTGCTGCGCGACCTCGGCAGCAAGAACGGCAGCTACCTCAACGGCAAGCGCCAGACCAGCATGGTGCTGGACGGCGACACCATGGTGCGCCTGGGCCACACGCGACTGCGCGTGCGCGCGGCCGACTTCCCGGTCGCCGACGAACGTGCCGACACCACCATGCACGGCTGGGAAGGCGCGGCGCCGGCCACCATCGGCCTGGCGCTGATCGCCATCTTCACCTGCCTGGAAACCTGGCTGTCCGACGTCGAACCGTTCGCGCTGATCCGCTACCTGCAGGTGCTGGCCACCAGCCTGGCCGCCGGCCTGGTGTGGAGCGGCGTGTGGGCGCTGGCCAACCGCCTGTTTGGCGTCCATGCGCGGCTGGGACGGCACCTGTTCATCCTGGGCAGCGCGCTGGCCGTGGTCGGCGTGTGGAAGGTGGTCAGCTCGGTGCTGGCGTATGCGTGGTCAGCCGAGGCGTTCACCCGCTACGGCAACCTGGTCACGCTGGCGATCGCCTGCGGCATGCTGTTCTTCCACCTGGTCACCATCAAGCCGCATCATCCGAGACGTTTCGCGATCAGCAGCTGGGTGATCCTGATGGGTGGCGCCGCGTTGATGTTGATGACCAATCTGCAGGGAACGGGCCGCGCCGCCGACGAGCTGTACATGTCGGTGCTGCTGCCGCCGGAAGTGCGGCATAGCGCGGACCACAGTGTCGATCAATTCATGGGAGACGCCGCCAAGCTGAAAATCGCTGCAGACGCGGCCCGCGTCCGCACGGTCAAGGACGGCACGCCGGAAACCGAGGACGACGACGACGGCGCCGAATGAACGCCGATAGCCCGCGGGACGCTAGTCCTGCGGGATGTTGTGGATGTGAGCCAGCAGGGTTTTGATATCGGCCTCCACCTCCGGTGGCGGATTGAGGAACATGCAGCCGATATGAAGTTGCTCGCCCAGCAGGAAGGATTTGTAGGAGCGCGTGACGCGCACTTCCATTTCGGGGACGATGACGGATTCCGATTCCAGTTCCAGCTGCACATTCAGCAGCTTGCGGCCTTTGAGCAAACCCTTCACAGCGTTCTTCGTGCAGCGCAGGCCGATCCCGCCCAGCGAAAAATCGTAGATCGGCAACTCATAGAACTTACCGTTTAACTCGAACGACGCACTGAAGGTGGCCGCCAGCGGCGTTTCCACCCGCTCCGAGGCGCGCCGGTTCAGCACGGCGCAGGTCTCGGGGAAGACCATGGGAATCAGATGCGGGCTGCCGGGAACCGAGGTCCACTCCTCGCTGGACAGGCGGAACTGCAGCTTCGCGGAGGTCAGCCAGGTGACGAAGGTGACTTTGCCTGGCGGCAGGACCGAGCCCTCATTCAACTCCATCACAAAATGCGGCTGCTCGGGATCGACCGACAGGATGCGGCCAAGCACCGGCTCGCGATTGCCGGGCACGTACATCGAAATTGCGTCGCCGGTTTCAGCCAGCAGGGTTAACGTATCGCCGATATCGTCCTCGCCCGTCATTTCAAAGGAATTGGCGGAGGCCGGGATGGGGCTCATCGCATCCTGCGGGCGTGGTGGCCCCCGACGGATCGAGTGGACAGCAGGTTCACTGAGTGACATGACGTTCACCTATGTTTATGACAACGTTAGACATTATTTAGGTCTGTGTATAACTTCATCATAGTCCGGGTTTTTCCCTTAAGCAACCTTTTTATAATTTGGGAAAATGGCCTGATGCAGGGCGAGAAGGCGCGAACATTGCAGTTCGGCAAGATGATATGCTGTGCATGCCCATGCCGGACAGAATTTATCAATGAGGACGCACCTTGAGTCAAAAAAACTTCCGTCAGTTGCACGATGCCCTGTTGAGCTATGCGGGCCGGTCGGCATACGCGGATGTGCTTTTGCCCTGGCTTCATGAAAGCCAGGATGAACAAATGTGGCTGCGCTCTTTTGGACAACGGGAGGGCGAACCCATCCCTGCTGCGACTGTTGAAGAGTTGTGGTCGCTTTACGCGCTGAGCCGTGTCTGCGAGGTCTTGATCCTGACCTTCCAGGACGGCAGCTGCGATTCAAGCTGGAAAGGACCAGCCATATCGATCAGCGAGTTCACTGCGTTTATCGAGGCGCTAGGCTTAACGGTATTAACGCCCGCCGCCTACTGCGCGTTTTATCATGAGGTCGTAAGCGTCGAACCCCATGAGTCTGCGGACGCCCACATCCTCGCTTACCAGTGGCCCTGTGTAATGCTGGGCAATTTGCTTGTCTTGCGTGGCGGCGTCGCGGTGGCCGCAAACTCCGCGCTTCTTCGGCCCGGCATCGCTGACAATTCCACCCTCTATTGGTCCAGTCGCCGAAAGGCGCGGCCACATCAGGATCTCTCAAACGGCTGGGGGCACAACTCACAATGGGGCACGGCGTTCCGGCGCGACTATGTCATCGGCGCCGTCCAATATTTCAACGTCGACGGCAAATGTGATTTGGCGTCGCCGGAATGGCAGCAAACGGATTGCTGTGAAATGGAAGTCAGCCTGACCCGGGAGGAGAGAATCGAGCTGCTGACGAATCGTTGTTTCGTCAGGTCTGCAAAGCCGCATGCCGACTTGTGGCCATACCATGATCGTATTCGGATTGCCGGCGGCACAGGCCAAAAAAAGCCCGCCGGCCCGAACGCGCTCAAGATCGCGCTCGGTGCCGGCGGGCTGTTGGGCGTACTGTCTCTTACCTGGCTGCTTTGCGGCGGCGGGCGATAACGCCAACCAGGCCCAGGCCCGCCAGCATCATGGCGTAGGTTTCCGGTTCAGGTACGGCGGCGGTGACGGACACGTTGTCCAGCACGGCGCCCGAGAAACCGTCGCCACCGACGCTGCTGAACACCAGCGCTTGCGAACCACCGGTGGTGGTGAAGTTGAAGCTGTAGTTGGTGACGGGGGTGCTGCCATCGAACGCATAGTGGTTGCCACCAACGAACACGTCCAGGCCGGCACCGTGCGAGTTTGGATTGTGGGTCAGGTCGAACGACAGCGTGTAGGTAGCGCCTGCGACGGCGTTGAACGATTGCGACAGCACGCCCGGACCTGGCGTGCCCAGCATGTCGATGCTGTTGCCCGATATCGCGTTGTAGCTGTTGTTGATCACGTCGACCGACACCCCACCGACGGTCCAGTTGGCGATCGCGCTCGAACCCGCGCCTACCATGACGAAGTCGTTTGGATTGACCCCGGCGACATTTTCAAAGTCACCGTTCTGGATCAGGTTGGCGGCCGATGCGGCGCCCGAAACACTTGCTGAGGCGATGGCTGCTGCCAAAATCAGTTTGCGAATTTTCATGGCTGACTTTCAAAAGAGATGGGACGTCGACGGGATGAACCCATTTTAGCAATCAATTTCAAAAGCACAACTAAAATTTCATTTTGCTACTAAATATATTTTTATAGCAACATTTCTACGCATTCAAGAAGGCCAGCCGCGCAGCACCTGGTCCACCACTTCCTGCAGCTGTTTGCGGGTGGCGCCGGCCGCCGCCTGCACCGCCATTCCATTCGAGACCGTCATCACGTAGCGCGCCAACTGGCCCGAGCAGCTGTCGACCGGCAGGTCGCCGTCCACCTTGGCGCGCTCCAGGCGCGCGCGCAGTTTGGCCTCGCTGGCAGCCCGGCGCTCGATCAGCGAGTCGCGAATTGGCAACGCATCGTCGCTGCAGGCGAGCGCGCCATTGATCACCAGGCAGCCGTGCGGATTCTCCGCCTCGGTCTGGGCGTCGGCATTGCCGCGCAAAAAGTGCTCAACCACGGCACGCGCGGTCGGCTGCGCCAGCGCCGCGTTGAACAGCGGATCGTGCGTGGCGCCGTAGCGCTCCAGCGCCATGCGAAACAGGTTCTCCTTGTTGCCGAATACGGCGTACAGGCTGGGCCGGTTCATGCCCATCGCCTCGGTCAGCTCCGGCAGCGAACTGCCTTCGTAGCCCTTTTCCCAGAACACTTTCATGGCCTTGTCGAGCGCCGTCTCCGCGTCAAACGTGCGCGGGCGGCCGCTCTTGCGTGCGGATGCGGAAGTATCTTTCATACCGTTCGGTTAAAAATTCATTGACAAAGTTCTTTGCGGTGTTCATTATGAACCGATCAGTAAAAAACTCAAGTATTTTTACCGCTCATAGGAAGAATCTCACATGCAAAACAACAACACCCAGGCCGTCGTGCGCGACGACGCGCCCTTGCCCATCCCCAAACCCACCCGTTCCGCTTGGCTGGCCGTGCTGTCGGTCGCCGTCGGCTCATTCGCGCTGGTCACCACGGAATTCCTGCCGGTCGGCCTGCTGCCCTCCATCGCCGCCGAACTGGGCGTGACCGAGGGTGTCGCCGGCATGCTGGTGACCGTTCCCGGACTGGTCGCCGCGTTCGCCGCCATCCTGGTCACGATCGGTGTCGGCAAGACCGACCGCCGCTACGTCATCTGGGGCCTCACCGCCACGCTGATCCTCTCCAACCTGATCGTCTTCGTGTCGCCGAGCTTCCCGCTGGTGCTGGCCGGACGCGCGCTGCTGGGCATCGGCGTCGGCGGCTTCTGGGCCATCGGCGGCGCGCTGGGCAACCGGCTGGTGCCGCCGGCTTCGGCCGCGCGCGCCACGTCGATCATCTTTGCCGGCATCTCGTTGGGCACGGTGGCCGGCGTGCCGGCCGGCGCCATGATCGGTGAACTGGTGGGCTGGCGCATGGCCTTCTTCGCCGCGGGTTCGTTGTCGGTGCTGGTGCTGGCGGCGCAGGTGTGGCTGATGCCGAGCCTGCCGACCACGCAAGCGCTGACCTTCGCGCAGCTGCCGGCGCTGCTGCGCGTGCAGAAGGCGAGGCTCGGCATGCTGGCGACGCTGCTGGTGTTCATCGGCCAGTTCGCCGCCTACACCTATGTCACGCCGTTCCTGAGCCAGACAGCCGGCCTGGGCGCGAAGGCCATCAGCGCCCTGCTGCTCATCTACGGCGCGGCAGGTTTTGTCGGCAATCTGATCGGCGGCTGGGCGGTGGCGAAGAGCGTCAAGAATTCGCTGATCGCCACCGGTGTCATCATGGGCCTGTCTGCAGCGGCGATGCCGCTGTTCGGCACTGGCGCGGTTGGCGCGACGGTGTTGATCGTGATCTGGGGCCTGGCGTTCGGCATGATGCCGATCTCGGTGCAGACGTGGATGTTCAAGGCCGCGCCGCATGCGATGGAGAGCGGCGGCGCAGTGTTCGTCTCCACCGCGCAGATTTCATTGGCCAGTGGTGCGCTGGTGGGCGGCGTGTCGGTCGACCATCTGGGCGTGTCGAGCGCGATGGTGGTGGGCGGCTTGTTCGGGCTGGCGATGGCTGGCGTGATCGCGGCGTGGGCGCGGGATGATGGCCAGCCTTTGGGCAAGCTGCACGCCGTGCACTGATCAGATCCGGCCGCGTTTGAACTCAGCCAGGAAGGCCTTGGTCTCGCTGGCTGACAGCACTTTGATTTCGTCGCCGTGCCAGGCGTACAGGTAGGGCGTGCCGCCGAGGCGGTCGGTGAGTTTGGCGTCCAGCAGGAAACAGGTGCCGAGCGGGTAATCGTCGCACATGCGGCGCGAGCATTGCACGTGCAGCTCGGGCGAGAAGGCCTGTCCCGGCACTGGATGGATCGCCACCCTGCCCGCGCGTTCCACCGAATGCACCGCCACCTGCCGATAAGCGTAAATATCGCGCGCCATCGTCCATCCTTCACCGTCAAAAAGCGCCATGGTAGCAGATCGGCTTTTTCCGCATCGACGGTGCCCCACAAGAAAACAGAAATTAAAACGATGTCCTGGCCGCTTGAAGCGTGGCCTCACCCGACTACACTGAGATGACAACGCATACTCGGAATGAAGAGGGAAATGATGAAGTACGAACCATCTCAATTAGAAAAACACGGAGACGAGAAACAGCCGGATTACTTGGACGACCCCGATAGCTGGATCAATGTCATGCCCAATCATGCCGACGAGATCGTATTTGACGAGGATTGTCCTGAACTTGATTCCCCAATATTTTAGTGACGCCGTTCATCGCATTCACGGGCGCATTGTACCGCCGCGAAAATCTCCGACTGATCCGATCGATCCGGAAGTGCTGGCATTTAGGAAGTCCATTACACCGCTAGTACAAATGGAGCCGGATATCCTGGGCGGAATGCCTGTCTTCAAAGGAACGCTGGTGCCGATCAAGCGCCTGTTCGACTATCTGCTGGCGGGCAAACCACTGGATGACTTCCTGACGGACTACCCAACGGTTTCCCGCGACATGGCCACCGGCGTGATGGAAAACGATGCGACCCTGTTTTACGAAGCGATCAGCAAGGCGATCGATTCGGCCACCGTCTCTCCTCACTGTTGATCTAATCGAAGGACGGTTGAGGAAACCAGGCACAGGATATCGAAACGATGTCCAGGCGCCCTGCTATTTTTCAGTGCCGCTTGAAGGATATCCTTAAGCCACTACACTGAGATGACTAGGTACACGTGGGACGAAACCAAGCGGCAGAGCAATCTACGCAAGCACGGCCTGGATTTCGCCAACGCGCCGCCCGTGATTGAAGACGCATACCTGACCATTGAAGATACCCGGTTCTTTTATAGCGAACGCCGCTATAACGCGTATGGGTACTTTCAGGGCCACGCTGTGGCGGTCACTTACACAGAGGGATACGATGAAATACGAATCATCTCATTTAGAACAGCAACGAGACGGGAAAGAAATGGATTGTTTAGATGACCCGAACTGCTGGCTGAACGTAATGCCCAATTACGACGACGAGATCGAGATTGACGAGGACGGCCCGGAATACGATCCACGATACTTCGCCGAGCCGGTGCACAAGTTTAGGGGCAGGATTATTCCCCCGCGAAAGTCTCCAACGGATCCATTCGACCCGGAATTGCTCGCTTATATGAAATCAATCACGCCGCTGGTGCAGATGGAGCCCGATATCCTTGGCGGGATGCCGGTGTTCAAAGGAACGCTGGTGCCGATCAAGCGCATGTTCGACTATCTGCTGGCGGGCAAGCCAATGGATGACTTCCTGGCGGACTACCCAACCGTATCCCACGACATGGCAACCGGCGTGCTGGAAAACGATGCGACCTTGTTTTACGAAGCGATCAGCAAAGCGATCGATTCCGCCGCGATGCCCTCTTCCCTGCCCAGGTAACCCAGCTTCTCGTTGGTCTTGGCCTTGATGTTGACCTGGCCGACGGCCACGCCCAAATCCTCCGCGATGTTGGCGCACATGCTGGCGATGTGCGGCGCCATCTTCGGCCTCTGCGCGATGATGGTGGCGTCGATATTGCCGATGCTGTAGCCGGTGGCGACCACGCGCCGCGCCGCTTCCTTCAGCAAGGTGCGCGAGTCGGCGCCCTTGAACTGCGGATCGGTATCCGGAAAATGTTTGCCGATGTCGCCCAGCGCCGCGGCGCCCAGGATCGAATCGGTGATCGCGTGCAGCAGCACGTCAGCATCCGAGTGCCCCAGCAGGCCTACATGATGCGGGATGTCGACGCCGCCGATAATCAGCTTGCGGCCTTCCACCAGTGCGTGGCAATCGTAGCCCTGGCCGATGCGGAATGGGAGTTTGGTCATTTTTCTATCCTGTGTTATTCGCCCGCGGCCAGGTACATTTCCGCGATGCGGATGTCGGCCGGCAGCGTGACTTTCAAATTTCGTGGATGGCCTTCGATCAGGCGCGGCGACAGGCCGAGCATCTCGACCGCGCTGGCGTCGTCGGTGATGGCGTTGGCATCCGGTGCGCTGCCCAGGGCGCGCAGCAGCAGCTCGTAGCTGAACATCTGCGGCGTCTGCGCCAGCCATAGACCGTTGCGCGACACCGTCGTCGCGGCCACCGGCACCGCGCCCGTCGCGCGCTTGACCGTGTCCACCACCGGCAACGCCAGCAGGCCGCCCGCCGCGTCGTCGCCCACGCCGTCGATCAACCTGGCGATCAACGCCGGCGTCAGGCCGGGACGCGCGGCGTCGTGCACCATGATCATGTCGCCGCCGGCGACCACGCCTTGCAACTCGCGCAGCGCGTTGAGCACCGTGTCCATGCGCGTGGCACCGCCGCAGCGCAGCACCGTCACGCCGTCCAGGTCCGCCGGCAGCACGCTGTCGATCTGGCCGTCGGCCGCGCTGACCACCACGTAGGTGTGCCACACCAGCTCGCTGGCGCGGAAGGCGTCCACCGCATGGCGCAGCATCGGCTTGCCACCGACCGTCAGGTATTGTTTGGGTCCGTCCGCCGCCATGCGCGCGCCGACGCCGGCGGCGGGCAGCAATGCAAAGTAGCGCGGGGTGTGATTGGATGCAGTCATAGTTCTCAGTTATTTTTCCGGCGGCGCAGCAGGACCGCTTCGATCTCGCCATCGCAAGCCTTGCTCAAGCGGGCGTATTCCGTGGGCGTATCGATCGCCGCCT
The DNA here is from genome assembly GCF_009857655.1 of Duganella vulcania. Taxonomy (NCBI): domain Bacteria; kingdom Pseudomonadati; phylum Pseudomonadota; class Betaproteobacteria; order Burkholderiales; family Oxalobacteraceae; genus Duganella; species Duganella vulcania. Next base: position 128,700 of record NZ_WWCX01000002.1, read on the forward strand.
GTTTCGCCTTGCCCTTTTCGAATTCATCCCGGACGAACGGGAACCAGGTGCCGTTGATCTCATGCTCCAGCGCCGACATCGCGGTGCCGGACGGCGCATACAGCGGCTTGGCCTCGAAGCGTTTGTTCAACGCCGCGCGCACCACCTGCTCCACGCGCGCCAGGTTTTCCATATATGCCTGAAGGTGGCGCTGCTCGTGTTCCAGGATCGTCTTGTACGCGCAGCTGCCCGGCGCGAACTCGTTGCCGACATAGATCAGCACCGGCGAGTAATTCAGCTTCAGCTCCACCTTCGGCGCGATGCACTCGTAGCCGCTGGCCGCGTCCTGCAAGACCGTGCCGCCCAGCGCCGCCGAATACTGGGCGTTGGTCACGGTCAAGCCCAGCGTCACCATCTTGCCGTCGATGCTGCCGAACTTCGCGGTCAGCGCGCGGTACGGCAATTGGTTGTTGATGGTGTAGCCGTTCTGCTTTGCCGACAGCACGGATACCGTCTTCGCGATCGTGTCCTCGCAGCGGATCTGGAACGGCGTGCGCTGCGCGGCGGCGCTTGCCGTGCCGCTGGCCAGCGGAGCTAGCAGCGCCAGACCGACGAGGACAACGAACCTCATAGTTTCCAGTCACCCGCGCGCAGTTTGTCCAGCCAGAAGATGCCGATGACGGTTTTGACGTCGGTGATTTTCCCTTCGCGCACCCATTGCAGCAGCTCGTCGATGGTAGCGGTGAAGGTTTCGAGGAACTCGCCGTCGTCCAGCTTCTGCGGGCCGGCCTTGAGGCCGCGCGCCAGGTACAGGTCCAGGTGCTCGTCCGAGTACGCGATGGCGTTGTGGATGGTGCTGACGAACTGCCAGTCGCTGGCGGTGTAGCCGGTTTCCTCTTCCAGTTCGCGCTTAGCGCTGGCCAGCGGGTCTTCGTTGTGGTCGATTTTCCCGGCCGGGAATTCAATGAACACCTGATGCAGCGGATAGCGGTATTGGCGCTCCATCAGCACCGTGCCGTCGTCCAGCAACGGCAGGATGACGACGGCGCCCGGATGCAGCACGTATTCGCGTGCCGTGTGTTTGCCGTCGGGGAGTTCGATAGTGTCGCGTTGGACTTTGAGGAAGTGGCCGTTGTAGACCAATTCACCGTCGATACGGGTTTCTGTCAGATGCTTGTCCATGCCTGCTCCACGTCGTTGAAGAACGATAGTGTATCAGCCGTGGCGCTTGCGCAGGTAGCAGACGATGAATCCGGGGAAGCCCAGCACGATGAAGATGCAGGCGGCGATGGCATAAAACTCCCACGTCTGCGGGAAGCGGTTGCCGATCTGCGCTTCGAGGGCGAAGCCGATGGCGCCGACGACAAAGTACAGCACCGTCATTTCCGCAAGCCGCACCAGCAGCGGCTTGCGGGGCCACTTGGCGGCCACCAGCGCGAACACTTTGTCGTTGAAAAATGGCAGGTTGGCGGCCACCAGTGCAGCGGCGATCACCAACCAGCTAGCGACGGAAACATCCATCAGGTGTTCAGCGTCAGGGTCATGGCTTTCAGGCAGGCCGCCAGCAGCGGGCCTGGCAGAACGCCCAGAGCGATGATGGCGATGCCGTTCAAGCTCAGTGCGAAGCTCATGTCGCCCTTGACCACGATCGGCGAGTTATCGGCCGGCTCGTCGAACCACATCATCTTCACAACGCGCAGGTAGTAGAACGCGCCGATCAGCGAGAACATCACCGCCAGCACGGTCAGCCAGATCTGGCCGGTGCCCAGCACGGAGGTCAGCACCGAGAACTTGGCGGCAAAGCCCATCATCGGTGGCACGCCGGCCAGCGAGAACAGCAGGATCGACATGACCACCGCGAACCAGCCGCTACGCTTGCTCAGGCCCTTGAAGTCGTTCAGGGTCTCGGCTTCGAAACCTGCGCGCGACAACAGCATCAGCACGCCGAAGCTGCCGATGGTGGTCAGCACGTAGGTGATGGTGTAGTACATCGCGCCACTGTAGGCAGCGGCGGCGCCGGTGCGGTCGGTGGTGCCCGCGACGCCGGCCAGCAGGCCAAGCAGCACGAAGCCCATCTGCGCGATGGTGGAGTAAGCCAGCATGCGTTTCAGGTTGGTCTGGGCGATGGCGGTCAGGTTACCGATGGCCAGCGACAGAACCGCCAGCACCATCAGCATTTGCTGCCAGTCGAACGCCATCGGCAGCAGGCCCTCGACCAGCAAGCGGATGCAGATCGCGAAGGTGGCGATCTTCGGTGCGCCGCCCAGCAGCAGGGTCACTGCGGTTGGCGAGCCTTCGTAGACGTCCGGCACCCACATGTGGAACGGTACTGCACCCAGCTTGAACGCCAGGCCGGCGACCAGGAACACCAGGCCGAATACCAGGATGGTTGGCTTGATGGTGCCGGCAGCGACGGCGGTCGCCACGTGGGCGATGTCCAGCGAACCAGTGGCGCCGTACAGCATCGAGATACCGTACAGCAGGAAGCCGGATGCCAGCGCGCCCAGGATGAAGTACTTCATCGCGGCTTCGGTGGCCTTGTGGTTGTCGCGGCGGATCGCCACCAGCGCGTACAGCGACAGCGACATCAGTTCCACGCCCAGATAGACGGTCAGGAAGTTGGAGCCGGAGATCATCACCATCTGGCCCAGCGTGGAGAACAGCGCCAGCACGTAGAACTCGCCGCCCAGGTTACCGCTCAACATGCCGCGGTCGTCCGCGTATTGGCGCGAGTAGACCAGCGTCAAGCCGACGGCCAGGTAGGTGAACATCTTGAGCAGGTTCGACATCGGATCCGAGACGAACATGCCGTTGAAGGTGTAGACCGTGGTGCCGGCCGCGTAGTCGTGGTAGCTCAGCGCGCCGCAGATCAGCAGCGTCAGCAACGACAGCACGTAGGTCACCGAGCGCTTACCCTGCGACAGGAACATATCGATCAACAGGATCGCGCAGGTGCCGACCAGCAGAGCGACTTCTGCGGACAGCGGTACCATGTTGATAACCGCTTGTGGAAGTGGAGTAGTCATTTATGTGTTTCCGTTTTCAGTAAGGCAGCTTGCTGTGTGCAACGTGAGCCAGCAGGTCTGCAACCGAGGTTTGCATCGTGTCGGTGAATGGCGCTGGGTACAGGCCCATGTACAGCACGGCGACAGCCAGAATGCCCAGCATCAGGAATTCGCGGCCGTTGATGTCGACCAGTTCGGCCACATGGTGGTTGGCGACCTTGCCGAAGATGACGCGCTTGGCCATCCACAGCGAGTACGCTGCGCCGAAGATCAGCGCGGTCGCGGCCAGCAGGCCGATCCAGAAGTTGAACTGGGTGGCGCCCAGGATCACCATGAACTCGCCGACGAAGCCGGAAGTCGCTGGCAGACCGCAGTTGGCCATCGAGAAGAAGATGAACAGCGCGGCGAACTTCGGCATCTTGTTGACCACACCACCGTAGTCGGCGATCTGGCGCGAGTGCGCCTGGTCGTACAGTACGCCGATACACAGGAACATCGCGCCGGAGATGAAGCCGTGCGAGATCATTTGCGCGATCGCGCCCTGGATACCGATGTTATTGAAGATGAAGAAGCCCAGGGTGACAAAGCCCATGTGCGCGATCGACGAATAGGCGACCAGCTTTTTCATGTCCTTCTGCACCAGCGCGACCAGGCCGACGTAGATCACGGCGATCAGCGACAGGGTGATGACGAACGGCGCCATGTAGTGCGAGGCGTCCGGCACGATAGGCAGCGAGAAACGCAGGAAACCGTACGCGCCCAGCTTCAGCATGATCGCGGCCAGCACGGCGGAACCGCCGGTCGGCGCTTCCACGTGGACGTCCGGCAGCCAGGTGTGGACCGGGAACATCGGGACTTTAACGGCGAAGGCCATGAAGAAGGCGATGAAGATGAAGATCTGCTCTTTCATCGTCAGGGCGATCTTGTGCCACATCAGGATGTCGAAGCTGCCGCCCGATACCTTGTACAGGTAGATGATGGCGACCAGCGTCAGCAGCGAGCCGAAGAAGGTGTACAGGAAGAACTTGAACGACGCGTACACGCGGTTCTCGCCGCCCCAGATACCGATGATGATGTACATCGGGATCAGCGTGGCTTCGAAGAAGAAGTAGAACAGCAGGCCGTCCATGGCGCAGAACACGCCGATCATCAGGCCGGACAGGATCAGGAAGGCGCCCATGTATTGAGCGACGCGCTTCTGGATCACCTGCCAGGCCGAGATCACGACGATCACGGTGATGAAGGCGGTCAGCGGCACGAACCACAGCGACAGGCCGTCGATGCCCAGCGAGTAGTAGATGTTGAAGCGCTCGATCCACGGCGACTTCTCGACGAACTGCATGCCATGCGCGGCGTTGCTGAAGTTGGTGATCAGCGGGATGGTCGCGGCGAAGCTGACGATCGCGCCGATCAGCGAACCGACGCGCACCAGCGCGGCGTTGGTGTCACGGCCTACGGCCAGCACGATCAGGCCGAAGATAATCGGGAGCCAGATCGCGAGGCTCAGGTACGGAGGTAGTGTAGATATGGTTGACTGCATCATGGTTATCGTTATCTCTTTGCGTATCAGCTAATTAAGCGTGCCAAAACGGCAGGAAGTAGACCAGGAACCCCAGAATGCCGAGGATCATGACGAACGCATAGTGGTAGATGTAACCAGTCTGCGCCAGGCGGGTCAGCGAGGAGAACCAACCCACCACTTTGGCGCTGCCGTTGACCAGCAGGCCGTCGATCAGGGTCTTGTCGCCCACGTTCCACAGGCCATTGCCCAGCAGGCGCGCGCCGCCGGCGAATACGACCTCGTTGAACTTGTCCATGTAGTACTTGTTCTCCAGCAGCGTGTGCAGGAACTTGAACTTGGCGTAGAACCAGGCCGGTACGCGTGGATTGATCATGTAGCAGTAGTACGCGGCAGCGACGCCGGAGATCGCCAGCCACAGTGGCAGCGACGTCAGCGAGTGGACTGCCATCTGCAATGGCGAATGGAACTCGTGCGCCAGTTCTTCCATCGCAGGGTGGTTTTCACCGAAGGTGATCACGCCCTTGAAGAAGTCGCCGAACAGCATAGGACCGATGGTCAGGTAGCCGATGATGACCGAAGGGATGGCCAGCATCGCCAGCGGGAACCAGACCACGAATGGCGATTCATGCGGCTTCTGACCTGGCTCCAGGCCGTGGTGGCCGTGGTCTTCTTCTTCGTCGTGACCATGGTCGTCGTGACCGTGGCCGTCGTCGTGGGCGGCAGCAGCCGGAGCATGATGGTGATCGTCATGCGCGTGGGCCTTGCCGAAACGCTCTTCGCCATGGAAGACCAGGAAGTACATGCGGAACGAGTAGAACGCGGTAACGAACACGCCAGCCAGCACGGCGAAGTTAGCGAAGCCTGCACCCCAGATGTGGGTCGCGGCGACGGCTTCGATGATCGAATCCTTCGAGTAGAAGCCCGAGAAGAACGGGGTGCCGATCAGCGCCAGGGAACCCAGCAAGGAAGTGATCCAGGTGATAGGCATGTACTTGCGCAGGCCGCCCATGTTGCGGATGTCCTGGTCGTGGTGCATGCCGATGATGACCGAACCGGCGCCAAGGAACAGCAGCGCCTTGAAGAACGCGTGGGTCATCAGGTGGAACACGGCCACCGAGTAAGCGGAGGAACCCAGCGCCACGGTCATGTAGCCCAGCTGCGACAGGGTCGAGTAAGCAACCACGCGCTTGATGTCGTTCTGGATGATGCCCAGGAAGCCCATGAACAGCGCGGTGATCGAGCCGATGACCAGGATGAAGGACAGCGCGGTGTCCGACAGTTCGAACAGCGGCGACATGCGGGTCACCATGAAGATACCGGCGGTAACCATGGTCGCGGCGTGGATCAGTGCCGAGATCGGGGTTGGGCCTTCCATCGAGTCAGGCAGCCAGACGTGCAGCGGGAACTGCGCCGACTTGCCCATCGCGCCGATGAACAGGCAGATACAGGCAACGGTCAGCAGCGCCCAGTCGGTGCCCGGCAGGGTCAGCGACATCAGCTGTTCCTTCTTGGCGAAGACTTCCTGGTAGTCCATCGAACCGGCGTAGGCCAGCAGCAGGCCGATACCCAGGATGAAACCGAAGTCGCCGACGCGGTTGACCAGGAACGCCTTCATGTTGGCCACGATCGCCGTTGGGCGGGTGTACCAGAAGCCGATCAGCAGGTAGGAAACCAGGCCCACCGCTTCCCAGCCGAAGAACAGCTGCAGGAAGTTGTTCGCCATGACCAGCATCAGCATCGAGAACGTGAACAGCGAGATGTAGGCGAAGAAGCGGTTGTAGCCTTCATCTTCGGCCATGTAGCCGATGGTGTAGATGTGCACCATCAGCGACACGAAGGTCACCACGCACATCATCATCGCCGACAGCGCGTCGATCTGGAAGCCGACCACCAGCTTCATGCCGGCCACGGTCATCCAGTTGTAGACGGTGCCGTTGTAGCTGGCACCGTTGACGACGTCATTGAGCGTCATCGCCGACAAGATAAAGGCAACCAGCACGCCCAGGATGGTCGCGGTGTGCGAGGTCTTGCGACCTACGACGTTGCCGAAGAATTTAGTTCCTAACAAGCCCGCAACCGCGGCGCCAGCCAACGGCGCCAAGGGGATGGCTAGCAGGAGATTAGGGTTAAGAATAACCGCCATGATGAACCTTAATCGTTATTTTTCGAGGTTTGAACTTTAGCCACGGGATCAACCCTTCAGGCTATCCAGGTCTTCAACGTTGATGGTGTCCAGGTTACGGAACATCACCACCAGGATCGCGAGGCCGATTGCCGATTCGGCGGCCGCCACGGTCAGGATGAAGAACACAAAGATCTGCCCGGCCGCATCGCCCAGGTAGTGCGAGAACGCGATGAAGTTCATGTTCACGGCCAGCAGCATCAATTCGATGGCCATCAGCAGAACGATGATGTTCTTGCGGTTCAGGAAAATACCGACGATCGAGATCGCGAACAATATCGCGCCTAGAACGAGGTAGTGAGCGAGCGATAAAGTCATGGTGCCTCCTTAACTTCTGCTTCGGCCTGGCCGCGCGTGGTGACCGGCGCGATCTTGACGATCTTCAGGCGGTCATTGCGCTTGACGCGTACTGCGTCGGCGGGGTCGAAATGTTTGGTGTCCTTGCGCTTGCGCAGGGTCAGCGCCACGGCGGCGATGATCGCGACCAGCAGGATGACGCCGGCGATTTCAAAGCCGTAGATGTATTTGGTGTAGATCAGCATGCCCAATTCCTTGGTGCCGCCGATGTTGCCGGGGTTGCTCACCTGCTGGTCGAACGACAGGAAGGAGCGCCACAGCACGGCGGCCATTTCCAGCACGATGATGACGCCGACGAAGGACGCCAGCGGCAGGTAGCCCCAGAAGCCTTCGCGCATCTTGTCGGTGTCGATGTCGAGCATCATGACCACGAACAGGAACAGCACCATGACGGCGCCCACGTAGACCAGCACCAGCACGATGGCGAGGAACTCAGCCTCCAGCAGCATCCAGATGCCGGCGGCCGAGAAGAACGCCAGCACCAGGAACAGTGCGGCGTGGACCGGATTGCGGGCCGTGATAACGCGCGTCGCAGCCAATATCATGATGGCTGAGAAGGCGTAGAACAAAGCAGTTTTAAATTCCATAACTAACCCAAGAGACGTACATTATTGATCGACACGCTGAACTAGCCGGCCGGAGCCGGCATCGATCAGCGGTAAGGAGCGTCCGCTGCGCGGGCTGCGGCGATGTCGTTTTCGTAACGATCGCCAACGGCCAGCAGCATCTCTTTCGTGTAGTACAGATCGCCGCGTTTCTCGCCGTGGTATTCCAGCACGTGCGTTTCAACGATCGAATCAACCGGGCACGACTCTTCGCAGAAACCGCAGAAGATGCACTTGGTCAGGTCGATGTCGTAACGCGTGGTGCGGCGCGAACCGTCGTCGCGCTGCTCGGATTCGATAGTGATCGCCATCGCCGGGCACACTGCTTCGCACAGTTTGCAGGCGATGCAGCGCTCTTCACCGTTCGGATAGCGGCGCAGCGCGTGCAGGCCGCGGAAGCGAGGCGACATCGGCGTCTTCTCTTCCGGGTACTGCACGGTGATCTTGCGCGAGAACATATACTTGCCCGTCAGCGCCATCCCTTTGATCAGTTCGGTCAGCATGAAGCTGCCGATAAAGTCTTTTAAACGTTCCATTTTTTCAGTCCTTACTTCCAGATATTCCAGGATGTCTGCATCCAGCCGGCCACGAACACCAGGTACACCAGCGTCAGAGGGATAAACACTTTCCAGCCCAGACGCATGATCTGGTCATAACGGTAGCGTGGGAAAGTACCGCGCACCCAGATGAAGACGGACACCAGGAAGAACGCCTTGGCGAACAACCAGAAGAAGCCGCCGAAACCGCCCCAGAATTCCAGGAACTTGAATGGTGCAGCCCAGCCGCCCAGGAACATGATCGAACCCAGGGTCGCGATCAGGATCATGTTGGCGTATTCAGCCAGCATGAACATGGCGTAGGCCATGCCCGAGTATTCGACCATGTGGCCGGCAACGATCTCGGACTCGCCCTCGACCACGTCGAACGGGTGACGGTTGCACTCCGCCAGGCCCGAGGTCAGGTAGACCACGAACAGCGGCAGCAGCGGCAGCCAGTTCCACGACAGGAAGTTCAGGCCGTGTTCGACCATCATGCCCTTTTGCTGGCCGGCGACGATGTCGCCGAAGTTCAGCGAACCGGACACCATCAGCACGACCACCAGCACGAAGCCCATCGGGATTTCGTAGGAGATCATCTGGGCCGAGGCGCGCATCGCGCCCATGAACGAGTACTTCGAGTTCGAAGCCCAGCCGGCGATGATGATGCCGTAGACTTCCATCGAGGTGATCGCCATCAGCAGCAGCAGGCCGGCGTTGACGTTGGCCAGCACGGCTTCGGCGCCGAACGGCACCACCGCCCAGGCGGCCAGCGCCGGCATGATGGTCATGATAGGACCGATCACGAACAGGCCGGCATTGGCCTTGGACGGGGTGATGATTTCCTTGAACAGCAGCTTGAGCGCATCGGCGATCGGCTGCAGCAGGCCCATCGGACCAACGCGGTTCGGGCCGACGCGGATCTGGATCCAGCCGATGAACTTACGTTCCCACAGCGTCAGGTAGGCAACCAGGCCCATCAGCGGCAGCAGCACCACGATGATGCGGATCAGCGCCCAGATCAGCGGCCAGGCCGGAGCCAGCACGCTGTTGGCGCCCATGGCGTTAATAGTTGTGACGAATTCAGGCAGAGCCATTATTTACCCTCCCCTGCTTTTTCAACGGTGATGGAGCCGAACATGCCGCCCAGTGCAGCGGTCGACGCGTGAGCGGCGGCGACACGAACTGCGTTGGTTGGCAGCTTGGCATCAACAGCGGCGACCAGGATCGCGCTGCCGGAACCTTGCGTAACCTTGACCTTGTCGCCGGCGGCGACACCCAGTTGCTGCGCCAGGGCGCTCGACAGGTGCGCTTGAGGCGCAGCCGCGTCGGCCATCTTTTGCAGCGACTCGGCGCGGCGCACCACGGCGTCGGCGAAGTAGATAGGCACGTCGGCGATACGTTCGGCACCGGTCGAAACAGCGGAGGCTGCTACGACAGCTTGCTTGGATACGTTGTTCAGCTTGGCCGACAGGTCGGTCACGCCGGCGCCCAGCACTTCGTCGCGGATCGCTTCCGAGGTTTCGTATTCGAAACCGGACAGGCCGAGGATGTTGCCCAGCACGCGCAGCACTTTCCACGCGGGACGGGTTTCCAGCAGCGGCTTGACGGTGCCGTTGAAGCTCTGTGCGCGGCCTTCGCAGTTGACGAAGGTGCCCGAGGTTTCGCTGAATGGCGAGACCGGCAGCAGCACGTCGGCGTATTCCATGCCGTGCTTGTAGGCGGACATGACAACGACCATCTCGGCGTGCTTCAGCGCGGCGGCGGCTTGTTGCGGATTGTGTGCGTCCAGCTCAGGTTCGGCGTTCAGCAGCAGGTAAGCCTGCTTCTGTTCGGTGAACACTGGCGCGGTGCCGCTGTTGGCGTTGGCCAGGTAGGCGCCAACGGTGTTGGCGGCTTCGGTCAGGTAGCCCAGCTTGGCGCCGGTTTGTTCGGCGATCCATTGCGCGGCGGCGTGCAGCGCGGCGGCTTGCGGGTGCTGCGTTGCCGCGTTACCCAGGAAGACACCTTTGTTCTCGCCGGAGATCAGCGAAGCGGCGATCGCGTTGGCGGCGTCGGAGGCTTGTACGCCTTCGAAGCCGGCCGGTGCGGCAACTTCCTTGGCCTTGGCGACAGCGACCACCACTTGCGACAGCGCCGACAGCCACTCCGACGGAGCAACGATCATCTTGTTCGCAACGTTCATCAGCAGGTCGTCGTCGGTGGCGTGCAGGACGGACAGCTTGGCGCCGCCCTTCACTGCCGTACGCAGACGGGTCGCCAGCAGCGGGTGATCCTTGCGCAGGAACGAGCCGATGACGAAGGCGCGGTTCAGCTGGCCGAACTCGGTGATCGACATGCCCAGCCATGGGGTGACGCCGGCCAGCGAGAAGTCGCTATGGCGCAGGCGCGTATCCACGCTGTCCGAGCCCATGGCGCGGGTCAGCTTTTGCAGCAGGTGCAGTTCTTCCAGCGTCGAGTGCGGCGTGGCCACTGCGGCCAGCGCGTTGGCGCCGTGTTCGTGCTTGATGTTCTTCAGGCCGTGCGCCACGTATTCCAGCGCGGTCTGCCAGTCGACTTCCTTCCACTCGCCGCCCTGCTTCAGCATTGGCTGGGTCAGGCGGTCGGCGGCTTCCAGGCCCTCGTACGAGAAGCGGTCCTTGTCGGAAATCCAGCACTCGTTGACGGCGTCGTTTTCCAGCGGCAGCACGCGCTTGACCTTGCCGCCCTTGACCTGAACGATCAGGTTGGCGCCCAGGCCGTCGTGCGGCGAGACCGATTTGCGGCGCGACAGTTCCCAGGTACGGGCGCTGTAGCGGAACGGCTTCGACGTCAGTGCGCCAACCGGGCACAGGTCGATCATGTTGCCGGACATTTCCGAGTTGACGGTCTGGCCGACGAACGCGGTGATTTCCGAGTGTTCGCCGCGGCCGATCATGCCCAGCTCCATCACGCCGGCCACTTCCTGGCCGAAACGTACGCAACGGGTGCACTGGATGCAGCGCGCCATCTCCTGCATGGAGACCAGCGGGCCGGCGTCCTTCGGCACGACGACGCGCTTGTCTTCCTCGTAGCGCGATTCGCCCTTGCCGTAGCCGACCGCCAAGTCTTGCAACTGGCACTCGCCGCCCTGATCGCAGATCGGGCAGTCCAGCGGGTGGTTAATCAGCAGGAATTCCATCACGGACTTCTGTGCCTGTACGGCCTTGTCCGAAGCGGAGCGCACAATCATGCCTGCCGAGACCGGCGTTGCGCATGCTGGCAAAGGCTTGGGGGCCTTTTCCACTTCGACGAGGCACATACGGCAGTTCGCAGCGATCGACAATTTCTTGTGATAGCAGAAGTGCGGAATGTAGGTTCCCAATTTGTTGGCGGCGTCCATCACCATGCTACCAGCAGGGACTTCGACTTTTTTGCCGTCTATTTCGATTTCAACCATGGTGATCGTTACCTGACGCAGCTTAGATGTAAGCGGGCACTAAGCAATGCTTGTGCTCGACGTGATATTCAAATTCTTCGCGGAATTGCTTGATGAACGCGCGCATCGGCATGGCCGCCGCGTCGCCCAGCGCGCAAATGGTGCGGCCCTGGATGTTGTCGCAGATCGAGTTCAGCACGTCCAGGTCCGACGGACGTCCCTGGCCGTTTTCGATGCGGTGGATCATGCGGTACATCCAGCCCGTGCCTTCGCGGCATGGGGTGCACTGGCCGCACGACTCTTCAAAGTAGAAGTAGGCCAGGCGTTCCATGGCCTTGACCATGCAGCGCGTTTCGTCCATGACGATGACGGCGCCCGAACCGAGCATCGAGCCTGCCTTGGCGATCGAGTCGTAGTCCAGGTCGGTGTTCATCATCAGTTCGCCGCGGATCACCGGAGCGGACGAGCCGCCAGGGATCACAGCCTTGATCTTTTTACCGCCGCGCATGCCGCCTGCCAGTTCCAGCAGCTTGGCGAACGGAGTGCCCAGCGGCACCTCGTAGTTGCCCGGCATTTCCACGTCGCCCGAGATCGAGAAGATCTTCGAACCGCCGTTGTTCGGACGACCCATGCCCAGGTACTTTTCAGGACCCATGTTCAGGATGAACGGAACCGCCGCGAACGTCTCGGTGTTGTTGATGGTGGTTGGCTTGCCGTACAGGCCGAACGACGCAGGGAAAGGCGGCTTGAAGCGCGGCTGGCCCTTCTTGCCTTCCAGCGATTCCAGCAGCGCGGTTTCTTCGCCGCAGATGTAGGCGCCATAGCCGTGGTGCGCGTGCAACTGGAAGCTGAACTCGCTGCCCATGATCTTGTCGCCCAGGAAGCCGGCGGCGCGCGCCTCTTCCAGCGCATCCTCAAACTGCGAGTACACCTCGAAGATCTCGCCGTGGATGTAGTTGTAGCCCACGGTGATGCCCATGGCGTAAGCGCCAATGGCCATGCCTTCGATCAGCGCATGCGGGTTGAAGCGCATGATGTCGCGGTCCTTGAAAGTGCCCGGCTCGCCCTCATCTGAGTTACATACCAGGTACTTCTGGCCAGGGAACTGACGTGGCATGAAGCTCCACTTCAGGCCGGTTGGGAAACCGGCGCCGCCACGGCCGCGCAACGACGACGCTTTCAGGTCGGCGATGATTTGTTCCGGGGTGATCTTCTCTTCCAGGATGCGGCGCAGCGCGCTGTAGCCGCCGCGTTTGACGTAGTCTTCCAGGTGCCAGTTCTTGCCGTCCAGGCCGGCGAGAATGACAGGGTCGATGTGACGATTGTGGAGTGACGTCATTTCTTGAGTTCCTCCACCAGTGCGTCGATCTTATCGTTGGACATGAAGCTGCACATGCGCTGGTCGTTCACCAGCATCACTGGCGCGTCGCCGCAAGCGCCCATGCACTCGCCTTCCACCAGCGTGAAAGCGCCGTCGCCCGTGGTGTCACGGAAGTCGATGCCCAGCTTTTCCTTCAGGTGGTTGGCCGCGCGCACGCCGCCCGACAAGGCGCATGGCAGGTTGGTGCACACGGAAATCTTGTGCTTGCCGACCGGCTTGAGGTTGTACATATTGTAGAAAGTGGCGACTTCCTGCACGGCGATGGCCGGCATCTGGATGTAGTCGGCCAGTTCCTGCATGGTTTCGGGCGAGATCCAGCCCAGTTCAACCTGGGCGTGGGCCAGCGCGGCCATCACGGCCGACTGGCGCTGGTCGGCCGGATACTTGGCCAACTCACGGTCGATTTTTTTGTAGCACTGCTCTGATAACAACATACTTTTTCCTTAGCGGTCGATACTGCCGAACACGATATCTTGCGTACCGATGATGGTGACGGCGTCGGCGATCATGTGGCCGCGCGCCATTTCATCGAGCGATTGCAAGTGCGCATAGTCGGGAGCGCGCAGCTTCATGCGGTATGGCTTGTTGGCGCCGTCGGACAACAGGTAGATGCCGAACTCGCCCTTCGGATGCTCCACCGCGGCGTACGCTTCGCCCGGCGGCACGTGCATGCCTTCGGTGAACAGCTTGAAGTGGTGAATCAGCGATTCCATGTTGGTCTTCATGTCGACACGGCCCGGAGGCGCGACCTTGTGGTTGCTGGTGATCACAGGACCCGGATTGTTGCGCAGCCATTCCACGCATTGCTTGATGATCTTGTTCGACTGGCGCAGTTCTTCCACGCGCACCAGGTAGCGGTCGTAGCAGTCGCCGTTGGTGCCGATAGGCACATCAAAGTCCATCAGGTCGTACACTTCGTACGGCTGGTGCTTGCGCAAGTCCCACTGGATGCCCGAACCGCGCAGCATGGCGCCGGTGAAGCCCATCGCCAGCGCGTCCTCGGGCGCCACCACGCCGATGCCGACGGTACGCTGTTTCCAGATACGGTTGTCGGTCAGCAGGGTTTCGTATTCGTCGACATAGGTCGGGAAACGGGCGGTGAACGCTTCGATGAAGTCCAGCAGCGAGCCCTGGCGATCCTTGTTCAGGTTGTCGATGGCCTTGGCCGAACGGATGATCGACGGACGGTGCTGCGGCATCGAATCCGGCAGGTCGCGGTAGACGCCGCCCGGACGGTAGTAGGCCGCGTGCATGCGCGCGCCGGACACCGCTTCGTAGCAGTCGAACAGGTCTTCGCGGTCGCGGAAGCAGTACAGGAACGGGCCCATGGCGCCGACGTCCAGCGCGTGCGCGCCCAGCCACATCAGGTGGTTCAGGATGCGGGTGATCTCGTCGAACATCACGCGGATGTATTGCGCGCGCAGCGGCACTTCCAGGCCCAGCAGCTTCTCGATGGCCATCACGTAGGCGTGCTCGTTGCACATCATCGAGACGTAGTCGAGGCGGTCCATATAAGGCACGGACTGCAGGTAGGTCTTCTGCTCGGCCAGCTTCTCGGTGCCGCGGTGCAGCAGGCCGATGTGCGGGTCGGCACGCTGGATCACTTCGCCGTCCAGCTCCAGCACCAGGCGCAGCACGCCGTGCGCGGCCGGGTGTTGCGGACCGAAGTTCAGGGTGTAGTTCTTAATTTCAGCCATGTTTTACTTCCCGTAGTTTTCTTCGCGGATCACGCGAGGCACGTTTTCACGCGGCTCGATGGTGACCGGCTGGTAGATCACGCGCTTCTGCTCGGGGTCGTAACGCATTTCGACATAGCCCGATACCGGGAAGTCCTTGCGGAACGGATGGCCGATGAAACCGTAGTCGGTCAGGATGCGGCGCAGGTCGTTGTGGCCTTCGAACAGGATGCCGAACATGTCGAACGCTTCGCGCTCGTACCAGTTGACGGCGCGCCACAGCGGCACCAGCGACGGCAGCAGCGGCATGTCGTCGTCGGCGCAGAACGCGCGCACGCGCACGCGCCAGTTGTTCTTCACGGACAGCAAATGGACGACCACTGCGAATCGCAGGCCGTCCCAGGCGCCATCGCCGTAGTTCAGGTAGTCGACGCCGGCCAGGTCGATCAGCTGATCGAAGCCCAGCGACTTGTCGTCGCGCAGCGTTTGCATCACGCCGTAGTAGTCGGCGGCTTTCACGGTCAACGTGATTTCGCCCAACGCAACGGTCGTAGTAACGCGATCGCCCAGGGCAGTGCCGAGGGCGGTTTGCAGTTGTTCCAGATGTGTAGTCATATTCTTGAAGCGACCCCGTTAGCGTGCGATCGTATTGGTGCGCTTGATCTTGTTTTGCAGCTGCATGATGCCGTACAGCAGAGCCTCAGCCGTGGGCGGGCAGCCCGGCACGTAGACATCCACCGGCACGATGCGGTCGCAACCGCGCACCACGGAGTAGGAGTAGTGATAGTAGCCGCCGCCGTTGGCGCACGAGCCCATCGAGATGACCCAGCGCGGTTCCGGCATCTGGTCGTAGACCTTGCGCAGCGCGGGCGCCATCTTGTTGCACAGCGTGCCGGCCACGATCATCACGTCGGACTGACGCGGCGATGGACGGAACACCACGCCGAAGCGGTCCATGTCGTAACGGGCTGCGCCCACGTGCATCATTTCAACCGCGCAGCAGGCCAGACCGAACGTCATCGGGAACATCGAACCCGTGCGCGCCCAGTTGATCAGCTTGTCGGCCGAGGTGGTGATGAAACCTTCGTTTAATACGCCTTCAATAGCCATGGCTTATTCCCAATCAAGGGCACCTTTCTTCCAGATATACCAAAAACCGACGACGAATTCAGCGATGAAGCTCATCATCACCAGGAACCCGTTCCAGCCCAGTTCGCGCATGGATACGCCCCATGGGAAGAAGAATGCCGTTTCCAGATCGAACAAAATAAAGAGGATCGCGACGAGGTAGTAACGCACGTCGAATTTCATGCGCGCGTCTTCGAAGGCTTCGAAGCCGCATTCATACGGGGAGAGCTTGGCCGCGTCGGGCTTGTTGGGCCCGAGAAGGTGGCCCAGGACTTGGGGAGCGATACCTACGCCGAGACCGACGAGGATGAACAACAGGACGGGGAGATAATTTTCGAGGTTCACGATTGATGAGCTTATATTGAACGGTCGGTTAAAAGGACACACTGCGATGTTCTGCGGTGCTCTTAACGTTCGCCCCAATCGTAAAACTGCTTAGACCAGGATCGAACGACACATCCTCGTAAAAAAGCCAGCTCAGGTACACTTCGGTGCTCCCTTGCTGGCCTTATATTTCTGGTGCCGACGACGAGACTCGAACTCGTACAGCTTGCGCCACTACCCCCTCAAGATAGCGTGTCTACCAATTTCACCACGTCGGCGTAAGGCCGCTATTCTACTGTGTTTTCACGCCGTTGTTAATCCGTATTGCGCCAAAACAAGAAGAAAAACGATAAATCTTTGCTTCTTTTTACTCTGAATTGTTTTTCCAGCTTGCAAGGCCAATGTACTGCCAAAACAATGAGCAAACAACTTAAAAACTTACCAAGGGAACTGCTGAACTTCGCAACTAGTTCATTATTATATTACTTTGGGATCGATGCTGCAGGACCCGTTGCGGCCGGAGCAGCCGGAGCCGCCGCTGGCGCTGCCGCTGGTGCGGTTGGAATCGCCGCCGCGCCGGTGGCTGGGGCCGGGGCCGGGGCAGCAGGAATCGCCTTGTCCATCACGCCGCCGCTGACAGTGCTGCCATGCTGGGTCGAGATGTAGGACAGGGCCAGCGTGGCGCTGAAGAAGATCGCGGCGGCTACGCCGGTCGACTTGGACATGAAGTTCGACGAGCCGGTGGCGCCGAACAGGCTGCCCGAAGCACCCGAACCGAACGCCGCGCCCATGTCGGCACCCTTGCCATGCTGCAGCAACACCAGGCCAATAATGGCGATTGCGGAAATGACTTGCACTACGATAACCAGGTTGAACAAGGAGTTCATGTTATTCCATTTCAAAAATAAGAGATTTGTATCGTTTTGTTTCTACAACTTAAACGGCCTGGATAATCCCGAGGAAATCCGTCGCCTTTAATGCGGCGCCGCCAATCAGGCCGCCGTCGATGTCCGGCTGGGCCATCAATTCTTTCGCATTGTCCGGCTTCATGCTGCCGCCGTACAAAATCTGCACGCCGGCCGCGACCGTCGCATTCTTCTGCGCCATGCGCGCGCGCAGCAAGGCATGCGCCTCCTGGGCGATCTGCGGCGTGGCGGTCTTGCCGGTGCCGATGGCCCAGACCGGCTCGTAGGCCACAACAATCCTGGCCAGGTCGTCGGCGCCGATCACGCCCAGCACCGCCTGCAGCTGGCCGCAGATGACCGCCTCGGTCTCCCCTGCTTCGCGCTGCTCCAGCGTTTCGCCCACGCACACCACCGGCGTCAGGCCGGCGGCCAGCGCCGCGATGGTCTTCTGCGCCACCAGTTCGCTGCTTTCCTTGTGATAGGCGCGGCGCTCGGAGTGGCCGCACAGCACATAGCGGGAGCCGAAATCGACCAGCATGCCGGCCGAGACTTCGCCCGTGTAGGCGCCGCTGGCGTGGACCGACACATCCTGTCCGCCCCACGCGACCGGGCTGCCTTGCAGTTCAGCCTGGCACTGGGCCAGGTAGGGAGCCGGCACGCACACGGCGCAATCGGCGCCGAAGTCGTTCAATCCGGACACGATGCCCGACAAGAGAGCCGTGTTGCCGGCGCGATTGCCGTTCATTTTCCAGTTGCCGATGACGAGTTTGCGACGCATAGTAGCCTAAAATTCAATAACCCGCTATTTTAACGCGAGGCTGGAAGCCCGGTCAAACCAGCGGTTGGCCACGTTGTGACGAAAATGGCGAAAATACTACGCCCGCGCAACGCCTCCCCTGCCTTTTTTTGACCTAGATAACTTGCAGCATGATCTTACCGACGTGATTGCTGCTTTCCATCAGCGCATGCGCGGCGGCGGCCTGCTCCAGCGGGAACACCTCGTAGATCACCGGCTTGAGCTTTTTAGCCGCCATCAGCGGCCAGACCTTGTCGAGCAGCTGCTTGGCGATCGCGCCCTTGAAGGCGGCCGAGCGGGGCCGCAGGGTGGAACCGGTGATGGTCAGCCGGCGGCGCAGCACCTGCCCCAGGTCGACCGTGGCCTTGCCGCCGCCCAGCGTGGCGATCAGCGCGATGCGGCCGTCGTCGGCCAGGCAGGAGATTTCACGCGGCAGGTAGTCGCCGCCCACCATGTCGAGGATGACGTCGGCGCCACGGTCATTGGTCAGCGATTTGACGACCAGGGCGAAATCCTCGGTCTTGTAGTTGATGGCGCGCTCGGCGCCCAGCTCGGTGCAGGCGGCCACTTTATCGTCGCTGCCGGCGGTGGCGAACACGCGGTGGCCCAGCGCGCTGGCCAGCTGGATGGCCGTGACGCCGATGCCCGAGCTGCCGCCCTGCACCAGCAGCGTCTCGCCGGCGGCCAGGTGGGCGCGGTCGAACACGTTGCTCCAGACGGTGAAGTAGTTCTCGGGAATGGTGGCGGCCTCCAGCATGCTCCAGCCCTTGGGGATGGGCAGCACCTGCTCCAGCGGCGCCACCACGTATTCGGCATAGCCGCCGCCCTGCACCAGCGCGCAGACCTTGTCGCCGATATCGAAGGTGGTGTAATCGAGGTCGCCGTCGACGATCTCGCCGGCCACTTCCAGGCCCGGCAGGTCGGAGGCGCCCGGCGGCGGCGCATAGTTGCCCATGCGCTGGAATACGTCCGGGCGGTTGACGCCGGCCGCGTGGACTTTGATCAGCACTTCGCCGCCCTTGACGACCGGCATAGGCCGTTCGCACAGTTTCAGGACATCGGCGGGGCCGGGATGGGTGATTTCAATCGCGCGCATGGCTCGCCCTCTCGTGAAGAAAGGGCGATTGTACGACAGCCGCGAATTAGCCGCCGCCGGTGCGCGATTGCCTGGGTAGCGGCGTGTTCGGCTTCCAGGCGGCCGACAAGGCCTGCCCTTCCTCGATCTGCTCCGGTGTCATGTGCTTGACCACGGCGGAGCGCTGCTCGGCCGCGTTCATCGAGCCGTTGGCCGCCGCCAGGTTCCACAGCATGTAGGCGATCACGTTATCCTGCGGCATGCCGGCCATGTGATAGCGGTACATCAGCCCCAGCGCCTGCTGCGCGTCCGGATGGCCCTGCTCGGCCGCCTTGCGGAACCAGCTGACCGCCTGCTTGTGGTCCTGGATCACCGCGTTGCCGGTGTAGTACATGGCGCCGACCACGTACTGCGCGTCGGCCTTGCCCTGCAGCGCGGCCTTGCGGTGCCACTCCAGCGCCTGCTTGTAATCCTGCGTGACGCCGCGGCCCATGTAATACATCAAGCCCAGCAGGTGCTGGGCGTCCGCGTTGCCGGCCTTGGCCAGCGGGGCGATCTCTTTCAAGGCCGCCGCGTAGTTCTTGTTGTTGTAGGCGGTAGCGCCTTCGGCGAATCCGGCGTACGCGGCCTGTTGCAGGCCCAGTGCGAGTCCGATCGCTAGTATGAATTTTTTCATGTCTCTAGGGTGTGTATATTTTTATTTCCAACTTACCTTGCCCAGGCCGTCAACGCTGACGTTGCGGTTCAGGGGCTTGCCATAGACGGTGACCGATCCCAGGCCGCTCAAGTTCAGTGTCGCGTTGGTCTTGGCGTTGACGGTGGCGTTGCCCAGGCCGCTCAGGTCGACATTGACCGAGTCGGCCTGGAACTGTTGTGCATTCAAGCCGCCCAGCCCGCCCAGGGTCGCCTTCAGCAGCTTGCTGTGACCGCCCAGCGTAATGTAGCCGGCGCCGCGTAGATCCAGTTCCACGCTCTCGTTCTCGCTGACCCACAGGTGCATGCTGCCGACACCGCCCAGGTTGGCCTTCAGGCTCTTGTAGTCACAAGCCACTTTCATGCTGCCGGCGCCGTCCAGCGTCAACTCCAGCTCGTCGCCGCTGAAACCGGCGATCTCGGTCGTGCCCACGCCCTCGGACACCACCTCGCGCAACATCGGCAGCACCAGCTCGGCGCGCGCGGTCGAGCGGCCCAGCTTGACGGCGCGCCCTTCGGTCTCCAGGTGCAGCGTGTCGCCGGCGACCGATGTCATCAGCTTGTCCATGGTGCGCTTTTCCGCGTAGATCGTCAGCGAAGGCGTCGGGCCTTGTCGCAGCTTCAGATCGATCACGCCGTCGAGCTTGACGCGCACCACGCGGGCGTCCAGCGTCACGACGCGCTTCTCGGTGCTGTCATCGGCAGCCACGGCGCGGCCAAACAGCGCACAGAAGGCGGCAAACAGCAGGCCGAATTGGAAAAGCTTGTTCATATATGGGGTTCCTCTGAAGTTGTGCCTGGATACGCGAACGGCTAATGTAGCAGCGCACTAAGCTTTCTAGCAATCTTTGCAGTACGACCAATTGTCAAATTACGACAGGCTGGCTTTTTCCACTGCGGTCAGGCGCTTGGCCTTGATCACTACAACTTGCATCGGAGCCTGGGCGGCGGCAACCTGGAGGGCCGGTTGCAGGGCCACGCTCGCTTCAGCGGCGGCGCTGGCGTAGGCGGATGCGCCCAGCAGCACGGCGGCGGTGACGAAGATGGCTTCCATGTTTTTGGCGATGTTCATTTTTGCTCTCCTTGAATGCGTTTCGGTATGTGATCACTATAGCCATCACTTATTAAACGATCATGCGGATTGCGACGAACTGCACAAATGGGGGACTGGGCGACAAGAAACCGGGAACAGGCCCGGAAAGCGCAGCGGCGGGCGCCGCTGCGCACGGAGGTGGATTACCGGATTACTGGTTCAGGCCGGCGTTGACGGCGCTCCAGAAGCTGGCGTCTTCCATGCCGAAGGCGTAGATCGAGGTGCCGGCCAGGCCATAGGCGCCCACGAGGCTGGTTTTCAGGGTCACGCTTTTGGCGTTCTCGTTCCAGACCGTGTGCTTCCTGCCATTGGCGGTGTAGTTGAAGCTGATGGCGTTGGCGTTGTTGTCGTACCTGGGCGTGACGTGGTACTTGCTTAGCAGCGCGGGCACGTTACGCCAGAACAGCTGGCTGCCGTCGCCCTCCGTGATCCAATCGTAGCCGTAGGCCGGGATGCCATTCAACACCTTGGACGCCGGCACCTTGCTGGTGGCGTAATCAAGGGCGTTCTCCATCCAGTCGGAGCCCGCCACCGGGCCGGGTGCCCAGGACGGGATCGCTTCATCGTAGGTCATCACCTGCACGTAGTCGGCGGCCTGCCCCAAGGCTTGCAGGTCGAAGGCCAGGTTGTGGATGTTGTTTTCATCGGTGAAGGAGAAGGCCGGCACGGTCATGATCAGCTTCATGCCCTGCGCGTGCAGGGCCGTCGCGAGCGCGGCGGCGAACTCGCTCATGTTCTTGCGGTCGGCCTGGTCCACCTCTTCGAAATCGATATTGATGCCGGCGAAGCCGTTGGCCTTGGCGAAGCTGACCAGGTTGGCCACGGAGGCCGCGCGCCTGGCGCCAGTGACGGCGTGCGCCA
Source organism: Duganella vulcania (assembly GCF_009857655.1). Lineage (NCBI taxonomy): Bacteria > Pseudomonadati > Pseudomonadota > Betaproteobacteria > Burkholderiales > Oxalobacteraceae > Duganella > Duganella vulcania. Next base: position 150,215 of record NZ_WWCX01000002.1, read on the forward strand.
GGTCCGGGTCCCAGCCATCGGGCGCGGTGGCCGAGACATTGGAGATGCAGCCGTAGATCGCGATGCCCTTGGACTTGAGGAAGGTGATGGCGTTGGTCGGCGTAGGGTCGCCGTTGCCGACCACCGTGCCGTCGCTGCCCATGTTCCAAAAGTCGATGGAGACCGCGTTGACGTTGGCGTAGTACTTGGTCAGCGAGCTATAGTTGTTGCTGTAGCCTGAGTAGTAGGCCAGCACCATCTTGCCGTTGGCCAGCGCCTTGCTGGCGGGGGCGCTGGCCGGCGCCGCGTGCTCACTGGCGGCGTCAATCGAAACGCCCGACGAGGTGCCGGTGCGCGCCGCCGTCAGGTTGGCCATGCGCGCCATGGCGCGTGGCGATTCCTGGCCGGCGGAACCGGAGCCGCCGCAGCCTGCCAACGTGGCCGCGACACACGCGGCCATCAACAGTTTTTTCATTTTCTCTCCAATCAGAGCTTGATATAAATCTTTTTCCGGTCCAGCACATAGCCGACCGACCAGCAGCCCAGCATGTACACCACCGCCCACAACAGCGTGCCGTTATAGGCGCCGGCCCACGGCCGGAACAGGTTGAGGTAGACCCAGTCGAATACATTGAGGTCGCCGATCTTCAACAGGAAGAAGGTGGTCGCCACCACCTCGCTGAACAGGTAGATGAACAGCGTGTTGCGGCCGAAGACTTCGAAGAAGTAGGTCCAGCCACGCTTGCCCAGCATGTCGATCACGTACAGCAGCAACGACAGCGTGAACAGGTCGATGGCGATGGTGATCAGCGTGTAGGAACTGGTCCACAGCTTTTTATTCAGCGGGAACACACTGCTCCAGCACAGTGCCAGTACAGCCAGCACGGCGGCCGACATGGTCAGCTTGGCGATGGTCTCGTAGCTGGCGCCCAGCCGGCGCACCAGGCGGCCGGCGAAGTACCCGGCCAGCACGTTGACGATGGACGGCAGCGTGCTCAATATCCCTTCCGGATCGAAGGCGATGCCCTCGCCGTGGTACATATGCGCTTCGCCCAGCACCAGCAGGTCCAGCTTGCGCTGAGCGTTGCCGGCCAGCGTGTAGTCGCCGAACCAGTACATCAAGGCCCAGTAGCCAAGCAAGGCCACCACGGCGAACACGATGGCGCCCTTCTCCTTCCAGTAATGCAGGATCAGCGAACCGGCGCAGTAACCCAGCGCGATGCGTTGCAGTACACCGAAGATACGGGTATCGGACAGCGGCAATACAGTCAGCGATCCACCCTCGGTACTGAAGAACGGATACCAGTACATCAGGAAGCCGCACAGGAAGATCAGCGCGGTGCGGGTGAATATCTTCTTGAGCACCGCCGCCTCGCCCATGCCCTCGTACTTCTCAAGCGTGAAGCTGAGCGCCGTGCCGACCACGAACATAAAGGTCGGGAACACCAGGTCGGTCAGCGTCAGGCCGTGCCATTCGGCGTGCAGGAACGGCGCGTAGGTGGTCGCCGGCGTGCCTGGCATGTTCACCATGATCATCAGCGCGACCGTCAGGCCGCGCAGCACGTCGATGGCTTGCGAACGTTGATGCTGTGTTTTCATTGATGGTGGACTTTCGGTGTTTGTTTAGTTGTGGCTAACGTTATCATCTTCGCCAGCGCCCGGCGAATCATGGCAAGCCCTTGATTTCATTGGTTTAGTGAGCAAGCCGCTTACAGTTCCTTACGCTCGCGGATGCGCCCTGCCCCGCGCCGGCCGCGCCGCTGCAACAAAACTTCACAGAGGCTTACAAAATGTATTGCGCGGCTGTCGCATTTCCGCTCAGGCGGGTAGGCGGATGGTGGCATTCAGGCCGCCCTCGGGATGGTTCTCCAGCACCAGCTGGCCGCCGTGCGCCTCGATCACGCTGCGGGCGATGCCCAGGCCGAGGCCCATGCCGGCGTCGTTCTGCTCGCGGCCGTGGGCCAGCCGCACGTAGGGATCGAACAGGCTGGCGAAGGCGTCGTCCGGCACGCCGGGGCCGTGGTCGCGCACCGCGATCGCCACCGCGCCAGGTTCGCTGGTGACGCTGATCTCGGCGCGGTCTCCGTAGTACAGGGCGTTGTCCAGCAGGTTGCCGATGGCGCGCTTCAAGGCCAGCGGCTTGGCGCGCACCGTGATGCCACTGTCGCGATAACCCACCTCGTGCCCGCCCAGCCGCGCGCTGCGCACCAGCCGCCCAAGCAGCGCATCGAGTTTGACCTCGGCCGGATTCTCGTGGATGTCGCTGTCCTTCACGCATTGCAGCGCGCCTTTGACCATCATGTCCAGTTCATCGAGGTCTTCCTCGAACTCGTTGCGCAGCGCCTCGTCGTCCAGCAGTTCGGAGCGCAGCTTGAGCCGCGTGATCGGCGTGCGCAGGTCGTGCGAGATGGAGATGAACAGGCGCTCGCGATCCTCGATGTAGCGCTGGATGCGTTCGCGCATGGCGCTGAAGGCGCGCGCGGTGTTGATGAATTCACGGCTGCCCGTTTCCGGCAGCGGCGGCGCGCGGTCATCCTGGCCCTGGCCGAAGGCGGCGGCGGCGTCGGACAAGGCGGCCAGCGGGCGCGTGATCCAGCGCACCACCAACAGGCAAAGCAGCAGCACCACGGCCAGCGACAGGCCTTGCAGCGACAGCCGGTCCCACGCCAGCGGATCGTTACTGCTCAAGAAGTACGGGTTGGGCATCAGCGCCGCCATGTACAGCCAGTTGCCTGGCTCGATCTCGGTCTGGATCACCAGGATGGGCGCGGGGTCCGGTTGCAGCAGCAGGATGTGCTGGACCCAGGCGTCCGGCAGGTCGCCCAGGTGGACGCCGTCCTCCGACACCACCAGCTGGTCCGGCCAGGCGAAGGCCAGGTGGAAGCTGGGCGAATGCGGCAGGTCGCTTTTCAGCGTGGCGCCCACCGTCGCCAGCACGCTGCTGGCCAGCGGATGTTCGGCGATCTGCTGGACCGGCACGTAGGCGTGATTGAGGTTGACGAAGAAGCGCGTGCCGCCCATCTCGCGCAGCTGCTGGATCAGCAGAAGGCGGTAGTTCGGCGGCAGGCTGCGGAAGAAGCGGATCGCGCCGGACGCGCCATGCGCCATGTACTGCGACGCCGATTGCGCCTCCACCTGCGCCTTGGCGCGCAGCTGGCTGGCCCAGATCACGCTGGCCGCCAATTGCGTCACCAGCAGGCCGGCGGCCATCACCAGCATCAGGCGCCCCAGCAAGGACTGCGGCCAGATGCGGCGCAGGCGCTCCAATACAACCTTACGCATGCGAGACGCTGACGTCCGCCGAGAATACGTAGCCGGCGCCGCGCACGGTCTTGATCAACGCGGGTTGTTTTCCATCGTCGTTGAGGCGCAGGCGCAGGCGGCTGATCTGCACGTCCAGCGAGCGATCCAGGGGGCCAGCGTCGCGCCCGCGGGTTTCTTCGCACAGCACACTGCGGTCCAGGATCACACCCGGATGCTCTACAAAATACTTCAGCAGCTGGAAGTCCAGCCCCGTCAGCGCGACCACGGTGCCGGCGTTGTCCAGCACCTTGCGCTCCATCAGGTCCAGCGTGAATCCAACGAAGCGGTAGTAGCGCGCGGACGGCGTCTCCAGCGCGGTGCGGCGCAGGATGGCCTTGATGCGGGCCAGCAGCTCGCGCGGGCTGTATGGCTTGGCGATGTAATCGTCCGCGCCCAGTTCCAGGCCGACGATGCGGTCGGTCTCGTCGGAGCTGGCCGTCAGCATGATGATGGGGACATTCGAGCGCTGGCGCACCTGCTTGCACAGCGCGAAGCCGTCGGTATCGGGCAGCATCACGTCCAGGATCACCAGCGACAGCTGCTCGGAATGCGCGTGCAGCTCGGCCAGGAAGCTCTCGCCGTTGTGCGACAGGATTACCTCGTACTGGTTTTTCTCCAGGTAGGTCTTGAGCAGGACGCGGGTCTTTTGGTCATCGTCTACGATCAGTATCTTGCGCACCGGGTGCTCCTTGGCTTCTGAGGTTAAACAGTCGGAACAGCGCGCCAAGGCGGCGTTGCGCCTCGGCGGGCGTGGCCCTGTCGTCTAGAAAATAACGGTGGATTTCGGCGATGATGGCGTCGCGGCTGGCTTCATCGGTGGCCATGCGGTGCACCAGGCTGGGCGCCTGCACCGCCGCGCCTTGCGCGAAGGTGGTCCACGAGGCGCGCGCGCAGCTGTCCATTTTCGACAGGTCGGCGTCGCGCCGCACCGGCACCGCGCCCTTCAGCGTGTTGAACTCCGCCTGCACCTGCGGCGACACCAGCAGCCGCGCCATCTTCTCCTGCGATTGCATGTGGCGGTAGTCGCCGGCGAACATGGTCAGCGTGTCGACGCTGTACAGGTGGTACTTGCCGGTGCCGGGCGCGGTGCCGCAGGCATAGTCCTCATCCAGCGCCATGCCGCGTTCGGCCAGCTCCGGCTTGGCCCAGTCGCCCATGATCATCATCGCCGCCTCGCGCCGCGCGAACTGGCGCACCACGTCCGGCCATGGACGCTCGTCCAGCTGGCCGCTGATCCAGCCCTTGACGACGCGCAGCCGCTCCAGCGCCTCGGCGGTGCGGCGGTCGGCGGCGGCGGCCGGATTACGGCGCACGAACAGCTCGCGGTAGAACTCAGGCCCGCTCTCGGCTAGCACCAGGTTCTCGAACAGCGCGGCCACCTGCCAGGATTCGCTGCTCTGCGCCAGCGGCATGATGCCGGCGGCCTTGAACTTGAGCGCGGCGTTCTGGAACTCGTCCCAGGTCTGCGGCGGCGACAGTTTGAGCTGGGCGAACAGCGCGCGGTTGTAGTACAGCGTATTGACGCGGTGGATGCCCAGCGGCGCGGCGACGACGTGCTTGCGGTGCTGGATCAGCGTCTGGATGGTGGGGAACAGGAAGCCATTCCAGTTGCCGGCGCTGGCGACGTTGTCGATCTCCAGCAGCAGGCCCAGTTCCGCCCACTCCGCGACGGAGACGCCGATGATCTGAGTGACTTCCGGCGCATCGCCGGCCAGTACGCGGCTCTTGAGCACCTTGCCGGCGCCGAGACCCGCGCCGCCCGGGATCGCGGCATCCTTCCATTCGAGGCCTTCGTCGGCCATGCGCGCGGCCAGCGCGTTGGCGGCCTTGCGTTCGCTGCTGGATGTCCACCAGTGCAGCACCTGCAGCGTGTTAAGGGAGGCGGCAGGCGCGCTGGCGCCGGCGGGACCGGGCTGCGGCTGTTGCGCGGCGTGGGCGATACTCAGCGCGCCGCAGTTGAAGGCGCAGGCCGCGGCCAACAGGCCGAAGGACCACGCCCGCGCCGGCTGCAGGCGGCGGGCGGTCGAACGAAAGCGTAACCAGTCGAACCTCGGCAAGGCCACTTTTTCTATCGACGCTATCACTCGTTATCCCGAACTAAACAGTGCCACGATTATAACGGAGAAGATAGCCGCCGGGACTAATTGGTATGCCCGGCGTGCGCGCAGCCCGTTCAAGGGTTGTCGATGCGCGACACCTTGCCCATCCTGCCGTTGCGGTCGAAAGCCGCCACTTTGATCGAACCCTTGTCCGATATCGGCCCGCTCACTGGTTTGCTATTGGTATTCGGCTCGCTCCCGTCACTGGTATAGCGCATGGCGATGCCCGGCAGGACGTGGTTGACCAGCACCTTGCCGCCTTCCAGCATCAATCCCGGTGGCGCGATGCGGTAGTCGACGCCGGCGTGTTCCAGGTCGAGGCGCGGCAGCACGCGCTGGCTCAGCGTGTTGACGAAGCCGGACCACGCGGTGCGGTGCAGCGCGGCGGCCTTGGCGGCGTCGGTCTCGGTCGCCCAGGCGGGATCGGGCGCCCAGGAACGTTCGGCCATCGCCAGCAGGCGTGGCATGACGAGGTAGTCGATGCGCTCGGGCGTGCGCACGGTTTCGGTGAACAGCGTCGCTTCCAGCCCGCGTATGCGGCGCTTGCCGTAATCCGTCAGCCGGTCCTTGCCGACCAGCGGCGGATTGGCGTTCTTCAGGTAGTCCAGCGGGATGAAGTCGTAAACCGTGTCGAGTTCCACGTAGTCGCCCCAGTTCACGCCCGGTTCGTCGGGGTTGGCGTTGTAGGCCATGTCCATGTACATCTTGGTCACGGGGGCCAGCACGATGTCGTAGCCGGCGTTGGCCAGGCGGTAGGCGAAGTCCTCGGCGCCTTCGGTGTTGTTCCAGACGTAGGCGCTGAAGCCGCGCTGCGTGAAGTGCGGATTCGGTATCAGCTTGTGCTCTCCATTCAGCTTGGTGCCGCGTGCCGCCAGCTCTTCCCAGCCGGAGGCGTACAGGCCACGCTTGCGCAGGATGGCGTCGACGCGGTCGTAGAAGTAGTCCCACAGTTCGGCGGTGCTCTCCAGCTTTTTCTTCTGCATGACCGCGCGGCTGGCGGGCGACTGCTCCCATGCGCCGGCCGGCAGCTCATCGCCGCCGACGTGGATGGTGTGCAGCGGCACGCCGGCCTCCTTGTACATGTCCGCGACCTGTCCGATGACGTGGTCGATGAAAGTGAAGCTGGATTCCAGGCCCGGGTTGATCACGTGGTCGTTGTACAGCTGCGCCGATTTGTAGACCGACTTGTCGGCCAGGTCGTTGAGCAGGTATTTTTCGGCATCGGCTTTGCCGGCGGCTTTCAGGCGGTGGTAGCGCGCTTCCATCGCCTTGACGGCGGCGCGGGCGTGGCCCGGCATCTCGATCTCCGGGATCACTTCGATGTGGCGCGCAGCGGCGTAGCGCAGGATCTCGATGTAGTCGGCGCGGGTGTAGTAGCCGCTGCCGCTGGCGTCGGAGGGATCGGGGCCGGAACCATAGGCCGGTTGCAGGCGCACGCCAGGCTTGGCGCTGTGGCCGCGCACCGCGCCGATGCTGGTCAGCTCAGGCAGGCCGGCGATCTCCAGGCGCCAGCCTTCGTCCTCGGTCAGGTGGAAGTGGAATTTATTGAGCTTGTAGCGCGCCATCAGGTCCAGCAGCTTGAACACGGTCTGCTTGGTGTGGAAGTTGCGGCCGACGTCCAGCTGGAAGCCACGATACTCGAAGCGCGGCGCGTCGGTGACGGTCAGCTCCGGCAGGTCGATGCTGGCGGCGCCCGGCAGCGGCAGCAGGTCGCGCAGCGATTGCAGGCCGTATGCCACGCCGGCGGCGCTGTTGCCGACGATGTCGATGCCGCTGCCGGCCTTGATCGTCAGCGTGTAGGCTTCCGGCGAGGTGGAACCGGGCACCGCGCCCACGCTCAAGCGCAATGCTGGCGAGCCGGCACCGCCTGCCGGAAGATTGGACGGAAACAGCGAACGTGCAAATGCCGCTTCCGTTTTCAGCGTGGCGGGAGCGACGATGGCTGGCAGCGCAGCCAGTCGCAGCCTGCCGCCGCTCGTCTGCAAATGCTGTGGCGTCGGGAACACCGGCGGCAGCGCGGCTGCCGGCATCCAGTCGGCGTTGGCGTTGCGGCGGTACGTATCCTGCACGGTGACGACCGGCTTGGCGCCGCTGGATCCCTTGTCCAGCTGCTCCGGACGCGTGACCGGCAACAGCTCGTAGTCCGCGATGGCCTGGCCGACATCGGGCGCGGCGTCATAGACAAGGTAAGGCCCGATCGGCGCCTTCGCCAGTTTGATCACCAGGTCCGGATGGTAGTAGGCGATGTTCAGCGTCTGCCCTGCCGGCACGCCAGCAAAGCCGGGCGCAGGCCGAATGCGGAACAGATTGCCGGCGACCTGCTCCAGCAGCAGGTTGCCTTCCAGCGGTCCCGTCGCAACGCCGTCCATGACGTTGAAGTACAGCGTCCAGCCCTTGGGCGGCAAGGGCTGCTGGCCCAGATTGGAGAGGATCAGGCGCGCATGCGTGCCGCCGCCCGGCGCTTCGGGCGTGAACACATTGCGCACCAGCTCCCAGCGCAGGCGGATCTGCGAGCCGTTGACGACGCCGGCCAACGCGCCCTGCCCGGCCACCGCCTTGGCTTCCGGCGCCACCCCGGCAACCGCGCCCCCGGCCATCGACGCCATCACCCACGAGGCCAAAACGAAACCACTGTACTTGATCTGCTTACGCATTCGATTCCTCTTCTCTTACCAGGTGGCGCCAAAGCGGATGCCGTAGACGCGCGGGTCATTGTAGGACGCCGTGACGTAGCCGGGATCGACCACGCTTGCATAGTTCTTCGCCAGCGTCTGGCCCCAGTTTTTCACGTATGCCTCCAGATGCCATTTGCCGCTCGGCGAAACCAGCTTGAGCGCCGCATCGACCGTCGTGTAAGCCTTCTGCGCATCGGAGATGTGTGGATTATCCAGATTCCGCAGCGAGAAGTACATCTTGTCCTGCCAGCGCGCCGAGATCCACGGCGTGAGCGTGTACTCGCCGATCGCGAAGTCCTGCGAAGCGCTCAGGTTCAGCGTGTTGGCAGGCGCGTACGGTAGGCGGTTGCCCGCGATATTCAGCGGGAATTTGCCGGCGAACAGAGGGTCCGTGCCTTCATACGCCACGCAAGGCGGCGCACCGTACTTGTCACGGATGTTACAGCTGATCGAGCTGTCCTCGCTGTAGGTCGGATAAGACTTGATGACCGCCTTCAGGTGCGAGTACGAATAGCCGATGTGCGAACCTGGCCACGGTTTGTATTCGCCTTCGATCTCCAGGCCGGAGATGTTCGCCTGCGCCGCGTTCTGCGTGCCGTAAATGACCACGCTGTCGCAGTATGGATTGGTGGCGGTGCAAGGTATCTTCGGAATGATCTTGCCGACCGTGACGCCGCCGGTCAGCTGCATGTCCTTGTAGCGGCTGTAGAACGCGGTGGCCGAGAAGGTCAGCTTGTTGTTCAGCAGGCGGCCCTTGTAACCCAGCTCGAAATTGGTCAGCGTCTCGGGATTCCACGGCATGTTGGTGTAGTGCGGTCCCGGCGTCAAGCCGGCGCAATTGCCGTTCAAACCGGTGCGGCAGATATCCTCCTTGTCGCTGAAGCCACCAGCCTTGTAACCAGTCGACAGCGAAGTGTAGACCAGATCGCGTGGAGTCAGCTGACGACTCAGGCCCAGGCGCCAGGTGAATTTCTTCCATGCGTCCGAATCGTCGCTGATCACAGGATGGATCGACGAATCGAAACCGCCGGCACCGTAGTAGCCGCCCATGCCCGGCTTCAGATGCGAGCTGTTAAACGGCGTGAAGCCCGGCGTACCCGGCGTGCCGGGGTTGAACAGCCCCTTGAAGTAGATCGCGGGATCGTCCGAGAACGCCGTGTCCCAATACTGGCCGCCGACGTCCTTGCGGGTGTCGCGCGTCATGCGGCCGCCCACGGTCAGGTTCCAGGTCGGCGCGAACTCCCAGTCGGCCTGCGCGAAGATGGCCTTGGAATCGGACTGGCGGTCGGCCTGGTGATAGAAGTAGGACTCGGCCGGGAAACCATACGTGCCCCACGACGCGCCCAGGTAATCCTGCGCGTAGTCGATGCTGTTCTTCTCGTGCATCCAGAACAGCCCCGCCACGTAACGCAGGCGATCGTACTTGCCGCGCAGTTGCAGCTCGTGGACGGTGGAGACATATTTCGACGCCGTCGTGTAGGTGGCATAGTCATTGAACGGCGACGTTCCGGGACGCGTGGCCAGCTCACTCTCGATAGGCTGGTAGCCGCTGTCGCTGTCCTGGAGCTCGCGCCGCTTCTGGCTCGACCACGAAGCGTTGTATTCGATGGTGGTGGACGGACTCAGGTTCCATATCAGGCCGCTGCGCACGGTGTCGATGGTCATGTCCATCACGCCGGGCACGTTGACCTTCACATCCCACTGGCCGCCGGTGCAGGCATACGGCGTACCGGCAGCTTGTTCGCAGTCCTTGATCGGCAAATCTCCGGCGCCGTTGTTCTGGTACTTCTCATAGGTCAGGCGCCAATCCAGGTCCGGCCGGATCTTCCAGCGAGCCTGCAGGCGCGCCGCGTATTCATCCTTGTTGGTGTAGTACTTGTCGGCGCCGACCTTCTTGTTGAAGCGCTGGTCGACGTCGGGAATGATGTTACCGGCCGCGTCGCGCGAGGGCACGATGCCCAGCGCAGGGAAGTTCGCCGCGTAGAAGTCCTGCTGCTGGTTGATGTAGCCGTCACGCTTGATCTTCATCGCCGTGACGCGCAGCGCGAAATTGTCGCTGACCGGGATGTTCTGCACCGCCGATACCTGGCGTCCGCGATAGTTGCCGACGTCCGCCTCGACGGTTCCGTAGCTGCTGCCGAATTCCGGCTTGGCCGGGATGATGTTGATGCTGCCGCCGGTCGAGTTACGGCCGAACAGCGTGCCCTGCGGACCGCGCAGCACCTCGACCTGGTCCAGGTCGAACATCAGCGCCAGCGCCGCCTGTGGGCGCGGCTGATACAGGCCCGCCACGTGCAGGCCAACCGCCGGGTTGCCGATCTCCGTGAAGTCGGAACTGCTCACGCCACGGATGGCGATCTGCACGCCGCCGCTGCCGTCGTTCGAGGTCCCCAATTGCAGGTTGGGGATCTGGCCGCTCAGGCCGCGCACGTCGGTGATGCCGTCGCGGCTCAGGGCCTCCTGCGTTACCGCCGTTACCGCCACCGGCGTCTTGAGCAGCGAGGTGGAATGGCGGGTCGCCGTCACCTTGACCTCCGCCACCTGGTCCTTGGTGGCGATGGCCGAGGCATCGGCCTCCTGTTGCTGGGCGCCCGCCGCGCCGGCCATGACAGCACAAGCGCTGCCGATGGCGAGACTCATTAACTTTTTCTTGGCACTCTGATGCGACATCATTGCTCTCCCGGTCAAATCATTATTTGTCCCGCCATCGGCGCGACGGCGCGTCCAGCTCTTTTAGAACTTGGCTTTCAAGCCAACGCTGTAACGCGCGCCATTTTCATACACGCCCACCGGCAAACCGTCGGTGGTGTTGGTGCGGATGACTTCATTGGTGATGTTCACCGCCGTGAGGTAAAGGCTGATCTTCGGCGTGATATCCCAGCTGGCCGACGCATCCCACTGGCCGTAGGCGCTGGTCACATCCTGGCCGCCTTCATCCAGCGCTCCATAAGCCTTGGAGCGGTAGTTGTACGACAGCCGCGCGCTGTAGCCGTTCTTCTCGAAGAAGCCGGTGATGTTGGCCTGGTTGCGCGAGTTGCCGACCACGTTCAGCTTCACGCCGCCCGCATTGGCGCCGGTCTTGGCGTCGGTGTAGGTGTAGTTGACGATGGCGCCGAAGCCGCTGCTGAACGCCTGCTGCCACTGCAGTTCCAGGCCGTTGACCGTTTCGCCGTTGTTGGCGTTGTACGGACGGCTGACCGGACGCATCACGCCCGCCACGTTTTCCTGCGTCGTTTGCGTGTAGATGAAGGTATCCAGCTTCTTCGCAAACAGCGTGGCCGACAGCAGCGAGGCATCAGCGTAGTACCACTCCGCGCCGATCTCCGCCTGGTTGGCGTGGTAAGGCTTGAGCAGCGGGTTGCCGGAGGTGGCGGCGTTGGTGGTGCCGCTGACTTCCGTGCTGGCGCTCAAATCGCTGTAGGTATTACGCGCCATCACACGCGCAATGGCGCCGCGCACCAGCAGGTCCTTGTGGACGGTGTAGACCGCGTTCAGGTTGGGCAGCACGTCGGTGTAGCTGCGGCTGACATTGGCCAGCGTATAGTTGCCCGACCCGGTCAGGTCCTGATACGCCTCGGAGGTCTGGTCGGTCTTGACGATGCGCGCACCGAAGTCGCCACGCCATCCGCCGGTGGCGAAGTCTGCGCGCGCATAGGTCGCGTAGATCTTTTCCTTGATCTTGTAGTACTCGCCCTTCGCTTCCGCATAGACCATGCCCTTGTCGTACATCGGGAAGCCCTTGGAGTAGGCCAGGCCGTCGTCCACCCACGCATACTGGGTCAGCGAGCCAGGGTTGGCGGCCTTTTGGCTCAACAGCGGCGAGGCGCCGGTCGACAGGTCGGCCAGCGAGAACGACTGCCAGCCAGGATTGCCAGGACCGTCGGTGCCGATGATGCGGTGGTTCTGCACCGTGGTGTCGCGGAACTTGGCGCCGACCTTGACCGACTTGAAGAAACCGTTGTTCAGGTCCAGCGTCAGGTCGCCCTGCGCGTAGTTCTCCTTGGTCTCCATGCGGCGGATCCAGTCGCGCGAGCTTTGCAGCGTCAGCTTGCTCGGGTCGAGCGGGTTGATGTCCTGGTATTTGACCTCATAGGTGTCCGGCGCGATGTTGAAGGTGGTGCGCGTATTCCCGACGAACCAGAAGTTGCGGTCATGGTCGCTGCCGCCCGAACCCTTGGTGGTGCCGGCCTGTCCGTGGAATTTCCAGTTGTCGGCATCGTAGGTGCCTTCCAGGTCCAGCACTTCAGATTTGACGTAGGACTGGCGGAAGATAGGCTCGAACGACACGCCGCCGGTCGGGCCGACCGTCCCGCCGACCAGCGCCTTGGTGCCATCGGAGGTGGTGATGAACTTCGGATTGGTGACGGCGATATTGCCCTTGGCATCCGCCAGGCCGCCCGCCTCCCACAGGTAGTTCTGGTTGCTGTTGTCCATGCTCATGTCAGAGTTCATGTAGTTCAGCGAGAGATCGGTGTTGGCGTTCGGGCGGGCCTGCAGGGTGATGTCGCCGGTGGTGCGCTTGCGGTCCTGGCGGAAGATGGCCGAGCCGCCGCCCCACGACGCATAGGCGCCAGGCGTGACCACGCCATTCTGGTCGACGATGTTGTACTTGGTCGAGTCGGTGAAGTTTTCCAGGCCGTCGCGGCGCATGGTGCGCTGCTGGCGGCTGATGGCGACCAGCGCGCCGAAGGTCTTCTGCTCGTTGGTCCAGCTCAGCAGGCCGGAGACCTGCGGATCGGTTTTCTTCGGCAGCTTGCTGTAGGTCTCTTCGACCGACACCTGCGCCACCAGCGGCTTCAGTTGGAATGGCTTGCGGGTCTTGACGATGACCAGGCCGCCGATGCTGCCCTCGTCCAGGTCCGCCGAAGGGCTCTTGTACACGTCGATGCTGCCCACCAGTTCCGACGCGAGAATGTCGTAGTTGAAGCCACGGCTTTGCGAATCGTTCTTCCACCAATAGCCGGAGGCCACGGCCTGGCCGTTCAGCTGCGTCAGGTTCAGGTTCTTGTCGGTGCCGCGCACGAAGATGTCGCGGCCCTCGCCCCAGGTGCGGTCCACGGAGATGCCCGGCACGCGCTGCAGCGAATCGGCCACGTTCTTGTCGGGGAACTTGCCCACTTCCTCGGCGGTGACGGTGTCGATCACGTTGCCGGAGTCGCGCTTCTCGGCCAGGTTGCGCTTGAGGCGTTCGCGGATGCCGCGCACTTCGACGGTCGCGGTTTCACCAGCCGGTACAACGTCGCTGGACTGTGCCGCTTCGGCCGTAGCCGGATCGGCCGCGTACAGGTGCGGCGCCAGGCCGCCGCTCAACGCCAGCGCGATCAGGTTAGGTAGTAGTTTTTTCTTAAATACCGGCTTAGTCATTCAATTCTCCTTGTGTGAAAAAGATGAACCGCATCGATATCAAACGCTGCGCATCATGCTGCGCGCGGCCGATACCATATTCCCCGGGCGCAGCCGCCGCAACGCCCGTCCTGCTTCATCAAACACGTGGAAGGCGGTGCTGTCGGCCGAGAAGACGATGGACTGTCCGATCTCGACGTGGCGTTCGCCGTCTCCGCGTATCACCACGTCTTCTGCACCTTCTCGACTGACGTAGATGTAATTGGCTTCACCCAGGTGTTCGACCACACTGACCTCGCCTTTGAAAACTTCCGAACCGGCGCGCGATTCGTTGATATGTTCGGCGCGCAGGCCAAGCGTGACCTTCATGCCGGTGCGCAGGCCGCTGCCGTCGACATAGGCGCGCACCGATTCGCCGCTGGGCAGCAGCACCAGCACGCCGCCGGCGCCCGCCTCGGCGACGGTGCCGGCCATCAGGTTCATCTTCGGCGAGCCGATAAAGCCGGCGACGAACAGGTTGCACGGCTGCTGGTACAGGTCCAGCGGCGTGCCGGCCTGCTGGATATGCCCCTCGTGCATGACGACGATCTTGTCGCCCAGCGTCATCGCCTCGACCTGGTCGTGCGTGACGTAGACGATGGTGGCGTCCAGCTGGCGGTGCAGCTTGGCGATCTCCAGGCGGGTCTGCACGCGCAGTGCGGCGTCCAGGTTGGACAGCGGCTCGTCGAACAGGAACAAACGCGGTTCGCGCACGATGGCGCGGCCGATGGCCACCCGCTGCCGCTGGCCGCCGGACAGTTCTCGCGGCAGGCGTTCCAGCAGGTGCTCTATCTTCAGCGTGGCGGCGGCGCGCGTGATGCGCTCCTTGATCGCGGCCTTGCCCTGCCCCGCCACCTTCAGGCCGAAGGCCATGTTCTGGTAGACCGTCATGTGCGGATACAGCGCGTAACTCTGGAACACCATGGCGATGCCGCGTTCGGCCGGCGGCAGGTGGTTGACCACCTCGTCGCCGATGGACATGCTGCCGCCGGTGATGCTCTCCAGGCCGCACAACATGCGCAGCAGCGTCGATTTGCCGCAGCCGGAAGGGCCGACCAACACCACAAACTCGCCGTGCGCGATATCCAGGTCGATGCCGGCCAGGACATCGGTCTTGCCATCGTAGGATTTACGCAGCTGCTTCAGGCTGACACTTGCCATTACATTCCTCTTTCTGTTGTTGGGTTACTTGACCGCGCCGGCCGTCAAGCCGCGGATCAATTGACGCGAAAAGACCGCGTACAAAATCAGCATCGGGATCACCGCCAGCGACAGCGCCGCCAGCACGGAATTCCAGTCGGTGACGTATTGGCCGATGAACTGCTGCACGCCCAGCGTGACGGTCTTGGTGCGGTCGGACGGCGCCAGGATCAGCGGGAACCACAGATCGTTCCAGGCCGGGATCATGGTGAACACCGCCACCGTCGCAATCGCCGGCCGTATCAGCGGCAGGATCACCTGAAAGAAGATGCGCACCTCGCCGACGCCGTCGCAGCGCGCCGCGTCCTTCAGCTCCGACGGCACCTGGCGCATGAATTCGGACAGGATCATGATCGCCAGCGGCAGGCCCTGCGCCGTGTACACCAGGATCAGCGCCGACAAGGTGTTGACCAGGTCCAGCTTGACCATCAGCTCCAGGATCGACACCGTGCCGAGGCGGATCGGGATCATGATGCCGAGGGCGAGGAACAGCGTCAGCACCCGGTTGCCCATGAAGCTGTACTCCGACAGCGCCCACGCGGCCATGGCGCCGAACAGCACGATGCACAGCAGCGCCGCCAGCGTCACGTAAAGGCTGTTGCCGAAGTAGAGCAGGAAGTTGGTACTGGCGAGGACCTTCTGGAAGCCGATGAAGGTCAGCGATTCCATCGTCGGCAACGCCAGCGGATCGTCGAAGATGGCGGCGCGGGTCTTGACCGAATTAATCAGGATCAGCGCGATCGGGAACAGCGCCAGCACGGCGTAGGCGATCAGCGTGGCGTGCACCATCAGGCGGCCCAGGTCGAAGCGGCTGGCCAGCGGCGCGGTCGGGTTCATGGCGATAGCGGTCATGGCGCGGCCCTCACAGTGCAAAGCGGGTCAGCCTGCGCTGGACACCGACAAAATAAATACCCACGCCGGCCAGGATTACTAGGAACATCAGCGTGGCGACGGCGGAACCGAGATAGGCGTTGCCCACCTGCGCCTGATAGCCGAAGAAGGTGCGGTAGAACAGCGTGCCCAGGATATCGGTCGAATAATTCGGCCCGGCCAGCGCACCCTTGATCGAGTAGATCAGGTCAAAGGCGTTGAAGTTGGCGACGAAGGTCAGTATCGTCACCAGGCCCAGCGTCGGGTAGATCAACGGCAGCTTGATCTGCCAGAAGATGCGCAGCGCGCTGGCGCCCTCCACGTGCGCCGCTTCGACGATTTCCTCCGGAACCGCCAGCAGCGCGGCGTAGATCAGCATCATCGGCATGCCGATGTACTGCCACACGGAGATCATCGACAGCGTGGCCAGCGCGGTTTCCTCCTGCCCCATCCACGGCGCGAACCACTCGGCCAGGCCGGCAAAACCCATCAGCTTTTCACCCACGCCCCACAGCGGCGACAGGATCAGCTGCCAGATAAAGCCGATAATCACCACCGACAGCAGCGTCGGCAAAAAGATCAGCGTGCGGTAGGTACGGGCGCCGCGCAGCCCTTTCAAACTAAACAAGGTCGCCAGCAGCAGGCCGATGGGATTCTGCAGCAGCATATGAATGCAGAAGAACTTGGCGTTGTTGGCCATGGCATTCCAGAAGCCCGCCGACCAGTCGGGATCGAGCAGGATGGTGCGGAAGTTCTCCAGGCCGACGAAGGCCGCCTTGCCGCTGTCGTCAGCGCTGAAGAAGCCTTGTCCCAGCGTCTGCACCAGCGGCAGCGCGCTAAACAGGGAGTAGACGATCACCGCCGGCGCCAGGAACAACAGCAACTGCCAGGGCCGCACCGTATTAACCGCATGTTTCAAGTAAGCCTCCAGAATTCGGGCAAAAAAAGAGCCGGCGCCGCGCCCGGCGCCGGCCAAAGGAATCACACAATCAGGGGGAGGGATTGGTGTGATACTACTTTTGCTGTGGCTTGTACCACTTCGCAAAACCGTTTTGAAGCTTTGTCGCCGCGTCCTTGGGCGCCAGCTTGCCGTTCAATACCTGGGCGTTGACGTTCCAAAGTTCGCTCTCCATGCTGGGCTGTCCGCGATTGAGCACCTGCGCGTTGAAGCGGATGGTGGAGGCGCAGCTGCCGCGCCATTCCGCCATTTGCTTGGCCACCGGATCGCGCACCGAGATCAGGTGGTTCGACAGCGAGAAGAAACCTGTCACGCGGTTGGTGTAGATGTCCGCGAATTCCTGCGAGCCCACCCAGGCCAGGAATTTGTAGGCGTCCTCCTTGTTGCGGGACTTCTTGTTGATGCCGATGCCGATGTCCATGTGGTCGGAGATGAAGCACGGATCGCCCGCCTTGCGCACCGGCGGCGGAAACGCGCCCAGCTCCAGGCCCGGCGTCTGGGCGAAATACGAGATGTCCCACGAGCCGGTCGGGTAGATCGCAGCGCGGCCCAGCGCGAACTGGTTCTGGCTGTCGCCGTAGGTCTGCGCGCTGGCGCCCTTGCCCAGGTAAGTGCCCATCCGCTGCTCGAACTGCAGCGCCTCCACGAAAGGCGCGTCGGTCAATTTGGCTTTGCCGGCGATCAGCGCCTTGCGCCCTTCCTCGCCGCGCCAGAAATTGGGACCGATATTGGTATAAACCATTTGGCTCGATTCCCATTGATCGGCCGTGCCCAGCGCCAGCGGCGACACGCCGCCCTTCTTCAGCGCCTCCAGCACGGCGAAGAATTCATCCACCGTCTTCGGCGGCTGCAGGTTCAGCTTCTTGAAGATCTTCTTGTTGTACAAAAAGCCGTGGATCACCGAAGCCACCGGCATGCAGAAGGTGTCCTTGCCGTCGTCGGTCTGCCAGGCCACCGTGGACGTCGCAGGGAAGTTCTGCATGCCCGGCTTGCCGTCCAGCTTATCGAGGTGGCCCTTCTTGTACAGCGACAGCGACACATCGAACGGGCGGCAGGCGATCAGGTCACCCGCCGTGCCGCCGGCCAGGCGTGCGGCCAGGCTGGAGTCGTATTCGGTCGGCGCGGTCGGCGCGAACTTGACCTCGATGCCGGGATTGTTTTTTTCGAAGGCCGGCAGCAGCACTTTTTCCCACAACGTCTTGTCGTCGACGCGCCAACTTTCGATTACCAAAGTGCCGGCCTGGGCGGCCTGGGCGGAAAACATGGCGATCAACAGGGCGTGGCGAACAATACGGCGTACTTGCATATTTGAATCCTTTGCGTGGCTTTATTTACAACGATGAATTTATTCTAGCATCGGCTTTTCTGTGACAGACGAGTGAGTTGCCTGAGAGAAGCACCGACCTAAGCCTTTGAATTTATTCACATTAATTTCGGCAATTGAAACGCGGCGTTACGTTTCCTTACCGCCCACGGGGACGCGACAGGGGGGATGCGGCGAAGCAGCGACAGCGTTCCGCAAGGATTCGCAAGGAAAACTTACAAAACTTAACGAAAAGTCCGGACTGTTGTTGTTGCGAGACGGCAGATCACGCGCCGCGCCGCGTGTTTAGTAAAGGTAAATAAACTGCCGCGCCGATTTTCGTTTCGTTTGACCGTCAACTTTTTGGAGTGCAATACTGAATTGTCAGATTGCTACATTCCGAGCGCGGCCGCCTCGGTTCAAGGCGATCCATTGACCATAAGGCGCGGCAACCAGCGCCCACAATTAATGACAACAAGGAGATGAAATGCTTGAACCAACGAGGAGGACTCTCATGAGCCTGGCCGTGGCAAGTGCCTGCGGCTTCATGACCATCGCAGCAAATGCGCAGAATGATAGCGCTAACAACACCCCAGGAGACGCCGCTGCCGCCACGGCGCCGGTGATCACCAATCCCGACCAGATTCCCGAAGTCAAAGTGACCGCGACCCGGTATTCGACTTCGCTGCTGCGCACCCCGCTCGCCGTCACCGCGCTGAGCCAGGACCAGCTGACCCGCAAAGGCGCCACCAGCCTGCGCGACTTGAGCGGCGAAATGCCCAACGTCGTCATCGAAAACACCGGCCTCGATTCGGCGGTGCAGATCACCATCCGCGGCATCACCTCGACCAACTTCACCGAGACCGGCGATCCGGCGGTCGGCTTCCACGTCGACGGCATGTACTCGCCACGGCCACAGGGCGCGCAGGCGCTGATGTTCGACCTCGATCAGGTCGAGGTGCTGCGCGGCCCGCAAGGCACGCTGTTCGGCCGTAACTCCACCGGCGGCAGCATCAACGTCATCCCCGCCAAACCCGATTGGACCGGCAACTACGGCAAGGCCGATCTGGACCTCGGCAACTACAACAAGAAGCAGCTGTCGCTGGTGCAGAACGTCGTCGTCAACGACGCGCTGGCATTGCGCGCCACGTTCATGAAGGTCAAGCGCGACGGCTACGCCAACCAGTCCCGCGATGTGACCGAGGCCAACGCGCCGGCACTGGGCTGGGTCCCGAACGGCAAACCGGACGTGGACCAGCGCTTCAACCGCCCGGTCGGTCCGAGCGAGTACTACACCAACCAGAACGAGTGGGCCGGCCGCGTCTCCGCGCTGCTGAAAGTGAACAAGGACGTCACCGCCAAGGCATCGTACGAGGAGTTCCAGGATTCCAGCGCCGGCGGCGCCGCCTTCCGCGACTGCGACGCAGGCGCCGGCACGCGCTACGCCTGCACGGACCAGGGCAAATGGGACATCAACGTCAACGTGCCGGGCCACATCGACATGAAGATCCGCACGCTGCGCACTGGCGTCAACTGGAACATCAACGACCACACCAACTTCGACTACAGCTTCCAGGTGGCCGACCAGCGCCGCAGCGAGATCACCGACGACGACAAGGGCCTGCAGAACGCCGCGCCGTTCCAGGTCAACGGCCAGTATCCGAATATGGCCGGCGGTAACTGGGGCACATGGCCGCTGACCGACTCCTACCACCGCACGCTCGATTCGCGCTACCTGTCGACCGTGCACGAGGCGCAGTTGAAGCAGCAGCTGGGTAACTTGCAGTACGTGGGCGGCTTGTTCTGGATGCACGAGCGGAACAACATCGACTACGAGATCACCAACACCATCCAGAAGCCGTACGGCGATGTGGGCAGCGTGCTGTATCACCAGCCCAACCGCCAGGTCGATGCGAAGGCCGCGTTTGCGCAGGCGGACTGGAAGTTCATCCCCACCTGGACCGCCACCGTCGGCGCCCGCTACAGCCTTGACAGCAAACAGGATAAGGGCGGCGAAGTCTATGGCGCCAACTGGATCGGCGATACGGCCTACTACAACGGCCTGTATTCGCAAGGCACGCCAGGCACGCCGGGCTTCCACGTCCACGACGGCACCGACCTCACGCCGGGCATGGGCGGCAGCGTCGCGGCCTATCACCTGTACGGCGCGCCGACCTCCAACGACCATAAGCAGGACTGGAAAAAGGTCACGTGGCGCCTCGGCCTGCAGAAGCAGCTGGACAACAACAAGATGGTCTACGCGTCGGTATCGACCGGCTACAAGGCCGGCGGCTTCGCCGACAAGACCGACAGCTGCAACTACCACAAGTGCGCGGACGGCAAACCGGGCGTGGTCACCTTCCTGCCTTACGATCCGGAGACCGTGACCAACTATGAGCTGGGCTTCAAGGGCAAGTTCCTTGACAATACGCTGAGCCTTTCGGCCACTGCCTTCTTCATGAAGTACAAGGGCATGCAGCTGACCGGCACCTACTTCGTCAACCAGATCATCCCGGACAACGGCCTGCCCTGCCCCGCCGACCAGCCGAAGTGCGATGTGTATGAAACCTGGCGCACCATCAACGTGGGCAAGGTGAACATCCCGGGCCTGGAACTGGAGTGGGATTACAAGCCATGGCGCGGCGGCCGTGTCGGCGGCGGTTTCGCCTACATCAACACCAGTGTCCACAACTTCAATTCCTACAGCGACGACTACCAGTGCGACGTGAGGACGGAGCTCGGCCTGCCGGCCTGCCCCGCCGTCTACAACGGTTCCGACAAGGCGCTGCTGGGACGCCGTCTCGCCAACATCGAGGGCAATCACCTGCCGAATACGCCGAAGTACCAGTTCAACCTCAGCTTCTCGCAGGAGTTCGGCCTGGAGAACGGCTACAAGGTGATCCCGTACGTGAAGGTGAACTGGCGCGACAAGGCTTACTTCGACCTGCTCAATTCGGACTACGCGCACATTGGCCGCAACCAGAAGGCGTATGCGATGGGTGATGCGTCGGTGCGGCTGGAAGCACCGGACGACAAATGGCACGCAGAGCTGTATGTCCGCAATATCTCGGACAGCCACGCGAAGACCAGCGGCGATTCGACCTACGGCGGCTTCATGAGAGCCACCTTCGTCGAGCCGCGCATGTTCGGTGTCCGCGTCGGCGGTAATTTCTAAGTCTTACTTCGGACCAGGTCCAGCCAGGCGCGCGCGGCGAACGAAAGATGCCCGCCGCGCCGCCAGGCCAGCATCAGCTTCCAGTCGAGCGCCGGCTCCTCCAGCCTCACCACCGTGAACTGCGCGCGCGGCAGCGTGTCGCAGAACACCTGGGGCAGCAGCGTAATCCCCACGCCCAGCCGCACCAATGACGCCACGAACTCCCACTGTCCGCTACGGCCGCTGATGCGCGGCTTGAATCCGGCTCCCCGGCAGGCATCTTCCACGATGTCGTTCAGCGCGAACGATTCGCCGTAGAAGATGAACGCGCTGTCGGCCAGTTCACGCAGCGCCACGCGGCGCCGTCCATGCCAGGCCGAATCGGCTGGCGCCAGCAGGCATAGGGGCGAGCGGACCAGCTGCGAGCCTTCGAACTCCTGCCAGATGCCGGCGTTGGCCGGGTAATCGAGCATGGTGCCCATCTCCAGGGTGCCGTTGCGCAGATCCCGTTCGATCGACTGCGAGCCACCTTCGAACAGTTTGAGTTCGATGTCCGGGTGGCGCCGGTGGTAGGCAGCCAGCAGTGGCGCCAGAAGCGCGTGCGCATGCTGCGTGACGCCCAGGCGCAGCTCGCCGCGCCGCAGCTGCTGCAGGTCCGCCAGCTCGACGCCCATCTCCTCGTGCATCGCCAGCAGCGCGCGGCCGCGCTGCAGCACCACGCCGCCGGCATCGGTCAGCGTGAAGCGCTTGCCGACGCGCTCCAGCAGCACCAGGTTCAGCGACTGCTCCAGCTGCTGCACCATCTTGCTGACGGTGGGCTGGGTCACGTGCAGCAGCTCGGCGGCGCGGCTGAAGCTCTGCTGCTCGACCACGGCGACGAAATAACGCAGCGAACGGATGTCCATCGTCTATTCCATATTCGAATGATTTTTATAATTTTAATTCATTTTATCTTTTAACCAGCCGGGCCTAGAATGGACTCATGAAACGTCTCTTTTCCACTGTCGCGCAAGTGCTGTTGCTGATCGCCGCCTGGTATGGCGCCGACCGCGCGGCATCCTGGCTCGGGCTGCCCTTCTCCGGCGGCATCGTCGGCCTGCTGGCGATGGTCGCGCTGCTATTGAGCGGCGTTGTGCGCCCGGCCGCCGTCGAACATGGCGCGGACTGGCTGCTGTCGAACATGCTGCTATTCTTCATTCCGCTGGTGGTTTCGGTGGTGCAGTTCACCGGCTTGCTGAAGAGCGAAGGCCTGCGGCTGTTCGCCGCCATTGGCCTTGGCTTCATCGCCGTGCTGCTGGCCACCGCGTTCACTGTCGAATGGGTGTGCCGGCTGGATCGCGGCCGCCGCCTGCGGCGCCTGCGCTTGCGGCGCAAGGGGGCAACTGAATGAAACCCCTGCTGTTCCTGCTGCTGACGCTCGGCCTGTTCTATGCGAACCAGGCCTTGTACCGGCGCTACCGCTACTTCTGGCTCACACCGGCCATCACCACGTCCGCCATCCTGATCGCCGTGGTGGAGCTGTCGTCCACGCCGTTCCCGCAGTACTTCGGCGATACGCGCTGGCTGCCTTGGCTGCTCGGTCCCGCAACGGTGGCCTTTGCGCTGCCGATCTATCAATACCGCGATCTGGTGAAACAGCATTGGCTGGCGCTGGGCCTGGGCAGCTGCGCGGGCATCGCCGCCTCGGTGGGCAGCACGCTGCTGCTGGACCGCCTGCTTGGCCTGCACGGCAGCATGGCGCAAAGCCTGCTGGCGCGGTCGGTGTCCACGCCATTTGCGCTGGAGGCGACGCGCCATCTGGGTGGCTCCGCGCAGCTGACGGGGATATTCGTCATCATCACTGGATTGTTCGGCATCCTGCTGGGACAGGCGCTGCTTGGCCTGATGCCGCTGCGGATGCGTATCGCGCGCGGTGCGCCGTTCGGCGCGGCGGCGCACGGATTCGGGCTGAGTACCGCGCGTCAGATAGGCCCACAGGAAGGCGCCGTCGCCAGCCTGACCATGATCTTCAGCGGCATCCTGATGGTGCTGCTGGCGCCGTGGCTGGGGACTGTGCTTACCAGTGCATGATGGCGCGCACCTGCGGCAGCAGGTCGCTGGCCATGCTGGCCGTCTGCTCCCTGGTCGGATGGCCGTCGGTGGCATCGCCGGGATAAGCTTGCGATGCGATGTAGTGCACGCGCCGGTCGCCGGTACGGCGTACCGTCTCGTTCAGGTAGTCCACTAGCGCGGCCTTCTTTTCGCCGGCCTGCAGGGCACCTTCGGTCAACACGATCTGTGCTTGAGGGTGATCCCGCAACAGCATTTGTACCAGCCGCACGTAGGCTTGTACGTAAGGCTCGCGCTCCGGTATGCCGGGATTGACGTCGTTGTTGCCGATGGCGCTGATGATCAGGTCCGGACGATAGCCGCGCTGGTCCCACGGTACCGGATGCGCCTTGTCAGCGATCGTCAGTTGATAGTAGTCGGCCAGGTTCAGTTCATCGGTCTTGTTGTCCCATGTGCGCACCAGGCCACGTCCGCCATAGCAGACCAGCTGCACTTGCGCGTGCAGCTGCCGCGCCATCAGCATGCCGTACGATGCGCGGGCGTTCCACCACGACGGCTCCTTCTTCGCTCCCGGAACGCGGTCGATGGCTTCACCGCAGGTGACGGAATCGCCCAGCATCAGCAGCTTGCGATCCGGGAGCACGGGCGCGGGTTGCCACTGGCCGTCCGTCTCGAAGCGCAGCAGCGCGGCGGTGCCATGCCAGGTTTCGGAACGGTTGACGATTTCCACCTCATGCGCGCCGGCGCTGGCGCCCTCCACCAGCGTCAACGTCTGCCGGCCCGGCGCCAACCTGACTTTGCGCGCTTCGCCATGGTCGACGATCACGTCCAGATAGCTGTTGCCGCCGCTGGCTTCCGCCTCGGCTTCCAGGCGCGTGCCCTGGAAGTTCAGGAAGAAGCTCACGCCGGGATAGCCGAAGCGCACAGCACCGTCCTCGCGGATCTCGCCGCGGCCCATGAGCGCCACATGCGGGTCGGCCGCGGCTATCGGCTCGGCGCCCATCAACTTGCGCAGGTCCGGCAGCATCGCGTCGGACCAGATCTGGTAACCCTTGGCGGTTGGATGCAGGAAGTCCGCCATTACCTCGGGCGACATGTCGCCATCCGATTGCAGGAAGTGCACGCCATAGTCGTGGAAAAAGACATGGCGGCCATCATCCAGTTTGGCGATCATGCGGTTCAACTCCGCGACCCGCGCGCGCTTTGGGCTCCCGGCCGATTGGCCGTGCGGCAGCACGGCGTTCAGCAGCACGCGGGCATCGGGGTACAGCGTGCGCAGTTTTCCCAACACCGCCCGTACGCCGTCGAACACCTCACCCGGCGTAGCGCTGCAATGGAAGAAATTGTTCACGCCTATCGTCAGCACCACGACCTTGGGGTGCAGCTTGTCCGCATGGCCGTTCTCCAGGCGCCACAGCACGTTGCCGGTGTGGTCGCCGCCGACGCCAAAGTTGGCCGGATGCCAGGCGCCGAAAGACTGGCTCCATACCGCCTTGTTCCAGCCCTCGGTGATCGAGTCGCCGACGAACAGCAGGTCCACGCCACCCGCGTCGGCAATCGCTGTCTGGTCGCGGAATATCTGCTGCCAGCGCTGCACGGTCATCCACGAATACTCCACCTTGCGCGGAACCGGCGTGGTGCCGCATGCGCTGCCGTCGCCCGTCAGGCCTGCTTCGCTGCCGATGGCCAGCGATTGGGGCGCCACGTTCCAGCCGCGCAGGTCCAGCCGCACGTCGCCCTGCCCTTTGAAGGCGATGGTGACGGTGCGCGCCTCGCCCGGCATCAGGCCCAGATAGTTATCCGAGTAATAGACGGGCAAAATCCGCTCGCCAGCAGGGTTGAATAACGTCAGCTTGCCGCCCAGCGCGGGCGCGGCGTTGCGGTTGCTGAGCGTGACATCCAATTTTCGCTCGCCGTCCGGCGCCGACTTGGCCCAGCGCGCGGACACGCCCAACTGCACGGAGGCCAGCTTGTTCAGCTCCTGCTGATCGGCCGGCGCGGCGCTTGGCCAGTAGACGTTCTGCGACAGCTGGTTGCCGCCGGCGTCCTTCAGTGTCAGCTTCAGTACGATCAGCTTGTGCTGGGCCAGCAGCGGGCCGATGCCGACATCGATACTCTCTGACGTGGACACGGCGGCCACCCGCACCGGCCGGTCGCCATGGCCGACCATCTTGCCATCCACCGTCCACGCGAACCAGGACAAGGTGGCGCCATCCAGCGCGGTGGCGGGATTGTTCACCACCATCAACTGGTAATCCGGCAGGTTCATTTGCACGTGCACCGGCTCGGCCGCGCTCTTCACGCCATAATAGGCGCCGTGCGTGTCGTAGTCATGGCTCAGGATCTGCCACATGGTGCTGGGCCAGGCCGGCTGCGTCATCCACAGCATGCGGCCGCTGTTCTGGCGCCACAAGCCGGCGTTCATCCCCTCGAAGATGGCGCGGTGGCTCTCGTAGTTGAGCAGCTGCGCCTTGCGTTCGAAGTCCGCCAGCGAGGCCGGTGCGCCGTACTCGTTCGCCATCGCCGTCGTGAAGGACTTGATGCTGCCGTTGCCGTCCGGGTGCCAGTCGTGATAGCTGACGGTGTCGCCCAGCGGCCACTGGTCGGTGGGCGGCACAGCCGCCTGCAGCGCCTCCACCGTCGGGAAGGACGGCGTGCCCACTTCCACCGAGAAGCCTCTGGCGTGTTCGGTGAAATAGCTGGCCGGCGCCTGGTAGTTGTATGGGCCGCTGTTCTGCAGGTTGATGCGGTTGGAGCTTCCGGTGTACCAGCGCGTGCCGTCCAGCTGGTAGATCATTGCCTCCAGCGCCTCGTTCAGCACCGGCTGCGGCACGCCCTCGTTACGGCCAAACCACAGCACCACCGACGGGTGGTTGCGATAGCGTTTGACCACGTCGCGTGCGTTGTCGACGAACAGATTGACATCCTGCGGCTCCAGGTTGTAGTCCTGCGTCGAGGCCCAGAAGTCGTTCAGCACCATCAGGCCGTATTCGTCGGCCAGGTCGAAGAAGGCGTCCTCGGTGTTCTGCCCCACCCAGTTGCGGATGATGTTGACGTGGGCATCGCGGTGCAGGCGGAAGTAAGGCTCCAGCCGTTCACGCTCAATGCGCTTGCGCCAGTCCTCCGTGCCCCAGTTGCCGCCACGCGCGGCGATGCGAACGCCATTGACCTTGATGACCAGGAAGGGGCTGAGCGTGGTCTCTTCCAGCGGACGGATCGCCGCCGTGCCTTCTGCCTCGGGCCGCAAGCCGGTGGCCCAATTATTGTCGGACAGCTTCTTGATCGCCTGGTGGCGCGCGTCGGTGATGCGGACGCCCAGTTCGCGGCCCTTGGTGAAGTCCGCCTCCACACGGCGCAGGTGCCCGCTTTGATCGACCAGCGACAGTTCGTACGTCACTGCGCGCACGCCGAAGCGGCTGCTGGCCTGGTCCGACAGCTGCGCGCCTTGCAGCACTTCGAGCTTCAGGTCATGCAGGTCCGGCGCGCCGTAGCCGTTCGGCCACCACAGCTTCGGATGCTGAAGCCTGAGCGCGGCGAAATCAGCCCGCGTGAAGCGCACGCTTTGCTCGCCCGGCGCCAATGCCACGTTCTTGCTGACCAGGATGGGCTTCATGCCGCCGTCGCGCCGGCTGATGGTGGCGCGCACCGTCGCCCGCAGCGGCGCCTTGGACAGATTGGTGACGGTTGTCTCGATACTGACGTCGGCCACACTGTTGTCGGCCTTGGGCAGCGCGGTGATGACTTGCGCATCGCCGAGTTTCAACTCGCGCGTGGCGCGCAGTTCCACGTCCTGCCACAATCCGGTATTGCGGTCGCGGACGGATGGTATCCAGTCCCACCCTTCCGATGCGATGAAGGTCGGGCCATCCTGCGCCAACGTGCCGCCGTTCTCTCCCGCACCGGCCGTCATCGATTCCTCTTGCGGCAAGCCGGGGTGCGGTGGCGGCGAGACCTTGACGGCGACGACGTTCTGTCCCTTGATCTTCAGATAAGGGCTGATGTCGAAGGTGCCGCGCACGAAGGCCCCCTTCATCGCACCCAGCCTGCGGCCGTTGATCCACACTTCCGCCTCGTAGTTCACACCCTTGAAGGTGACGAACAGGTGCTGCCCGGCCTTGAATGCGGCGGGCAGCTCGAACGGCGTGCGATACCAGTAATCCTGCTTGTTCAGCGATTCGGGTATCGCCAGGTTGTTCAGGCCATAATCGGGATCGGGATAGACGCCACGGTCGACCAGCGTGGTCAGCACGGTGCCGGGCGTGGTGGCTTGATACCAGCCCGCGGCATCGAAACCGGACGACGATATCTGCGCGGGCGTGGCGCGCACCTGCGGCGCCGCCTGCAGCTTCCACGACTTGAGGGTCCAGAGATTGGGCCCGCCCTGCGCCAGCACCGGGCCGTTGTAGGCCGGCTTGGCTTTCGGTTCCTGCAACGGCGATCCGGATTTCGGCAGCGTCCATGGGTCCTGCGGCGCGGTCTGGCCGTACATCTGGCGGACCTGGATGGGCCATGACGGACTGCCGGTCTCGAAATTGATCAGCGCTTCGCTGGGCTGGGCCGCAGCCGCAACACGCACCGCTTCCGGATCCAATACCGCGCTGCCAATAACGAAGCCCGCGACGCGGCCCGCGTACCCGGCGCCGGCCCGGCTGCGCGGCGCCAGCGATATCTGCGCCACCGCATTGCCGCCGCCCGGCCGGGATACCGGCAGTGCCGCGTCGCGCTGCGCGACGGCGCTGCCGTTCGCGTACAGCGTCATCGTCCTGCCGTCATAGCTGGCGGCCAGGTACACCCACTCGCCAGTAGCAAGCGTCAGCGGCGAAACCACTTCCACGCCATAGCCGCAGAAGCCGAACTTGCCGTCCACGCTGCACAGAAACCATCCAATGCCGGCCTGGGCGCCGGTCACGCCGGCCATCAAGGTGCGGCCTGGCGCCGCTTCCGATGGCTTGAACCAGCCACTCACGCTGAACGGCTGCGATTGGGCCGAAGTGAAGATTTCACCCTGCGTCACCTTCTTCAGCAAGCCATCGCTGGCCGATGGGAACTCCGCGTTGTAGGGGCCCCAATGGTCGCCCGCCTGGGCGCCGGTCCACGCCAGCACCGCCAACAGTATCAACTTGCGATTCATCCGCGCACCTTCAGGCGTAACAGCAGCACGCTATGCGGCGCGAGTTTGCTTTCAAGCTTCTTGCTGGTGTCGCCGGATTTTCCGCTCCAGATTTCGGTCCAGTTGTAGACGGTCTTCCTGAAGTCCGCCTCGCGCTTGCTCAGGTCATCGCCTATGACGTGCTTCTTCCAGTCGTAGCTGATCGCCGCCGCCTGCTCGCCGCGATTGAGCACCATCACCGCCCAGTCGCCGCCGGCCAGCGGCTTGGCCCAGTATTCCAGTTGGGCGCCGTCCATATACTTCAACGCCTGCACGCCCAGCTTGTCCTGGCTGATCGCAATCACGTCCTTGTTGGCCAGGATGCGGCGCGTGGACTCGGGCATGCTGCGTAAATCGTTCCCCATGATCAGCGGCGACGCCATCATCGCCCAGATGGCGAAGTGTGCGCGGTCCTCGTCCTCGCTCATGCCGTTGCCTACTTCGAGCATGTCCATATCGTTCCAGTGCCCCGGCCCCGCGAACTTGCGCAGGCCCGCCTGCTTGTCGAGTATCCGCAGCACGCCGAACTGCGACCACGAGCCGTGATTGAACTCGCAGTCCCAGCATGGATAGATATCGCCGGTGGTGCGCCAGGAGTGGCCGACGTCCGCCG
This sequence comes from Duganella vulcania, assembly GCF_009857655.1. NCBI lineage: Bacteria > Pseudomonadati > Pseudomonadota > Betaproteobacteria > Burkholderiales > Oxalobacteraceae > Duganella > Duganella vulcania. The sequence goes on from NZ_WWCX01000002.1 coordinate 178,949, forward strand.
CCCATTCCCACGGTTTGCTTTCGCCCCATTCGCACATGCTGAACATCATCGGCCGGCCAGCACTACGGATCGCGTCGCGCATGGTGGTGTAGGCGCCGACGGCGCTGAGGCCCTTGCTGTCGCACCAGTCGTACTTGACGTAGTCTATGCCCCACGATGCGTAGGTGATCGCGTCTTGGTATTCGTGCCCACGGCTGCCGGGATGGCCGCCGCAGGTGGTGGCGCCCACGTCCGAATAGATGCCCAGCTTGAGCCCCTTGCTGTGCACATAATCCGCCAGCGCCTTGATCCCCGACGGAAAGCGCTCCGGGTTGGGATGGATCACGCCGTCCTTGTCGCGCGTGCCGTGCCAGCAATCGTCGATGTTGACGTACTCGTAGCCCGCATCCTTCAGGCCCAGCTTGACCATCGCGTCGGCGGTATCGCGTATCAGCTGCTCGTTGATATTGCAGGCAAAGGTGTTCCAGCTGTTCCAGCCCATTTGCGGCGTGGCGCCCAACCCTTCGAACTTCTGTGCGCCGGCGTTTGCGCAAACCACCATCGCCAACAAGATCAACAAGCGTTTCATGCGGCGACTCCTCAGTGTTTGATGGCGTGCAGACGGTCGGCGTATTCCTTGATCAGTAATAGTGAGCTGACGTCGGAGTCGAACACCGAGTACAAGCCCTGCTCTTCCTGCGGCGGGTCGCCGACGAAGTCATTCCCCGGCTTCCACCAGTAGTCCGCATTGGCGGCGCGGCCGGCGCCGCCCCAGGCCCAGAAGTTGAATCCTGCGATCGGATCGCCCTTGCTGGCGCGCCGGTAGATGATGTCGAACACCTCTCGGTAGAAGCGGTCGCGGATCTTGGTGGTGGCCTTGACGCTGAACGAAGGGCCGTCGCGGTCGAGGCCAAATTCCTCCAGCACGATAGGCTTGTTCAACTTCTTCGCCAGCTCGATGTGCGAGTTCAGGTAATCGCGGCTCTTGGCGATGGCGCCGTCCCAGCTGCCGGTTGGGTCCTTCGAATCGAACCAGCCCCAATTCTTCGGCCACAGGTGATAGGTCAGGTAATCGATGTTGTGGGTGCGGTGGGCATCCTGGTAGAGCTGTGCGTCCTGCGCGGAGCCGGCCAGGCCCTCGCTGCCGCTGCTGACCATATGGTTCCTGTCCAGGCTATGGATGTAGCCTGCCACCTCGTCCACCCATTTGACGTAGACCGCCTTTTCCTCGGGCGTCGCGGCGCCGCTGCCGGGACGCGGCTCGTTCGCCAGCTGCCACGACATGATGCTGGCATCCTCGGAATACGGCTTGCCGGTGATGGTGTTGACGCGCTTGACGATCTTCGCGATCACATTCCGGTACTCGGCCTGCGCGGCGGCGTTGCGATAGAAGCCGGCAGTCTTTTTCATGAAATCGTCATAGTCGTTGGTGACGTTCGGGTCCAGCGCCGGCGTGCCCTCGAACCAGTTCAGGTACTGCGTCATGCCGCCCGACCATTGCCAGAAGTTGTTCAGGTAAAGCACCACCGTCATGTCGCGCTTGGCCACTTCGGCCAGCAGGAAGTCCAGGCCAGCCAGCAGTTCCTCGTCGTACTGGCCCGGCGCCGCCGTGGTGGCTGGGCGAACGGCGCTCTTCATCTCGGTCTTCTCGGATACCGCCAGCACGCGCAAGTTGTTGATGCCCAGCGCGCGCATATTGTCCAACTCCTTCAGCAGGCGCGCACGTTCGCCAACGCCGCTTGCCGCGCCGAGGTAGCCGCCATACCAGAAGTTCGCGCCGACGATGTAGTAGGCCTGGCCTTTGCGGCTGAAGTGCGTCTTTTTCACGCTGACGAAATCGGCCTTGCCGCCGCCGTGGGCGTCGATAGCGCTAACAATACCGCAAGCGCTTAACATCAAGGCGGCCGCGCAGAATTTATAAAGTTGTCTCATCATTTCGCTCTTTGTATGGTTGGTTTATTTGCCGGCCTTGCCGGCCATATCCAGTATGCGTTGCGGCAGTTGCACGGTAATGCTGGCCGCTCCGGTATCCGCCGCATCATGCGCCAGCAGAACCTTGTAGCCGCCCCTGGCGACGCGCCAGGTCTTGGAGCGGCTGTCGAACATCGCCAGCAGGCGCGGATCGACGCTCACGCTGACTTCCCTGGTTTCACCCGGCGCCAGCTCGACCTTGTCCCAGCCGGCCAGCCGTTTCGGTGCTTCCCATTTGGTTCCTTGCGGCGCGACGTACAACTGCGGCACGTCCTTGCCCTTCACCGCGCCGGTGTTGGTCACCTTGAAGCGCAGTTGCAGCTTGCCGTCCTTCTGGCTGGCGGCCAGGCCGGAGTAGGCGAACTGCGTGTACGACAGGCCGTGACCGAACGGGAACAGCGGCTTCAACCCTTTCAGGTCGAACCACTTGTAGCCTACCGCCGCGCCTTCGTGATAGTTGACGTCGAAGCGCTTGCTCTCGTCCTTCGGATCGCCATCGAGCACCGGCCGTGGCAACTGGCTTGCCGATACCGGGAACGTGGCAGGCAGCCTCCCCGACGGATTCACTTCGCCGAACAGCACGCGGGCGATGGCCTCGCCGCCGCTGGTGCCTGCGTACCACGCCTGCACCACGGCTGCGCTCTGGCCCAGCCAAGGCATCAGCACAGGGCCGCCGGTCTCCAGCACCACCACCGTCTTCGGATTGGCCTTGGCCACGGCGGAGATCAGCGCATCCTGGTTGTCCGGCAGCGACAGCGAGGCGGCATCCACCGATTCGCCCACCCACTGCTGCGCGAACACCAGCACCACATCGGCATCGGCCGCCGCGCGGGCGGCGGCTGCGGCGTCCACGCCATCGTGATAGACCACGCTGGCGCCCGGCGCGCGCGCCTGGATCGCCTTCAACGGCGACGACGGATGGTAGACCACCGGGCCGGGCCAGGTGGCCGGCCCGATGCCGGTGACGGCGCTGCCGCCCACCGGATACACCAGCGAAGATCCGCCGCCGGCCAGCACGCCCACGTCCGCGTGCGCGCCGATGACGACGATCTTCTTCGCACCGGCCTTCAGCGGCAGCACGCCGCCGGCATTCTTCAGCAGGACCATGCCATCCTCGGCGCCGGTGCGGCTGACCACGCCGTGCGCGGCGAAGTTGATCGTCCCGCCTTCGGCCACCGGATGATCGACCACGCCCTTGTCGAACATGGCGCGCAGGATGCGGAACACCATATTGTCCAGACGCGCCTGCGGCACATGGCCGTTGGCGACCGCCTCCTCCAGCGCAACGCCGAAGTAAGCGCTCTTGTCGAACTCCCACGCCGATTCCTGATCGAGGCCGTTGTTGGCGGCTGCCACGGTGCTGTGCACCGCGCCCCAGTCGGACATGACGTAGCCCTTGTAGCCCCAGTCCTTCTTCAGCACCTGGTTGAGCAGGTAGTCGCTCTCGCAGGCGTAGGCGCCGTTCAGCCGGTTGTAGGCGCACATGACGGAGCCGGGGTCGGACTGCTCCAGCACCATCTGGAATGCCAGCAGGTCGGACATGCGGTTTCCGGCGTCGCCGATGCGGCTGTCGAGGATGAAGCGGCCGGTCTCCTGGTCGTTGACGGCGAAGTGCTTCATCGTCGCGATCACGTGATTCGACTGGATGCCCTTGATCTGCTGCGCCACCATGGTGGCGGCCAGCAGCGGATCTTCACCGGCGTATTCGAAATTGCGGCCGTTGCGCGGCTCGCGCAGCAGGTTCACGCCGCCGGCCAGCATCACGTTGAAGCCGGACGCGCGCGCCTCGGCGCCGATCATCGCGCCGCCGTTGTAGGCCAGCTTGCGGTCCCACGTCGCGGCGGTGGCCAGGCCGGATGGCAGCGAGGTGCGCTCGCGCGGCGTCTTGGTGGCCTGTGAGGCGACGCCCAAACCGGCGTCGGTTTCAAACAGGGCCGGCAAGCCCAGGCGCGGCGTACCGGGAATATAGCCCGCCGAGAAAGGCAGCGCGGCGGGATTGCGTTTCTTGTCGCGGAAATCGGAGCCGAACCAGCCCATCACCCAGCTCAGTTTCTCCTGCTGCGTCATGGCCTTCAGCGCCAGTTCGGCGCGCCGGTCTGCGCCCAGCGACGTGTCCATCCACGTGCGCTCGGCCACCGGAACCGGCGGCGTGGCCTCGGCCGCATATGCCGGCAAGGCGACGGCAACGACTATCACCGTTGCGGCGGCGAGCGCCATCGCAACCGCCAGCGCAATCGCCAGCGGACGTAAATTCAATTCAGCACGCATGATTTCCCTCTCTTAGCGGGTGGAGTACATACTGGCGTACTTCACGCCGAAATAGAGAATGAAGGTATAGCAGGCGGCCGGCACGAAGAACGACCATTGCAGTCCGATGGAATCGGCCAGCAGGCCCTGTACGAAGGGCACCACGGCGCCGCCGACGATGGCCATGCACAGGATGCCGGAGCCCTGGCCGGTCTGCTTGCCCAGTTTGTGCAGCGCCATGCTGAAGATGGTAGGGAACATGATGGAGTTGAACAGGCCAACCGCGATGATGGCCCACATGGCGACCGCGCCGCTGCCGAAGATGGCCATCAGGATCAGTGCGATGGAGGCCGCCGAGTTGAACGCCAACGCCTTGCCCGGACTAACGTAGCGCATCACGGCGAAGCCGACGAAACGGCCAACCATGGCGCCACCCCAGTAGTAGCTGACGTAGTGCGCGGCGGCGCCCGCAGGCAGGCTGGCGACATTGGCCTCGCCAAGGAAGTTAATCAGGAAGCTGCCGATGCTGACTTCACCACCCACGTACAGGAAGATGCCGATCGCGCCCAGCACCAGGTGGCGGTGTGCCAGCACCGACTTCTCGACGGTGGAGATGACGCCCCCCTCCTCTTCCGCGTGAGTCATTTTCGGCAGGCGCACCAGCGCAAACAGGATAGCCAACGCCAGCAACGCGGCGGCCAGCACCAGGTATGGCATCTGCACGGCGGCGGCTTCCTCGGCCTTGGTCTTGACCAGGTTGGCCAAGGCGGGCGCGCCTTCGGACAGGATCAGGATGCCGCCCAGCGTAGGCGCGATGGTGGTGCCCAGCGAATTGAAGGCCTGCGTCAGCGTCAGCCGGCTCGACGCGGTGGCCGGCGCACCCAGCACCGTCACATACGGATTGGCCGCCACCTGCAGGATGGTGATGCCGCTGGCCAGCACGAAGAAGGCCAGCAGGAACAGCGCATAGCCGTTCATCGACGCGGGGTAGAACAGCGCGCAGCCGCCGGCCGCCAGTACCAGGCCGCTGACCGCGCCGCGCTGGTAGCCGATACGCTTGATCAGCATGCCGGCCGGCAGCGAGACGATGAAGTAGGCGCCGAAGAAGCAGAACTGCACCAGCATCGCCTGGACATAATTAAGGGTATAAATCGATTTCAGGTGGGGTATCAGCACGTCGTTCAGCGACGTTAGAAGCCCCCACATGAAGAACAGCAGCGTGATGATGATCAGCGGGACGGTGTTGCCCTGCCCCGCCTGATCCGTTTGGCCGCGGGTACGCATGGCTGCCGATGCAACGTGTTCCATAAGTCTGTCTCCTGTATGGATGGTTTTTATATTAATGAAAAAGATTCTGCATGCGCGCCGTCCGGTGGTCAAACATCCCGCGAAATTCGGCCCCAGTTTAGCCATCCTCACTAAACATGGCGATATAGGTGGCACGCCACCGCTGCCAAGCGCCGAAGGGCTAAAACTGGCATGTTTAGTAAATTGAGCTAAACTTTTGGTCAAAGTCTGCATGCCGTTTGACCGCGCGTAGATGCTTATGCAAGACTGCGTTCACACAGAATCCTGCCGATGGCCCCCAGCCGCGAGCAGCATCATAGAGATACTTGGAGGTTAGATGGGCAATGCCACGAATGTCGCCGGAGTGACGATACGGGATATCGCCCGTGTCGCCGGGGTGTCCACGGGGACCATCTCGCGAGCGCTGAAAAATGAACCTGGTTTAACCGAAGCGACCCGCCAGATGGTGCTGGAAGCGGCACGGGAACTGGGCTACGACTTTTGCAAGTTGCGGCCGAAACGCCTGCGCCGCCTGACGTTCCTGCTGCACCGCCAGCACAACACGGCATCGAGCAGCCCGTTCTACTCGCCGGTGCTGCACGGCGCGGAAGAAGCTTGCCGCAAGCAAGGCATTGTGCTGTCCTTCATGGCGGTCGGTCCGGCGGACGGCTTAATCGACCAGATACGCATGCATGCGCCGGACGGTATCGTCTGCGCCGGTTTCTTCGAGCCGGAGACATTGAGCGCGCTACGCTCGACCGGCAAGCAGCTGGTGCTGATCGATATGAAGCTGCGCGGCTACAGCTCGGTCAACCCGGACAATATGATGGGCGGCTACCTGGCCACGAAACATCTGATCGACACCGGCCGCACGCGCGTGGGCTTCATTTCCGGTCCGCTGTCGCACTACAGCATCCGCGAACGCGCGCGCGGCTACCGGCAGGCGCTGTTCGAGGAGGGGATCCTGGCCGATCCCCGGCTGGAAGCTGGCCTGCCGGACGGCGTCGATCTTGAAACCGGGGCCTGGGAAGCGATGGAGCAGCTGCTGTCCCTGCCCCATCCGCCCGACGCCGTATTCTGCTACAACGACAGCGCCGCACTGGTGGCCATGCGCTGCTGCCTGGCCAAGGGTTTGAAGGTCCCGCACGATATCGCGATCGTCGGCTTCGACGACATCGCTACCGCCGTGTTGGGACACCGTCCGCTGACGACGCTGCGCATCGATAAAAAAGCGCTTGGCGCCCTGGGTGTGGAGCTGCTGCTCAGCGGGCAGCAGGAAGAACCGGTTGAGAAGATCGCTCCGGTGGAGCTGGTCGTCCGCGCCAGCACAGTATTCGACGGCTGGCGCATACAGAAATAGACTTTGCAATCCAGGTTACGCCGCAGGACGTTCGGTTCGCAAGAGCCGAACGGGGGGACTGCTGCGCGCCTGAAAACACCCACGGGGCCTGCCATATAAAGACGGCCCGCTTTCCAACCCAAACACGGACCTGACGATGGTGCCAGATTTTCAATCCCGCTCGACGCTGCTGAACCACATACGCCACACCAAGCACTTCTACGATGACCGTTGCGTGGATGCCAGCGGCGGCTTCTATCACTTCTACAAGGACGACGGCACGGTCTACGACGCCCGCACCCGCCACCTGGTCAGCAGCACGCGCTTCGTGTTCACCTACGCGATGGCGTGGCGCCAGTTCGGCGAGGCGGCGGACCAGCAGCGCCTGCGCCACGGCCTGGACTTCCTGCGCAAGGCTCACCGCAACACCGAAACCGGCGGCTACGCCTGGCAGCTGGATTGGAACAACGGCGCGGGCACCGTCACCGATGGCACCAACCATTGCTACGGCCTGGCCTTCGTGCTGCTGGCCTACAGCCATGCGCTGATGGCCGGCGAGACCCAGGCCCGCGAATGGATAGGCGAGACCTTCGCGCTGATGGAGCGCCGCTTCTGGCAATCCGCTTACGGCCTGTATGCCGACGAAGCCAGCTCCGACTGGAGCTACCTCGATCCCTATCGCGGCCAGAACGCCAACATGCACGCCTGCGAAGCGCTGATCGCCGCCTTCGAAGCAACCGGGGAACGCGCCTACCTGCTGCGCGCCGAAACACTGGCGCGCAACATCACGCAACGCCAGGCCGCGCTGGCCGACAACCTGATTTGGGAGCACTACCACGCCGACTGGTCGGTCGACACCGAATACAACCGCCATGACAAGAGCAATATCTTCCGTCCATGGGGTTATCAGCCTGGCCACCTGACCGAATGGGCCAAGCTGTTGCTGCTGCTGGAGCGCCACGGCGAACAGCTCGAAGGCGGAAGCAACTGGCTGCTGCCGCGCGCCGTCGAACTGTTCGACGCGGCGCTGGCCAAGGCCTGGGACCATGAGCACGGCGGCATCTACTACGGCTTCGCGCCGGACGGCAGCATCTGCGACGATCTCAAATACTTCTGGGTACAGGCGGAGAGCCTGGCCACCGCCGCGCTGCTGGCGGCACGCACAGGCGAATCGCGCTACTGGACCTGGTACGACAAGATCTGGGCCTACAGCTGGGAGCATTTCGTCGATCACCAGCATGGTGCGTGGTATCGTATCCTGGGCGCCGACAACGGCAAACTGACCGATGAGAAAAGCCCGGCCGGCAAAGTGGACTATCACACCATGGGCGCCTGCTATGAAGTGCTCAACGTTTTGAAGGATTGAGATGGCGGCCTTTCCATTATTCGTGGCGGCGGGCGAAGCGCTGACCGACATGATCGTGCAGGACCCGGCGCGGCAGCACTGGCTTAGCCAGGTGGGCGGCTCGACCTGGAACGTGGCGCGCACCATGGCCCGCCTGGACGTGCCGACCGCCTTCGCCGGCGCCATCAGCCGCGACGTGTTCGGCGACGCGCTGTGGCAGGCCAGCGAGGCCGCGCGGCTGGACCTGCGCTTTATCCAGCGCTACGACAATTCGCCGCTGCTGGCCATCGTGCACCGCACCGACCCGCCGGCCTACTTCTTCGTCGGCGACGACAGCGCCGACCTGCAGTTCGACGCCGCGGCCCTGCCGCGGGACTGGCGCGCGCACTGCAAGTGGGTACACTTCGGCGGCATCAGCCTGGCGCGCCAGCCGCTGGCGGACAAACTGGTGGCGCTGGCCGGTCAGCTCAAGCAGGACGGCGTGCGCATCAGCTACGACCCCAACTACCGGCTGCTGATGGACCAGCGCTACGACGCCACGCTGCGCCGCATGACCGAGCTGGCCGACGTGGTCAAGGTGTCGGAGGAAGACCTGGAGGGCCTGTTCCGCACCGCCGATATCGACGGCGCCTTCGCCACGCTGCGAAGCTGGAACCCAAGCGCCACCTACCTGTACACCAAGGGCTCGGCCGGCGCATCGCTGCACATCGGCGACGAGGCATGGCACATGGCCGCGCCGCCGATCACCGTGGTCGACACCGTCGGCGCCGGCGATGCCAGCATCGCCGCGCTGGCGTGGAGCATGATGCATCGCCCGGAGCAGCAGCCCTTGCAGCATCTGGGCTTCGCCGTGGCCGCAGGCGCCGCCGCTTGCCTGGCGCCGGGCGCATCGCCGCCGTCGCTGACGCAGATCGAGGCGCTGCTCACGTAAAAGACGGCCGCGCCGTCATACGGGCGTCATACGGGTGTCATACACGATCGATAAGATAGCGGGCTTTATATTGTCCCTCTTCTTTAGGTCCTTATGCGCCCGACTACTCCTTTCGCTAAATCCCGTTTGCACCTGGCCCTCGCGGCCGCCGGCCTGTGCGCCTTGCACGGAGCGGCCTTCGCCGCTGAAGACGGCGAAGGCGCGCTGTCCAAGGTCGTCATCAAAGCGACGGTGGAAAAGAAGAAGCTTGGCGACAGCGTCAGCGGCGGCGCCCTGGGACGCAAGTCGGAACTGGATACGCCCTTCTCCACCAAGGCTGTCAGCAGCGACGAGATCGAAGACCGCCTGGCCACCAGCATCTCCGAAGTGCTGAAGTACGACGCCTCGGTCACCGCCATCAGCCCACCGATCAGCACTCACCCTGCCACCATCCAGATGCGCGGCCTGCGCCTCGATGACCTGAACGGCTACAAGATCAATGGCCTGGCCAACATCAACCGCGGCACCGAAATGCCGCTGGAGATGTTCGAGAGCGTGGAAGTGCTCAAGGGCCTGACCGGCTTTATGTACGGCTTCGGTTCGCCGGGCGGCATCGTCAACTACGTCAGCAAGCGCCCGACCACCGACAAGAGCTTCAGCGCGGCTATGGGCTACCAGGAAGGCGGCGCGATCAAGGAACATATCGACACCGGCGGCCGCCTGGGCGAAGAAGGCGGCTTCGGCTACCGTCTGAACCTGCTGCACGAAGACGGCGGCGTGCAGGAGGAAAGCGGCTCGATCAAGCGCAATGCGGCAGGCCTGAACCTGGAATGGCGCGTCTCCAACGACGTGGCGCTGACCTACGACGCGATCTACCAGCGCCGCAAGAGCGTGGGCGGCACCGACGTGGTGATCTCGCCGCTGTACGTGGTGCCGAAGCCGGTCGCCGGCGACACCAAACTTAATAGCATAGGTGCGGGCAGCGATGTCGAATACTCGCTGTCCACCGTCGGCATGGAATACCGCATGAGCCCAGAATGGGTGGCGAACCTGTCGTACCGCACCTCCAGTTCGACCCGCGTCTACAAGAAGGACCAGTACTACATCACCAGCAACAAGGCGGACTACAAGGACCGCGTCACCTCCGAACTGCACGGCTACCACTTCGACCAGGCGCAGGCCAGCTTTGAAGGCAAGGTCAACGCCTTCGGCCTGGCGCATGAAATCGTCGCCGGTGTGAGCTCGCAAAACCTGTCGTCGACCTCCTCGGCGGTCACGCCGAAGACCTATCTGGGTACCGGCAACCTGTACGCGCCCAACATCATCAACGTCGGCAGCATCAACTGGAGCGGCGGCACCTACCGCGATGAAGCCACCCGCCAGGAAGCCGCCTTCGCCAGCGACACCGTCAAGCTGACCGACAACTGGTCGGTGCTGGCCGGCGCCCGCTACACGCGCTACAACGACAACGCCTACTCCACCAAGGGCGTGGTCACGGCCAACTATCCTGCGCAGCGCACCACGCCAACCGTGGCCCTGATGTACAAGCCGGCCGCCGACACCACCGTCTACGGCAGCTACGTCGAGGCGATGGAGCAGGCCTCCAGCGCGCCGACGTCCACCGTCAACGCCAACCAGACCTTCGCTCCGCTCAAAAGCAAGCAGGCCGAAGTCGGCATCAAGACGGAGCGCAGTTTCTGGAACGCCAGCGCGGCACTGTTCCACATCAAGCGCGGCGCGCAGTACACCAATGGCGCCAACGTCTTCGTGGAAGACGGCGAAACCAAGTACCAGGGCGTGGAATTCAACACCGTGGTGCAGGCGACGAAGAACCTGTCGATCGAGGGTGGCCTGATGCTGCTCGACGCGACGCTGGAAAACGCCGCGCCGGGCTACAGCGGCAAGCGCGCCGTGGGCGCCCCGCGCCGCCAGGTGTCGGTGCAGGCGACCTGGCGCGACGTGCTGCCTGGCCTGGCGCTGCACGCCGGCACGCAGTACCTGGGTGAGCTGCCGATGGATGCCGCCAACGTCAACACGCTGCCGGCCTATACGCTGTTCGACGCAGGCTTCAACTACCGTCACCGCTACTTCGGCAAGATGGTCAGCGTGCGCGCCAACATCTCCAACATCGCCAACCGCAAATACTGGACCTACTACCAGGAGAACTACCTGAACGTCGGCTCGCCGCGCACCGCCAGCGTGAATGTTCGCGTAGACTTCTAAAATATGAAACCACCACGCCTCGCGGCCGGCGCCGCCCTGTCCCTGTTGCTGTTGAACGCGTCCGGCGAGCAGTATTACCAGACCAAGACGCCGTATCAACCGCAGCAGGCCAGCGCCAGCTACGAGGCGCCGCCGCAAGGCTACCGCGCGGTCTACACCCAGCTGCTGGCGCGGCACGGGTCACGCGGCTTGAGCAGCATGAAGACAGACCTGGCGCTGTACAAACTTTGGCAGCTGGCGGAAAAGGAGAAGGCGCTGACGCCGCTGGGCGCGCAGCTGGGCGACGACCTGCTGCAAATGATGAAGGCCAATGCGCTGCTGGGCTACGGCGTGGCCGGCATCACCAAGCCAGGCTACGGCAACGAGACCATGCAGGGCGTGACGGAGCACAAGCAGCTGGCGGAGCGCATGGTTCGCCGCTTGCCGCAACTGTTCAATGACGCCGTAACTGCGCAGCGCCGCATCCTGCTCGTCACCTCCGGCAAGGACCGCGCGGTCGACAGCGGCGAGTACTTCGCCGGCTCGCTGGTGGCGCAGCAACCCACGCTGCAGGCGCTGATCGTGCGTCCACCGTCGCTGGCGCCGCGCGCGGAAATGAATCACGAAAGCCGCCCTGCGGGCACCGACCGCTACCTGCTCTACTTCCACAAACTCGGCGCCAAGCAGGATGCGGTGGTCGACAGCGGCGATCCGCTGCACGCCGCCTGGCAGGCCAGCCAGGAATACCAGGCATGGATCCGGAGCGACGAGCTGCGAGCGCGTGAAGCCGCCATCCTGGCGCAGCCGCAGGTTGCGGCGGCCGCCAAGGCGGTGCTGGAGCGCCTGTTCACGCCGGCCTTCGTCGCCGGGCTGGATCAGGGCCGCCACAGCGCGGCCAACACCGGCACCTACAGCTACACCAGCGCCGACAAGCAGTTCACCAACAAGCTGACCGGCGACGGCGACACCGAGATCAAGTCCGCCATCGACGCGGCGCAGGCGCTTTACGACCTGTACTCGGCGGCGGCCGATATGAAGAACGAACTGAAAGCCGACTTCACCCGCTACATGCCGGCACCGCAGGCCGCGGTGTTCGCTGCCACAGAGGACGCCATCGCCTTCTACGCCAAGGGCCCCGGCATCAGCGAAAATAACGGCGTCAATTACCGCATGGCGCAAACGCTGTTTGACGATTTTTTCAGTGAAGTGGACGCCATCGCCAAAGGCGACCTGTCGCATGCCGCCAAGCTGCGTTTCAGCCACGCGGAAATCGTCATCCCGATGGCGGCCATCCTCGGCCTGCCCGGCATGTCCGAACCGCTGCCGCGCGCGGCGACCTACAGCTACAGCAACAGCAACTGGCGCGGCGAAACGGTCGCGCCGATGGCCGCCAACATCCAATGGGATGTCTACGTCAACGACGAGGGCCGCACGCTGGTCCGCATGCTGTACAACGAGAAGGAAGCGGACTTCAAGCGCACATGCGATCAGGCGAAGCTGACCCCGGCCAGCCATTTCTACGACTACGCCCGCCTGCGCGCCTGTTACTTCCCGAATTAGTACAGGATCAACCGCATCGGCTTTGGCTGATGTCATGGCTTTTGTGGCGATCAAGCGCCTCCAGCAGCGCCGGCATGTAGGTGCGGCTTGCGCGCAACAGGCTGCCGTCGCGCAGGCGCAGCAAGGCGTCGCGATTGGTCAACGCCCGCAGTTCTTCGACCATGTCGATGCGAACTATCGCCGAACGATGCACGCGTTGAAACCGCAGCGGATCGAGCTGCATGGCCAGCAGATGCAGGGGTTCCCGCACCAGGTGCGTCTTGCCGCCCGCGTGCAGCGTCGCATAGTCGCCGTCCGCCTCGATGCGCTCGACATCGATGGCCCGCACGAGTACCGTGCGCGTCCCCGTTCGTATCGTGAACGTGTGCGTCCAGGGTGCAGGCGCCGGCAAATGGACTTCTTCCTTCTTCCTGTGCCAGGGGAAGGCCCTTTTTGCGCGATCCAAGGCCTCGTCGAAACGATCGTCATCGACTGGCTTGAGCAGATAGTCCAATGCCGCCAGGTCGAATGCCTGCAAGGCGAAGCTGTCGTACGCCGTGACCAGGATCACCATGGGCCGGCTGTCCACAGGCAGCGCGCGCAACGCTTCAAGGCCGCTGCGGCCTGGCATTTCAACATCCATGAAGACGAGGTCCGGTCGCAGCGCGGCCAGCCCCTGGACGGCGGTATCGCCGTCTCCATATTCCGCTACCAGCTCGAAACCGGACCTGTGCGCCAGCCGTGTCTTGAGCGCGAGCCGCGCCAGCGGCTCGTCGTCGATGATCGCGACGGTGATCGGGACCGGCATCATGCCGCCATAGTCCGCAGCGGCAGCGTCAGACGCACGTGGAAGCTGCGCTCACTGCGCCAGTTGGCGTCCAACCGGTGCTCCCCGCCGTACAGGTGGCGCAGCCGCTCGGCCACATTGGCAAGGCCGATACCTGCGCCGCTAGTCGCGGCCGATGTGGGCCGATGTCCATCATTGAGCAGTTCGACCGCCAGGCTGGCGCCAGCACGCTCGACGCGGATATCGAGCCGGCCCGGCGCGGCCAGCGGGGCGATACCGTGACGGATCGCATTCTCGACCAGCGGCTGCAGCAGCAAGTACGGGACCGCCGCGCCAAGGACGTCGGGGCCCGCAGTCATCGTCACCCGCAGGCGCTCGCCGAGCCTTGCCTGTTCGATGCCGAGGTAGGCCTCCATCAGTGCCAGCTCCTCGGCCAGCGCGTGTTCATGGCGGCCGTCATGCACGAGGGTGGCGCGCAAAAAATCCGCCACGCGGCTGATCATGCGATTGGCCTCGCGATTGTCGCCGGCGGCGACAAGGCCCGATATCGCATTCAGCGTATTAAAGAGGAAGTGCGGATTCACCTGCAGTCGCAATGCGCGCAGCTCGGCGTCCCGCGCGTGCGCGAGAGCCTGCGCGAGGCGTAACCGGGTGCGCTGCAGCGACAGGTAGTAGACCGCCACCGCATGCACAGCGCAGAACGCGATCAGCGCCAGCCAGCAACCATCCAGCCCCTGTACCAGGTCGGACCAGCGGTATCCGGCCACCAGCCCGAGCGCGATCGCAAGGCGCTGCCCCGCCAGCGCGTTCGCCACCGACATCGCGTAGCTTGCCGCCAGCAAGATCAGCGCTGTGGCTAGCAACCCGCTCTCGCGGCGCCACAAGAGGCGCTGCAGCCACGCCAATGGCGCGATCCACGCCATGCAAGCGACGAAGTACAACCCGCGGAAGGCGGCGGCGTAACCATGCCCAAGCTCCGGCAGCCCGAGGATCGCCATGGAGGCGGCAACCGGCAGGGCGGCAAGGACGGCGACGAATCGTGGTGCGGGTTCTTTCAAGCTGGGTATCCGGAATAAAGAAAACCACCGATTCTAGCGTGTCAGTCGCCGATCGAGTAAAGCATCGAGCTAATCTTCCAGCCATCCCCGGTCTGCACCATCTGCCAGCTTTCGCTTCCACGGTTGGTGACCTTGCCGTCGTCGAGAAAATCAAAGTTGAAGTAGACCGAGGCCACGGCGCCATTCGTTTCGATGCGTACATCGTAGAAGCGCTCTTCGACCGGCCCGGTGGAAGTCTGGATGTAGTCCGCGAACTTTTTCCAGCTTGAGCGCACCACCTTGGGCGCCGCCGGGTTGTTCGCCTTGATCGATTTCCAGGTTGGGGTGTCGAGTACCGATAGCCAGCTGTCGTGGTCCGGCAGGAACAGGCCACCCAGGGTTTTCCCGTCATGGGCGACGATGGCGGACTGGAATTGCTGGACGACTTGACGGATGGCCGCCACGTCGGCGTCATGTGCGGTGTCGGCCGCGCGCGCGGGCGCGGCGCACCAGGCGGCGATGATGAGGGCAAAAACAAAGGACGGCAGCTTGTGCATAGGGACTCCAATGTGAATAAAAAGTCACGATAAGCGCAGGCGGCGCGCCGGTCGAGCCGAATGCGCCGGACCGTGCGCGGGATGCGGCAAAACGGTGCTGCCCCGCCATCCACTGCCGAAAACACAACATCTGATTCATTTTGTTACGGGGCTTCCATTTTTATAGTGATAGACTTGGTAGGTCTTTTCATATCATGAGAGGCTTACCCCATGAACCAGATGACCAGGCGTCAGTTCCTTCGGGTGACTGGCGCGACCATCGCGGGTTCGAGCATCGCGCTTCTCGGCTTTGCGCCGGCATCGGCCTTGGCCGAAGTCCGGCAGTACAAGCTGGCGCGCAGTACCGAAACCCGCAACACCTGCCCCTACTGCTCCGTAGGATGCGGGATCCTCATGTACGGCTTGGGCGACGGCGCCAAGAACGCCAAGGCCAGCATCATCCACATCGAGGGCGACGCCGACCACCCGGTCAACCGCGGCACGCTATGCCCGAAGGGCGCGAGCCTCGTCGATTTCATCCACTCCGAAAACCGCCTGCTGGTGCCCGAGTACCGCGCACCCGGCGCGACCGAGTGGAGCAAAATCTCCTGGGATGACGCGCTGACCCGCATCGCCAAGTTGATGAAGGCCGATCGCGACGCCAATTTCATCGACAAGACGGCGGACGGAAAGACCGTCAACCGCTGGACCACCACCGGCATGCTGTGCGCGTCGGCGGCGACCAATGAAGTAGGTTATCTGACCCATAAAACCATGCGCAGTCTGGGCATGCTGGCATTCGATAATCAAGCGCGCGTATGACACGGTCCGACGGTGGCAGGTCTTGCCTCGACATTTGGACGTGGTGCGATGACGAATCACTGGGTGGACATCAAGAACGCTGATGTCATCCTGGTCATGGGCGGTAACGCAGCGGAAGCACACCCCTGCGGATTCAAATGGGTCACGGAAGCGAAGGCGCATCGCGGCGCGAAGCTGATCGTGGTCGACCCGCGCTTTACCCGTACCGCTTCGGTGGCGGACTACTACGTCCCTACCCGCACCGGCGCGGACATCGTTTTCCTGGGCGGGATCATCAACTACCTGCTCACGAACGACAAGATCCAGCACGAGTACGTCCGCAATTACACGGACATGCCCTTCATCGTCCGCGAGGACTTCGCCTTCAACGACGGCCTGTATTCGGGCTGGGACGAAAAGGCGGGCAAGTACACGGACAAGAGCAGCTGGAACTACGAGATGGGCGACGACGGCTTCGCCAAGATCGACGCCACGCTCGAGCACCCGCGCTGCGTCTATCAGCTGATGAAGAAGCACTACGCGCGCTACACGCCGGAGATGGTGGAGAAAGCCTGCGGCGTACCGCCCGAGAAGTTCCACAAGGTCGCCGAGATGCTGGCATCGACCGCCGTTCCGGGCCGCGCCGCCACGATCCTGTATGCGCTGGGCTGGACGCAGCACTCCACCGGCGCGGAAACGCTGCGCACCGGCGCCATGGTGCAGCTCCTGCTGGGGAACATCGGCATCGCCGGCGGCGGCATGAACGCACTGCGCGGCCACTCCAACATCCAGGGCCTGACGGACCTGGGACTGCTGACCAATATGCTGCCCGGCTACCTGTCGCTGCCCGGCGAGGCGGAGCAGGATTTCGAGGCCTACGCCGCCAAGCGCGCGCTGAAGCCTCTTCGTCCGAATCAGCTCAGCTACTACAGCAACGCGAAGAAGTTCCTGGTCAGCTTCATGAAGTGCTGGTGGGGCGACGCCGCCACGGAGGAGAACAACTACGCCTTCGACTACCTGCCCAAGCTGGACAAGCCCTACGACATGATGCAGGCCTTCGAGCTTATGCATCAGGGGAAAATGAACGGCTACATCTGCCAGGGCTTCAACATCCTGGCCTCGGCGCCGGACAAGCAGAAGATCACGGAAGCCTTATCCAAGCTGAAGTACCTGGTGGTGATGGACCCTCTCGCGGTGGAGACTGCGGAGTTCTGGCGCCCCTTCGGCGAGTTCCACCAGGTCGATCCGACCAAGATTCAGACCGAGGTGTTCCGCCTGCCGACCACCTGCTTCGCCGAGGAACGCGGCTCGCTGGTGAGCTCCTCGCGCGTGCTGCAATGGCACTGGCAAGGGGCCGACGGTCCGGGGCAGACCAGGAGCGATCTGGAGATCATGTCCGGCATCTTCCTGCGCATCAAAAAGATGTACCAGACCGACGGCGGAAAATTCCCCGACCCTATCGTCAACCTCACCTGGCCTTACGCCAAGCCGTTCAGCCCAACGCCGGAAGAACTGGCGATGGAGTACAACGGCAAGGCGTTGAAGGAGCTCACCGATCCCAAGGACCCGACGAAGGTCATCCTGAAGAAGAACGAGCAGGTGGCAGGCTTCGCGCAATTGCGCGACGACGGCAGCACGGCTTGCGGCTGCTGGATCTTTGCCGGCTGCTGGACCTCGGCCGGCAACCAGATGGGGCGGCGCGACAACTCCGACCCGACCGGCATCGGCCAGACGCTGAACTGGGCCTGGGCCTGGCCGGCCAACCGACGCATCCTTTACAACCGCGCTTCCTGCGACACCAAGGGCAAGCCGTGGGACCCCACGCGCAAGCTGGTGGGATGGAACGGCACCAACTGGGCCGGCGCCGACATCCCCGACTTCAAGGCGGACGAGCCGCCGGAAAACGGCATGGGACCATTCATCATGCTGGCCGAAGGCGTGGCGCGCTTCTTCTCGCGTGACGCCATGGCCGAGGGGCCCTTCCCCGAGCACTACGAGCCGTTCGAAACGCCGGTCGGCCACAACCCGCTGCATCCGGCGAATGCGCGCGCCACCAGCAATCCGGTCGGCCGCATGTTCCCGAACGACCGGGCCAAGTTGGGCAAGGCCGCCGAGTTCCCGCACGTGGCGACCAGCTACCGCCTGACGGAGCATTTCCACTACTGGACCAAGCACGCGCGCCTGAACGCCATTATCCAGCCGGAGCAATTTGTCGAAATCGGCGAAGACCTGGGCAAGGAGATCGGCGTGGCGCACGGGGACCGCGTCAAGGTCAGCTCCAAGCGCGGACACATCGTGGCCAAGGCCGTGGTGACCAAGCGTATCAAGGCGCTCATCATCGACGGCAAGAAGACCCACCAGGTCGGACTGCCGATCCACTTCGGGTTCAAGGGAGTCACCAAACCGGGCTACCTGATCAACACCCTCACGCCGACGGTTGGTGACGGCAATTCACAGACACCGGAATTCAAGTCCTTCCTGGTGAAAGTGGAAAAAGCATGACGGCCCGAGGAGAATGACCATGGCACTACAATCCCTTGATATCAAGCGCATGTCGGCCACCACGGTGCAGGAACCGGTGGCGCGCACGCCCGTCACCGGCACCGTCGCCAAGTTGATCGACGTGTCGAAGTGCATAGGCTGCAAGGCCTGCCAGACCGCCTGCATGGAGTGGAACGACCTGCGCGATGACGTCGGCGAGACCACGGGCGTGTACGACAATCCGATCGACCTGTCGCCGCAATCGTGGACCGTGATGCGCTTCTCGGAACACGAGACCAACGACGGCAACCTCGAATGGCTGATACGCAAAGACGGCTGCATGCACTGCGAGGACCCGGGCTGCCTGAAGGCCTGCCCCTCGCCCGGCGCCATCGTCCAGTACACCAACGGCATCGTCGACTTCCACCAGGAGAACTGCATCGGCTGCGGCTACTGCGTGGCCGGTTGCCCGTTCGATGTGCCGCGCATCTCCAAGAAGGACGACCGCGCCTACAAGTGCACGCTGTGCTCGGACCGCGTGGCGGTGGGCCAGGAACCGGCCTGCGTCAAGACCTGTCCCACCGGCGCCATCGTCTTCGGCACCAAGGAGGACATGAAGGACCATGCGGCGGAGCGCATCGAGGACCTGAAGTCGCGCGGCTACGCCAACGCCGGCTTGTACGATCCGGCCGGCGTGGGCGGCACGCACGTGATGTATGTGCTGCACCACGCGGACCAGCCGGGCCTTTATCACGGCTTGAAGGCCAATCCGAGCATCAGCCCCATGGTCGGACTGTGGAAGGGCCTGACCAAGCCCCTGGCGCTGGCCGGCATCGCGGTCACGGCGCTGGCGGGCTGGTTCCACTACTCGCGCGTCGGGCCGAATGAGGTGAGCAAGGACGAGGAAGCCGAGGCGCTGCATGAAGCCAACCGTATCCGGGAGAGCGAAAAATGAGCACACCTGATCGCGACAAGGACGGCAATCCGCTGATCGAGCGCTATACGCCGAATGAACGCAGCAACCACTGGATCACCGCCATCTGCTTCGTGCTGCTGGCGGTATCCGGGCTGGCGATGTTCCATCCGGCGACCGCGTGGCTGGCCGTGTTCCTGGGCGGCGGCCAGTGGACGCGCATCCTGCATCCGTTCATCGGACTGGTGATGTTCGTCTCGTTCGCGCTGCTGGTGGTGCGCTTCTGGCATCACAACCAGTTCGAGCCGGGCGA
Source organism: Duganella vulcania (assembly GCF_009857655.1). NCBI lineage: Bacteria > Pseudomonadati > Pseudomonadota > Betaproteobacteria > Burkholderiales > Oxalobacteraceae > Duganella > Duganella vulcania. The sequence goes on from NZ_WWCX01000002.1 coordinate 198,636, forward strand.
TAAACAGTGGTTGGATCAAATCGGCGACGTGATTCACAAGCGCGAGGACAAGGTGCCCAAGGTTGGCCGCTACAACGCGGGTCAGAAGCTGTTGTTCTTCGTGCTGATCGTCTGCATGTGCTGCCTTCTGCTGTCGGGCGTGGTGATCTGGCGTGCCTACTTCGCGTTCTACTTCCCCATTGACGTCGTCCGCTTCGCCGCGCTGCTGCACGCTTTCTGCGCGTTCGTGATCATTTGCGTGATCGTGATACACGTCTATGCCGGCCTGTGGGTGAAGGGTTCGATAGGCGCCATGGTGCGCGGCACCGTTACCTACGGGTGGGCGCGGAAGCATCACCAGCGCTGGTTTGAGGAAGTAGCGCGCAAATCACGTGATTGACCCGGCAGTTTAGGATTAGAATAGCCGGAGAGTCGGCGGCTCCGTCGCCGCCGGCACTCTGGGAGACATCTTGGTACAACGCCTGCTTGCCCCCGGCGAGATCGAAGCACTCGATCACAACGCCATTCCACGCCTGCTGCTGCCGCAACCGCGCAGCCTGTTCGCCGCGCGCGCCGCCCGCCTGCGCCAGCTTGCCAAAAATGAAATCAAAGGCATCCCCGTCGGCGAAACGCTGCGCGGCTACCTGCTGCTGATGGCCGCGCTGGTCGACGCGCAAGCCGCCGTGGTGCGGAACTTCCCCTCGGACGCCTTCGCCCTGCCCGACGCCGCCGACATTGACATCTCGCTCGAACACAATATGCCGCCGCTGCCGGTCAGCGGCGCGCGGCCGCCGTCATGGCGTTCCGTGTTCAGCGCCCTGCTCGACCAGCTCGATCCGCTGGCGGACGGCCAGCCGCAGATCGCCTCCGTGCTGGCCGAACTGCGCGGGCTCGATAGCGCGGAACTGGAAGGCTGCGCCGACGCGGTGCTCTCGGAGCTGACCGACAGCGTCAATCCGCTGCACGCGCCCTTCATCGCCGCCGCGCTGCAAATCATGTGGACCATGCGTGCCGGCCAGCTGGATGCGCAGCGCGTGGCGCCGCTGGTGACCAATACGCTGTGCCCCGTGTGCGGCGCGCATCCGGTGGCCAGCGTGATACGCATCGGCGGACAATCGCAAGGCTACCGCTACCTGCAATGCAGCTGCTGCGCCAGCGAGTGGCATATGGTGCGGGTCAAATGCTCGTGCTGTGAACATACCGCGCGCATCGCCTACCAAAGCATCGAGCCGGCCGACGATGCCGCGCCTGGAATCCCAAACAAGGCAAATGACCCGAGCAAGGTGGCGCGCGCCGAAACCTGCGACGACTGCCGCACCTACCGCAAGATCTTCAACCAGGAGCATGACTACAACGTCGAACCACTGGCCGACGACCTGGCCAGCCTGGCGCTGGACCTGCTGGTCGGCGAGGCTGGCTATGCCCGCGCCAGCGGCAATCCCCTGTTGTGGTTCAACGCCGAATGAGCGGCAAGACGGACATCAAGGCCAGCGCCGGCCAGTGCCAGGACGCCGCATCGCCCGCCGGCGCGCCGGCAGCGGCGGGGGCCATCCACCTGCCCGCCGTCCACCTGATCCTGTCGGACGCCGCCTGCGAACCGCTGATCGCCGAATACGGCCGCGTGCAAACGCTGGAGGCGGCCCGCATGCTGCTGGCCGAGCTGCGCGGCATGATGCTGGCCAGCCGCCGCGACGGCATGCCGCCCACCGGCAATACCGGCATCCCCGCCGTGCTGGCGATGCTGGCCACGCGCCTGCGCGACACCAACCGCTCGCCGCTGCGGCCCGTGTTCAACCTGACCGGCACCGTCCTGCACACCAACCTTGGCCGCGCCCTGCTGCCCGACAGCGCGGTGCAAGCCGTCGCCGAAGCGCTGCGCTGGCCGATGAACCTTGAATGGGACATCGACACCGGCAAGCGCGGCGACCGCGACAACCTGATCGAAGACCTGCTGCTGGAACTGACCGGCGCCGAAGCGGCCACCATCGTCAACAACAACGCCGCCGCCGTGCTGCTGATGTTGAACACCATCGCGCAGGGCAAGGAGGTCATTGTCTCGCGCGGGGAGCTGGTGGAAATCGGCGGCGCCTTCCGCATCCCGGACATCATGACCCGCGCCGGCGCCGTGCTGCGCGAAGTGGGCAGTACCAACCGCACGCACCTGAAGGACTACGCCGAAGCAGCCGGCCCGCAGACCGCGCTGATGATGAAGGTCCATTGCAGCAATTACGCCATCACCGGCTTCACCAAGAGCGTCGAGCTGCCGGAGCTGGCGCCGCTGTCGAAGCGGCACGGCATTCCGCTGGCGGTGGACCTGGGCAGCGGCACGCTGGTCGACCTGGAACAATACGGCCTGCCGCACGAAACCACGGTGCGCGAAACCATCGCCGGCGGCGCGGACCTGGTCACCTTCAGCGGCGACAAGCTGCTGGGCGGGCCGCAGTGCGGCATCATCGTCGGCCGCGCCGACCTGATCGCGCAGATCAAGAAGAATCCCCTCAAGCGCGCGCTGCGCGTCGGCAAACTGACGCTGGCCGCGCTGGAACCGGTGCTCGCCCTGTACCGCGCGCCGGACCTGCTGCCCGAACGCCTGACCACACTCAAGCTGCTGACCCGTCCCGCCGCACACATGCGCGAACTGGCGCAGGCGCTGTTGCCGCCATTGCAGGCGGCACTGGGCGCCGCGTACGAAGTGCGCTCGGAACCGATGATGAGCCAGATCGGCAGCGGCGCCCTGCCCGTCGACCAGCTGCCCAGCCACGGCCTGGTGATACGCGCCGCCGCCGCGGGACGTATCAGCAACGCGCTGGGAATACTGGAACAGCGCCTGCGCGCCCTGCCGCTGCCGGTGATCGGCCGCGTGGCGCAGGATGCGCTGTGGCTGGACCTGCGCTGCCTGGACGACCACCAGCGCCAGCGCTTCACCGACCAACTGGCGCAGCTGGCCGTATGATCGTCGGCACGGCAGGTCACATCGACCACGGCAAGACTACGCTCACGCGCGCGCTCACCGGGGTCGATACGGACCGGCTGAAGGAAGAGAAGGCGCGCGGCATATCGATCGAACTCGGTTACGCCTATGCCCCGCTGGACAATGGCGACATCCTCGGCGTCATCGACGTGCCGGGCCACGAAAAATTCATCCGCACCATGGCGGCGGGCGTGACCGGCATCGACGCCGCACTGCTGGTGATCGCCGCCGACGACGGCATCATGCCCCAGACGCTGGAGCACCTGGCCATCCTGCGCCTGCTGGGCGTGCGGCGCGGCGCGGTGGCGCTGACCAAGATAGACCGTGTCGATGCGCCACGCATCGAGCAGGTGGAGCAGGATATCCGCGCCCTGCTGGCGCCAACCGACTTCGCCGAAGCGCAGATCTTCCGCACCAATGCCAGCGCGCCCGACGACGACGGCGTACAGGCCTTGCTGCGGCACCTGGCCAGGATGGCTGCATCGCTGCCGGCCAGCGATGAACGGCGCCTGTTCCGGCTTGGCGTCGACCGCGTGTTTACCTTGTCCGGCCAGGGCACCATCGTCACCGGCACCGCGCTCGCGGGCAGCGTCCGCGTCGGCGAGGTGCTGCAACTGGCGCCGGGCGGACAGCAGGCGCGCGTGCGCGGCATCCACGCGCAGAACCGCAGCGCGGACTCCGGCCACGCCGGCCAGCGGCTGGCGCTCAACCTGCACGGCGTGGCGAAGGAGGAAGTGGAACGCGGCACCTGGGTGGTCGCTCCCGCGCTCGGCGAATGCTCCAGCCGCATCGACGTCGAACTGACGCTGATGCCCGATTGCGGCCAGACGCTCAAGTCATGGTCGCCGCTGCACGTGCACCTGGGCGCAGCACACCACACGGCCAACGTCGTGATGCTGGACTGCGATTTGCTGGCGCCCGGCCAGACCGGCCGCGTGCAGCTGGTGCTCGACGCTCCGGTGCACGCCGTACCGGGCGACCGCTTCGTGATCCGCAATGCGCAGGCCACGGTCACCATCGGCGGCGGCATGGTGCTCGATCCTTTCGGCCCGGTGCGCAAGCGGCGCAGCGCGGTGCGCATGGCGTGGCTGCAGGCGTTGGCCGATTTCGTCTCCAGCGGCGATGTCGCCTCGCTACTGGCGCGCAGCCCTCTCGGCTTGCGCAGGTCGGCGTTGATGCGGCTGTCGCAGCTGCCGGCCGACCGGATCGCGCTGCCGGTGGACACCATTGAAGTGCCGCTGCAAGGTGGCGATGCGCTGCTGCTTGCGGCCGGCGAGGTGCAGGCGCTGGAGGCGCGCATCCTCGGCGGTCTGGCCGACTTCCACGCGCGCGCACCGGACGATGCCGGCCCTGAACTGTGGCGCCTCAAGCGCATCGTCGCGCCGGAGATGGAGGACCGGTTGTGGAGCCGCCTGGTCGAAACGCTGACCGGCGCCGGCCAGGTGAAGCAGCGTGGCCGCAGCCTGCACCTGCCCGGCCACAGCGTCGAACTAAGCGAGAAGGAACAGGCGCAGGCCTCGCCGCTGCTGGCCGCCCTGCTGGAGGGTGCGTTCGATCCGCCGTGGGTACGCGACCTGTCGCGCGATCATGGCATGCTAGAGGCGGAGGTGCGCCGCCTGCTGCTCAAGCTATCGAAGACCGGTGAGATCAGCCAGGTGGTGCCGGACCTGTTCTACCATCCCAAGCGGCTGGCCGAGCTGGCGGCGCTGGTGGCGGCGTTGCCCGAAGTGCAGGCGTCGGCGTTCCGCGACGCGACCGGATTGGGTCGAAAGCGGGCCATACAGATATTGGAGTTCTTCGATCGCGTCGGCTATACTCGGCGCGTGGGCAACATCCACCTGATACGGCCGAACGCGGCGTGGTCGTACAGTGGCGAGTAGTTCCACGGAAGGCATACTCATCCGGTGATGGGGCCGGGCTTCAAACCCGGTGGGGGGCGTCAGACGCTCCCCTGTAGGTTCGACTCCTACTGCCTTCCGCCATTTTCTTTCATGCCCGCATCGTACGCGGCCTGAAGATTCAGCCAGAACTGAACGCTGACTTTGAAATGAGCAGCCAACGCCCGGGCAAGATTCTGCGTTACCGGTCCCGTCTCGGCGATCAGCGCGATAATGTCTGCACTCGGCACATCAAGCACGGCAACCAGCTCTGCCTCCGACAAGCCTACGGGCTTCATAAATTCTTCCCGCAGTATCTCGCCCGGATGGATTTCCTGAAGATATGCGCTCATATCGTTCTCCTGATTCGTGCTGGCGAAGGAACGTATCATGGTCACGGTATCCTATCCGGGAACGTTTTACAAATGAGTTCCCTCGACAATAGAACGGCATCGCAACCAGCGGATTGATCTTACTTAAGCGTCTCCGCGACCATATCGACGGCGGCGGCGAAGGCGACCGGGTCTTCTTCCAGCAACGACCAGAGGCGATTGTGTTCGGCGCCCTGCACGACGTGCAGCCGGCTCGATTGCGCGCGCGTCGCTGCGACGACCAGGCGTTCCGGGATCTCCAACGGAATCGTGGCATCGTGTTCGGCGGCGATCACCAGCAGGCGGCCCTCGAAGCGCGACAGGATATTCCAGGCGTCGCTGTCGGACCAGCTGCGCTCACGCCTTATCACGGCCGAGAATTCGGGGCCGAACGGCACTTCATAAGCCGACGGCGTGTATACGCCAGGGACGATCAGCACCAGCGCATCGACACGATGGCTCTGCGTCATGCGCACCGCGTTGTAGGCGCCCATGCTGGCGCCGACGATCGCCAGCGGCTCCGGCACGCCGCGCGCCGCAACCACCGCCTGCGCCTGGCGCGTGCGGCTGGCCACCGACGATTGCGCCAGCGCGCCGCCGGTGTCGCCGTGGCCGATGCAGTCGAAACAGGTGCTGCCGATGCCGCGCTGCTGCAGCGCGCCGCGCAACAGATGGTGGCCGCGGCGGGTGCTGGCGCCAGCGCCGTGCAGGTACAGTAAGCGATTGCTGTCGGCGCCGACGTATTGGTCGCCCTTCAGCACATGGCCGTCGTAAGCCACATCGAAGTCCACGATCATTTGCCCGCCTCCGACGCCAGACGCAGATTGAGCTTGTCGCGCGCCACCTTGACGTAGGCCTTGCAGCCTTCGCCGCCGTCCAGGAAGGCGTCTGGCTTGCCGCTTTTGCGCTTCTCCCACATGCCGGAGAATTCCGGGTGCACGGCGATGATGATGTCGCACGAGGCCCGTTCCAGCGCCGCGTAGCTTTGTGCGAACTGCTTCACCACCTCCGGGTGCTCGGTGAACTTGTAGCCATCGCTGGAAATCGCATTGATGCTGTCCGCGTAGACGATGCTGGCGCAACGGTCTTGTTCGCACGAGCGCCACGTCCAGCTGGTACCGCCCTCGGTGTGGCCGGGCGTGAACATGGCGGTCACCGCCAGCGGCCCGACCTTGATGGTTTCTCCATCGCGCACCGTGCGCACCTTGCTCACCTTGGCGAACGGCGTGCTGCCGACGAACTGAGGATCATCCTTCGCCATGCTGCCGCGCTTCAGGCCTGCTGCCGTCGGCGGACTGGCCACCACCGTCGCACCGGTCATGCGCTGCAGTTCGGCGATGCCGCCCGCGTGGTCGAAGTGATCGTGCGAGCTTAGTATCAGCTTGATGTCTTGCATGCGGAAGCCCAGCTTGCGGACGCTGGCTGCGATGCGCTGCGGCGAATCGGGATAGCCGCCGTCGAGCAGGATGTGCCCTTGCGGCGACGTCACCAGCACGACACTGAGGCTGCTCACGCCCACGTAGTAGGTGTTGCCATGGATCTGGAATGGTTCGACCGGCTTATTCCAGTCGTCGTCGGAGTTTTGGGCATGCGCAGTGGCGGCCAGGCCGCACAGTACAAGCGACAGACAGGTTTTGATCATGTATGAGAGCGTAGACGGGTGAAATGGCTACCGCATTGTAGTGCACGGTAGAGACTGGCACAATGTCGGTTCGCCACCGAATGGAACCGTCCATGAAACCATCTACCCTGCGCGCCGCCATCGCGGCATCCGTCGCGGCCATCGCCTCGCTGGCCGCCCAGGCAGCCGAACCTGATCTGGCCGCCGCCGAAAAAATCTACCAGGCCAATTGCGCCGTCTGCCATGGCGTCAAGATGGAAGGCGGCTTCGGCCCGTCGCTGGGCGATCACGCCTGGCGGCATGGCGCGCCGACCAAGGCCAACCTCATCAAGGTTATCGGCGAGGGAGTGCCTGACAAGCAGATGCCCAGATGGTCCACTGCCCTGAGCGCCAGCCAGATCGCACTGCTCGCCGACCTGATCGCCGCCAATGGCGCCGGCGCGGCCAAGCCGGCCGTGGCGCTGACGCCCGAGGCCAAGGCGCAGCGCGATGTGCCCGACTTGAGCGGGTTCAAGCTGCCCAAGGGCTTCCACATCAGCGTCTACGCCAACCAGGTCGCCGCCGCGCGCAGCATGGTGGTATCGGACAGCGGCATCGTCTATGTCGGCTCGCGCAAGGCCGGCAAGGTGTACGCGCTGGTGCCGCGCGCCGACAAGCAGACGGCCGATGTCGTCACCGTGGCCGAAGGATTGGAAAACCCGATCGGCGTGACGCTGCTCAACGGCGCGCTGTACGTGGGCGAGATCAGCCGCGTGATCCGCTTCGACAATATCGACAAGCGCTATGCGCAGAAGCCGTCGTACGAAGTGGTCAAGGTCAGCCTGCCCAACGACAAATGGCATGGCGAGAAGGTGATCAAGGCCGGGCCGGACGGCAAGCTGTACATCCCGGTCGGCGCGCCGTGCAATGTGTGCGACGTCGAGGACACCAGAAGCGCGAAAATCTACCGCATGAACGCCGACGGCAGCCAGCTGGAGGAATACGCGCGCGGCGTGCGCAACACGGTGGGCTTTGCTTTCCATCCAGTCACCAAGGTGCTGTGGTTCACCGATAACGGCCGCGACGAGATGGGCGACAACACGCCGTCGTGCGAACTGAACGTAGCGCCCAAGGCGGGCATGCATTTCGGCTTTCCCTACTGCCACGGCGGCGTGGTGCCGGACCCGGCCTTCGCCAAGGGCCGCAGCTGCGAGGAGTTCGAGCCGCCGGTCGCCAAGCTGGGGCCGCACGTGGCGCCGCTGGGCTTGACCTTCTACACCGGTAAGCAGTTCCCCGAGGCGTATCGCAACAACGTCTACATCGCCGAGCACGGCTCGTGGAACCGCACGACCAAGAGTGGCTACAGCGTGCGCCTGATCACGCTGTACAACAGCAAGGTCGTCACCGACACCGCCTTCATCGACGGCTTCCTGCGTGGCGAGGAAGTGGTCGGCCGCCCGGTGGATGTGGCCACGCTGCCGGACGGGTCGATGATCGTGTCGGACGACTACGGCGGCCGAGTGTACCGCGTCACCTACGACGGGAAATAATCGGCCGACAATATCTGCCCGAAGTCCCATTCCCGGGCTTTGGGCAGACCGGTCAAGTTGGCTTCGCGGCCGGCAAGATCGACCGCATCGTCCCAAACTTCCTGATCCCATTCGGGATCTTCCAGCAAACGGCGCAAGCTGGGCATCTGCTTCAGCAGCTTGCCGATCTTGTCGCGCTGGTTGCGGATGGTGTTCTTCCAGCTGGCGCCGCGCCGGTCCGATTGGTACTTCCACTTCAACAGATGAGCCATCAATATCGCCAGCCGGTGCGCCAGTTGATGGCGGTGGCTGATATTCATGTCCTCGATTTCTTCGGCGATGTGGTCGATATCCAGCAAGCCCCATTGCCCGGCGCGCAGCAACGCCACTTGCTCCAGCGCCCATGCCGCCACGTCGTCTTCATATGCCGTTGTCATCGATACGCCCTCCTCTTACGATGAGACCATCGGCAGGCAGAAAAGTTCATGTCAGATTGGCGATGGGGACCGGACCAGCCTCAGTCAGGGTTTGGCGCAGTGCGCCGCGCGCGGAGGGGATTCGACGGAAAATATCACCGAGCTGATTTTCCAGCCATCCCTGGTATTGACCAACTGCCAGGCTTCTTTACCCAAGGCTTCCTTACAGCCCGAATTGTAGAAGTTGTAGTCGAACCAGACCTGGGCAACATCGCCATCGGTATCGATGCGCACGTTCTCGAAGGTCTCTTCGATAGGCGCCTTGTCCCGGGCTACCCAATCAATATATTCTTGAGGATTGGAGTCAGGGAGCAGTTTTTCCAGAGGCGGCGCCTTGGGATCGTTCCTGCTTGCGACCGCGAGCGCGAGGCTCTTGTCGGCAACCACCCCAATCCACGGTATATCCCGCTTGAGGAACAGCTTCATGAAAGTTGGCGCATCCTTTTTAATTATTGCCTTCGACAGGGTGTGGCGTGTCGCTCAGGGCGGGAAATGATCGGCCGATGACAGATGGGCGACGGCGTCGGCCACGCGCCGCTCCAGCGGGCCGCTCAGCAAATGGCAGGAGAGATTGCGGCGGGACAGTTCGTCCTGATACCAGCGGTGCTGCTGCTGGCGGAAGTCCGCGTCGCGGCGGGTACCGTCCTGGATGAAGTCGAAGTCCGGCGCGCACAGGAAGATGTGGTCGTACCGCGCTTCAGCCATCTCCTCCAGCGCGGGATCGGCGCGGCCGAACATCTCGCGCGAATAAAACAGCGTGGTGAGCGGCGATGTATCGCAAACCAGGAAGCGCCGGGCCTGCGGACGTGCTTTCGCCTCGCGCTGCAGTTGAACGCTGCCGATATGGGACATGTCCTCGTAGCGAAGCACGCCGTCCTGGGCTTCCCACAGTTCGCGGCCGTATTCCGGCACCCAGGCTGTTTCAAGCCGTTCGGCCAGGGCGGCCGCCAAGGTGGTCTTGCCGCTGGATTCACCGCCGAGCAGGCACACTTTCTCGACGAAGCTGGCGTACACCGCATCGGACAGAAAATGGCGATGCGCATGCGGATCGCTGCGCACCAAGGTGCCGGACACCGGCACGATGCCCCGCGCCTGGTCCACCATCACATGCCGCACCGTCATCCGCCGCCCGGTGCGCGCGCTGAAGCAGCGGCCCAGCTCCTCGGCAAAGCCATCACCGTAGTCCTCGCTGGTGAAGACCGCTTCCACCGTCGTCCCCAGCTTGTCCAGGCACAGGTTGGCGCAGAAACGGCGGTGTATCAATTCATCGTCGTCGTTGTGCGGCAGGCCGGCATCGATCACCAACACCATCGCATCGGGGAACCGCGCGCGCAGCCACTGCTCGCGTTTGTGCGCTTCGCAGCCTGGCAGCTCCGGCAGCGAATAGCTGATGATGAAGGTGGTATCGCACGCCTCCATGGCACGCCGGATCAGCAGCTCATGGCCCAGGTGCAGCGGACTGAATTTGCCGACCACCAGGCCGGTGCTGAATTGCTTCATGCGTTGGCGCCATCCAGCGCGGAAGTGTATTGAACGGTTTTGTCGTCGGCGGTCAGCACCTCCAGCAGCACGTTGCCGGCGCCGAACAGGAGCTCCAGCGCGGCGCGCGCTTCCGTGCCCAACGCACCCATGGCCTGCGCCAGCCGCAGCACCACGACGCCATCCGCGCGCTGGTGCACGCAGAAGTGCGGTATCGGCAGGTGCTTCAAGGCGTGCGTCACGTCGATGTTGTTGATCCACCTGCCGGATGCGAGATAGCGCACCGGCGAACGGCCAGACAGTCCGACCAGCACCGGCGCATCGGCATGAAACGACAGGGACGCATGGTCGCCGGTCCGGTAGCGCACCAGCGGCAGGCAGAAATTGAAGCCACCCGTCAGCGTGATCTCGCCGCGCTGGCCAGGTGCGACCGGCCTGCCCTCCGGGTCCAGGATCTCGACGTAGAGCTGCGGCTGCAGCAGCACATGGCCGCCCGCGTCCGCGTCGAACACCGCCACCGGGCCGACTTCGTTGAGCGAGTAGATATCCAGCACCGGGCAGACAAAGCGCTGCTCCAGGCGCGCGCGCAGGGCCGGCAGCAAGAGCATCGACACAGACAACAACGCGCGCGGCTTCATCGCCACCGGCAGTTCGAGCAGCGCGGCAAACGAAATCGGATCGCCCGCGACGACTTCCGGCGACAGCGCATCCAGATAGCGCGCGCGGTCGTCGGGATGGCGCCATTCGTCCGGGTACAAATTGATCTTGGCCAGTCCCGACTCGCCCATCGTCGGCGTCACCGACACATAGGTGAAGCAGCGCTGCTGGTGGCCGAGCAGCACCACGCCCACCTGCCCGCTGCCGTGCCGCAGTTCGACACCGAACCGCTTCAAGGCACGCTTGTGAAACGCCAGGTAGCGCGCCGCGACCACCGGATGCGATGCGATCAGCAAGGGATGTCCGGTCGTGCCGGTGGTGCGGAAGTTGATCATGCGGCCGATGTCGGCGGTGTCCGGCACGAAGGGGGTTATGTCGGCGGCGAAGTCGGCGCGGCTCTGCGTCGGCAGGTTTTCGAAGGTCCGGGGCGGCGATCCAAGCTGGCGGTAGTACGGCACCGTATCGAACGTGGTGCGGATAAAGCCGTCCAGCCATTCTGGCTTGCCGCCCGCAGACCAGCCGACCGTGGCCTGCGCGATCCCCGCCTCGAACTGGCGCACCTGTTCCACCTCATGCGCCAGCAGCTTGTTGCCGCTCTGGTTGCGATAGAACGGCGCCGCCGGATGCTCGTACAGGAAATCCAGCATGCGCCTGCCCTCCGGCGTCAACGTGGGGAAGCGTACCTCCTGTTCCGGCAATGGCGTCGATTCGCTCATTCGCGCGACCATTTGTCGGCCGACTCCTCGGCGGCCTTGCGCGCCAGGGCCTCGCGGATCTCGGCGGCGCGCCGCTCGGCCGCGCGGCTCGCTTCGAGCAGGCGCTTGCGTTCCATGCCGCTGATGCCCGACAAGCGATCCGTCGCCTGCGCCTCCGTTTCACCGGCGGGCCGGTAGCCCAACCGCGCCAAAGCCACGCGCACCAGCTCTTCGCGCCGCTCCGGGTCGTGGACGAAGCGATGCGCCGCAGTCGCCTGCGCCAGCTCGCCGAGGACGCCGTCAAGCAGCGCCAGCACCTGCTGCTGCGCCGGGCGCGCGGACAGGAACCAATCATCGGCCAGCAGCCAGACAGCGATCATCACCAGCGCCAACCGGTTGCGGTCGCGCTTCGCGTCCGCGCCAACAAAGCGCTCCAGCGCAGCAGCAGGCGCACGCTGGCCCTGCATGTGCAGCAGGTCGTTGACCAGCGCGGCCACATGCACCGTGCCGGCGATGCCGATGCGCGGCTCGTCGAGAAATTCGGCCGGCGTGTCGGACAGACGATGCGTCAGCGTTTCAAGGGCGGGACCGGGTTGTTCCATCATGCTTTCTTTTTCTGCTGCGGGGACTTGGGCGCGTAGTGCCTGCGGCTGAAGGCCCTCGCGAATTCTACCAAGTCCTCGAACTGCGCGATCGCGTGGATCTCCCATTGCTGGCGCTCCTTCGCCTGGCGCAGTACTTTGTAGGCGTCGCGGCGCCAGTCGTTATCGCCGGAGTGCTCCCAGCCGGTGGGCAGGTTCAGCGCCATGGTGCCACCGGCGTCGCCCACCGCCAGCGCGTGCGCGGCCACGTCCCAGCCGCTGTTGCCCCGCTCGTCCTTCTCGAACATGGTGGTGATGCCGTCGTCGGAGATATGCAGGATGTGGGTGCGGCGTGGCCTCGGGCGCTCGTAGGTGTGCCGCAGATGCGGAATCGGAAAGCAGGTCGCGCCGCCAAAGAATCCCGTCAGCACCTTTAGCACGCTGCTGTCGTCGCGCACAAAGCCCTTGGTGGTCATCACATCGTCCTTGCCGCTCCATAGCGTGACCTGGACGCTGGAGCCTGCGCGCAGCGCGGACAAGGCGATGATGGCGCCGGCCAGCGTCAGGTAGGAGGTCTGCACGCGCGGATTGGGCATCGATCCCGAACTGTCGACATAGAGATCAAGGTCGATGAGCTCGGGCTTGCGCAGCGGCGCGGGCTCGCGCCCGTATGCGCGCTGCACGGTGGTGACGCCGGGGATCGGGCGCGGGCTCTGGATCACGCTTTGCAGCCAGTCGATCTGGTCGAGCGGGTCTCCGATCTGCCACGGCTCCAGCCCTTCCAGCTGCAGCTGGTCGGACTGTGGGGCCGGCGTCTTCGGGAAGGAGATCAGGTGCGGCAAGGCCCGCTCGCGATAGTAGCGCACCGCGATTTCCTCGTCGCTCAACTTGATGCCGGCGGCCTTGAGGATCTCGCCGTACTCGTAGGGCTCGCGCGCCTGGCCGCCCTGGCTGGTGGCCGCAGCGTCCTGCGGTTGTTCGACAACGCCGTCAAGGCCGGAGATGCGGCTGTCATGCACGGGATGCACGGCCGCCTCCATTTCACCCGCTTCGATCTGCTGGCCGCCTGACGGCTCGCAGCCTTCGGCGGCGTCGCGCGTGTCGAACATGCGGCGGAATTCGTCCTCCTGCTTCTGGCTGTCGACCAGGTAAGGCAGCAGCAGCGTGGAGAACTTGCCCGCGCCGTCCATCCAGTCCTTGGCGTAGACGCGGATCAGGCGCGCGCCCAGCCAGGCGTCGGTGTCCATCGCTTCGTCGGCGCCTGCGCCGCCCAGCGCGCCCTTGTGCAGCTGCCACAGATTCTCGTAGATACGCATGTAGAGCAGCCACACCTTGCTGCGCGATGCCGGTTCGGAGGGCGGGCGGCCCGCCTCCAGGATGCGGTAGATGTCGGCCATGCGCAAGCCGGCTTGCCGTTGCAGGCGGTCGTTGATATACAGGTCGGTGTACAGGTTGGCCACCATGGCGGCGTGCTTCTCCAGCGTCGGCAGGGCGCGGCGGATGCGGGCCAGGAGCCGGAACTGGTCGGTGGCGCTGGCCGGGGCCAGCACATGATGGCCGATCTCGTGCGCCAGGATCTCGACCGCGTAGTCGTCCAGGCCCAGTTCCCGCACGGCCTGCATGTCCACCACCACGCTCTGGTCCATCAGCCGTATCATCGCGAAGCTGCCGCTCAGGCCTTCCCTCGCCGCTTCCACGGTGCTAGCGCACAGCCGGGCGTCGCGCAGGCGCGTGAAGCGGCTCCACGCTTCCAGCGCCTGCGGCCAGGCAGCTTGCCATCGCTCGATGAGTGCGGCCGTCATCGCAGCGGCACCAGCAGGATCGCGTGACTGTACGCCGACGTGACGGCGGCCGTGTGCTGGTTGGCCGTTACCGCGAGGCCTTGCGCCGGCAAGGTCAGCTCGATCTGGCGCTGGCCTATCGTCAGCCGCTGGCCGGACAAGCTGCATGCGCCACGTGCGGCGGGCGCCTGCAACTGCTCGTACTCGTCGGGGGTGGCGCCGTGCAGCACGGCGCCGCAGGCATCGGCCACCAGCAGGTTGTAGCGATCGCCGCTGCGCACCCAGAAGCCATCGGCGGCCGGACGCACTTGCGGCGGCATCGCGAAGGCGCCGCCGAAGCCGCTGAAGCTGCCGAACTCGCGCCCTTGCTGCGCGTGCTGCCGTTCGGCTTCATCCGCCGTCCACCAGGGATCGGCCAGCAGCACGGTGCGCAGCGCATTCCAGCTGCCCTGGCTGGCGCCGAAAGCGGCCAGCGCCAGCGCTTCGGGCAAAGCATCGGCGGCCTCGATCGCGCCGGCGCGGAAGTGCGCCATGCCGGCCCGCCACGCGCAGACCTGCCCGACCACGACCAGTTGCTGCCAGTCGCCGACCTGCGGCGCCAGCGCCGCCATCAATGCCAGCCATTGCGCGGGGCGCGCGGCGCCGCTGCGCTCCAGGTGCAGCGCGGCGTTGGTCAGCATGCCGAGCAGCCGCGCCGGCTGCGCCAGCAACAGCGCCGGATAACAGGGCGCCAGTTCTCGCCAGACCTGCACCGCCAGCGGGCCGCCCTGCCCTTGCCCGACCAGCTCCAGCGCGACATCGTAGACCGCCATCGTCACGCCACCGGCGCGGTCGGGCGCGCGCTCAAGCGCCAGCTGGACCAGGCCGTCGACGCAATTTTCCAGCAGTCCGGCGAAGGCGGTAGCGTCGAAGTTGGGATAGCGGCGGCGCGCCTCGGCCGCGCGCCGGTTGAACTCCGGGCGGCCCGAGGCCAGCACTTGAGCAAAGGCGGAAGAAATCATGTTATTGCGACCGCACCCAGCTCAGGTAGTTGGTGTAGCGCTGATGCAGGTACTTGAGCTTGAGCAGGTCGTCGTACAGATGGCCGTACAGCTTGCGGCCCTTGAGCTGCTCGGCCACCAGCCGCTCGATCTTGGTCAGGCGCGCCAGCGCTTCGCGTTCGGTCAGCCCATCCAGTCCCTTGGCGAATTCGGCGGCGAAGTCGCCCACCGGATCGCTGCGGTCCAGGTCCAGCCGGTCGTAGTCGGCGTTGGAGAGGTCGAACAGGCGGCGCAGCCAGCTTAGGCGGTCGGTGCGGTAGGGGGCATTTTCCGGCAGACCGAAGAACGGCGCGTCCAGGTCCGGCTGCAGTTTGTCGTGCAGGACAAAGGGCAGCACCTGGCGTACATCGTCCAGCTCGACTTCCACGTTGCCGCGGAAGTAGGCCAGCGCTTTGGCGTAGATCAGCAGCGTCATCAGGTTGCGCACCGAGATGCCGTTGAGGGTCTGGCAGCCCAGGTCCTTCAGGCGGTCGCGTCCACTATCGGCGGCCACCACCTGGCTCCAGTCGAAGCCGGACAGGCGCGCGGTGTCCTTGGTCATGTATTCGAACTGGCCGCCGGCCGTCTCCAGCAGCTCGAACTGGCTGGTGAAAAACTCCAGCCGGCGCCGCACCGGTTCCGGCACCAGGATCTCGCGCACCTCGACGCCGATGCGGTCGACCTGCTCCGGCGTGAAGATGATCTCCGGCGGCACCAGCTCCTCGGGCTTGAGGTTTTCCTCGATGCGCACCAGCAGGTCGCCGAGGAAGCGCGGGTTGAACGACAGCGCCTGCACGATCACGTCGATGCGGTCGCGCAGCGCCTCGATCACCTCGTAGGTGCCGCCGCCCTGGTCGTCGTTGGCGGTCAGGTACCAGGCGGACTCGGGACATTCGTAAACGTGGTTGAGCACCTCGGCGTAGTTGTCGCCCATCAGCGTCAGCAGCGCGCTCTGGGTGCGCGTCGGGATGCGGTTGTATTCGTCGACGATCTTGACGCGCATGCCCAGCCACGAACGCCAGGCGATGCGGATGTCGTCCATGCTTTGCGCGTTGACCAGGTCGGCCGGCAGCGGATTGCCCAGCAGGTCGGCGATGGTCATCTGCGGATGGCCGTGCTGCATGCCGCGCTTGACCTCCTTGACGGTGGCGCCGGACAGCACGCCCATCAAAATGGCGCTGGCGGTCTTGCCGCGTCCGGGCCCGCCGACGAACAGGCATTTGCGGCGCGTGGCAAAGGTCAGCAGCGGCAGCAGCACGAAGCTGGAGTAGCTCTGCGCCGAGGGCAGGCTCAGCGTACGCTTGCTGTCGCCGACCGTATACGACTGGGCCGGGCCGTGGTTGTATTCGATGTCGTAGTGCGGGCTGATGATGGCGTTGTTGACGATCCAAAAATACGCCTGGCGCAGCTTCTCGTCCAGCGACTGGGCCGGGGCATCCTCGCCAGCGCCGAGCTTGACCGGTCCCTGGTACAGGTCGGCGACATCGAACTGGCGCGGCTTGGGCGCGGCCTTGGGATTGGTGGGCGCCTTGGAGACGCGCTGGAACAGATTAAAGGGGGACATCCGCGCTTTCCAGTTGGGAAATTGGCAATGCGCAGAGTATAGCCGAGGCGAGTCGGCGTTGTCGGACGGCTTAGTCGGGCCAGAAATCGGGCGACAGGACTTGTTCCACCCGCCATGGCAGCTCGGCGGGAAAGACATCCAGCTGCGTCTGCGCTTGGGCATCCCTTACGGAGCGGAGATAGGTCTTTTCCAGCCATGGAGTATCGTCCAGCAGCGTTTGCAAACTGGGACAGTCCTCCAAAGCGTCGTCAATCGCCACACGCTGGGTGCGTATGGTCTGCACCCAACTGGGACCGCGATGCGATGCCTGGAATTGCCACTTCAACAGATGCGCGAGCAATACAATCAGCCGGCTGCGCAACTCCTTCTTTTCCCGATGGCCCACATCCTCGATCTCCCCGGCGATGTTGTCGTGATCCAGCAATTCCCAGCGGCCGGCGCGCAGCAAGGCCGCCTGCTGTTCGGACCAGGCAATGATGTCGTCGTCGTATAAAGTGCCCATGATCCGGTTAGACCGGGGGCGCCTCTAAAAGTTCGGGACAAAAAAAAGCCGCCGGGGCGCTCCGGCGGCTTTTCTTCAAACTAGCTCGACTTACTGTGCGGCGGCGGCAGCGGCTTCTTCAGCAGCGGCTTTCATCGACAGTTTCAGGCGGCCGCGGTCGTCGGTTTCCAGAACCTTGACGCGAACTGCCTGGCCTTCTTTCAGGTAGTCGGCAACGGCGTTGACGCGCTCGTTGGCGATTTGCGAGATGTGCAGCAGGCCATCCTTGCCTGGCATGACCTGAACGATCGCGCCGAAGTCCAGCAGCTTCAGCACAACGCCGTCGTAGGTCTTGCCCACTTCGACCGATGCGGTCAGCTCTTCGATGCGGCGCTTGGCTTCCTGGCCGGCGGCTGCGTCGACGGAAGCGATGGTGACCACGCCTTCGTCGCTGATGTCGATCTGGGTGCCGGTCTCTTCGGTCAGCGCACGGATGACTGCGCCGCCCTTGCCGATCACGTCACGGATCTTCTCAGGATTGATCTTGATGGTGATCAGGCGCGGTGCGAAGTCCGACAGTTCGGTCTTCACGTGCGGCATGGCTTTTTGCATTTCGCCCAGGATGTGCTCGCGGCCTTCCTTGGCTTGCGCCAGTGCCACTTGCATGATTTCCTTGGTGATGCCCATGATCTTGATGTCCATCTGCAGCGCGGTGATACCGTTGCGGGTACCAGCGACCTTGAAGTCCATGTCGCCCAGGTGATCTTCATCGCCCAGGATGTCCGACAGCACGGCGAACTTGCCGCCTTCCTTGATCAGGCCCATCGCGATACCGGCGACGTGCTCTTTCATTGGAACGCCAGCGTCCATCAGCGCCAGGCAGCCGCCGCAGACCGAAGCCATCGACGACGAACCGTTCGATTCGGTGATTTCCGACACCAGGCGCACGGAGTAGCTGAACTCTTCCGGTGCTGGCAGCGCGGCGATCAGTGCGCGCTTGGCCAGGCGGCCGTGGCCGATTTCGCGGCGCTTAGGCGTGCCCACGCGGCCGGTTTCGCCGGTGGCGAACGGTGGCATGTTGTAGTGCAGCATGAAGGAGTCGGTGAACTCGCCCATCAGCGCGTCGATCTTCTGGCTGTCGCGTGCGGTGCCCAGGGTAGCAACCACCAGCGCCTGCGTTTCGCCGCGGGTGAACAGCGCCGAACCGTGGGTGCGTGGCAGCACCGAGGTGCGGATCGAGATCGGACGTACGGTGCGGGTGTCGCGGCCGTCGATGCGTGGCTCGCCGTCCAGGATCTGGGTGCGGACGATCTTGGCTTCCATGTCGAACAGGATGTTGTTCACTTCGGCTGCGTCGACTGGCGCGGCGCCAGCGGCGGCGGCTTCAGCGGCCAGGTCGGCCAGCACTTCGCTGGTGGCGGCCTTGAGCTTGGCGGTACGCTCTTGCTTGTCTTTGGTCTGGTAGGCTTCGTTGATCTTGCCGGCGGCGAAATGCGCCACGCGGCCGATCAGCGCTTCGTTCTTCGCAGGCGGGACCCATTCGACTTCCGGCTTGCCGCCGTCGCGCACCAGCTCGTGGATCGCGTCGATGACTGCTTTCATCTGGGTGTGGCCGAACACCACGGCGCCCAGCATGACTTCTTCGGACAGCTGCTGCGCTTCCGATTCCACCATCAGCACGGCGGTTTCGGTACCGGCGACCACCAGATCCATCTGCGAGGTCTTCAGTTGTTCAACGGTAGGGTTCAGGATGTACTGGCCGTTGGCGTAGCCGACGCGCGCTGCGCCGACCGGGCCGTTGAACGGTACGCCCGACACGCACAGGGCGGCCGATGCGCCGATCATGGCGGCGATGTCTGGATCGATTTCCGGGTTGACCGACAGCACGTGAATGATCACTTGCACTTCGTTCAGATAGCCTTCTGGGAACAGAGGACGGATCGGACGGTCGATCAGGCGGGATGTCAGTGTTTCTTTTTCCGAAGGACGACCTTCACGCTTGAAGAAACCGCCCGGGATCTTACCGGCAGCATAGGTTTTCTCAACGTAGTCGACGGTCAACGGGAAGAAGTCCTGGCCTGGCTTGGCGTCTTTGCGCGCCACGACAGTGGCCAGCACCACGGTATCTTCAATCGATACCATGACCGCGCCGGATGCCTGGCGAGCGATCTCGCCAGTTTCCAGCGTCACGGTATGTTGACCGTACTGGAAGGTTTTCGTAACTTTATTAAACATGGGTAATCCCTTTCTATTTGCCGACAGATTTTCAGGGGCTGTCGTTCACCTCACCACAGACGGCATGCCGTCTTTACTGCAACTGCTAAAACCCAGGAATTCCATGTCGCACTGCCAAGACGCTATTCTGCTTGGCAAGTTTTTCCCGGCGAAAATGACAAAATGCCCGCGTCAGCAAACTGGCGCAGGCATTTCGATTAAGCCGGATGACGCAAAAATTACTTACGCAGACCCAGTTTAGCGATCAGATCGCGGTAACGGGTAGCATCTTTGCCCTTCAGGTAGGACAGCAGGCTCTTACGACGGTTAACCATCATGATCAGACCACGACGCGAGTGGTGATCCTTGCTGTGTGCCTTGAAGTGGCCGTTCAATTCGTTGATGCGTGCGGTCAGCAGCGCAACTTGAACTTCTGGGGAGCCGGTGTCTTTTTGACCACGGGCGTTGTCCGCGATAATGGCGGCTTTGTTGATGTTTTCTACGGTCATGATATTTACCTTTAACATGCGGTGCGCGGAGTCTGAACCCTGCCCACCGTGAACTTCAAAAAAAACTGATCCGAAGACCAGACCCGGAAGTATAGCGGAAAATCTTCCACATGTATCCTGTGTTGGCTACAATTGTTCTATCTTTCCGGTCCTATAGAGGGGTTTGCGATGAAAAAACTGATATTTCTGGCAATTTTGCCAGCTGCGCTGAGCGCGTGCGCCAGCCTCAACACCCCTCCAGTGGCCGCCGGCGAGCCCGTTGACGCGGTCAAGGCCAAGCTGGGCCAGCCCACCGCCACCTATGCCAACGGCCAGGACATCATGCTGGAGTACGCCGGCGGCCCGTTCGGCCAGTACACCCACATGGCCCGCATCGGCCCGGACGGCAAGCTGATTTCCTTCGAGCAGGTGCTCAGCAGCGAGAAGTTCGCCACCATCAAGCCGCGCAAGGATAGCAAGCAAACCGTCCTCAGCACGTTCGGCCGGCCGGCGCAGCAGGTGCACTACGCCAGCGTGGACGGCGATGTGTGGGTGTACCGCTACAAGGAGCAGAATGTGTGGGATTCCGTGATGCACGTGGAATTCGACCGCAATGGCATCGTCCAGGCCATGGTCAACGGGCCGGATCCGGAAAGAGAATCGCGCCGCCGCTAAAATGTAGCGAAGATACAAAGGAATTACCCAGTTTTACGCAGGATCCCCGCATTTTGTAGCCAAACTACTTTTTCAAGTAGATAATACGGCCACAAAAACGGAGATCCTCATGCATGCAAACGTGAAACTGGCCGAAACCGGCGGCGCCATCGCGCCCACACCAAAGCCGAAGCTGTCGTTCTGGGCCATCTGGAACATGAGCTTTGGGTTTCTCGGCATCCAGGCCGGCTTCGCTCTCCAGCAAAGCAACGTCCCCCGCATTTTCCAGACCATGGGCGCCGAGCTCGACAAGATCGGCTTCCTGATGACCGCGGCGCCGCTGGCCGGCCTGCTGGTGCAACCCATCATCGGCTACCTGAGCGACCGCACCTGGGGCCGCTGGGGCCGGCGCCGGCCCTACTTCTTCCTGGGCGCCGTGCTGGCCACGCTGGCGATGCTGGGCATGCCGAACGCGACCCTGCTGTGGACCGCCGCCGCCATGCTGCTGGTGCTCGATGTCGCGATCAATATTTCGATGGAGCCGTTCCGCGCCTTCGTCGGCGACCTGCTGCCGAAGGAACAGCTGACCACCGGCTATGCGGTGCAAACCTTCTTCATCGGCGTGGGCGCGGTGGGCGCCTCGGCCCTGCCATGGGTGCTGACGCACTGGTTCGACGTGGCCAACACCGCCGCCGCCGGCAAGACGCCGGACTCGGTGGTCTACGCCTTCTATATCGGCGGCGCGATCTATCTGGCGGCCGTGCTGTGGACCGTGCTGCGCACCCGCGAATACTCGCCCGAGCAGCTGAGCCAGTTCCATCCCGAACAGGAAGCGGAGGCGCACGCGCCGGCCGGCCTGCGCGGCTTCGTCAACGACTACCTCAACATGCCGAAGATCATGGTGCAGTTGTCGCTGGTGCAGTTCTTCACGTGGTTCACCTGGTTCTCGATGTGGACCTACGGCACCGCCACGCTGACGCAGCACATCTACCACGCCACCGACACCACCTCCGCGCTGTACAACGAAGGCGCCAACTGGTGGGGCGTGTGCGGTGCCGTCTACAACGCCGCCTCGATCGCCTTTGCCTTCGTGCTGCCGCTGATCGCGACGCGCACCAGCCGCAAGACCGCGCATGCGCTGGCGCTGGTCGTGGGAGGACTCAGCTTCCTGTCGATCTACTTCATCACATCGCCGATGGTGTTGCTGCTGTCGTTCGCTGGCGTCGGGCTGGCGTGGGCCAGCACCTTGTCGATGCCGTATGCCATCCTCGCGGGGAAGATTCCAGCGAAGAAAATGGGCATGTACATGGGCATGTTCAACATGTCGATCGTGATTCCGCAGGTGGTGTCCGGCGTCTGCCTGGGTTACTTCCTCACGCACGTCTTTAACGGCAGCGCCGTGATGATGCTGGTGCTCGGCGGCGTCTCCATGTTCATCGCGGCGGCGCTGGCCACGCGTATTGAAGAGGACGAGTAGGACCAGTCCCACGGCATACTTGGGAGTGCGCCGACGCTGAACACGGCGGCCGGTTGCTAAGATTCCGGAATTCAATCGCCAGACGATCGGAGTCTTACATGATCTTACGCACGCCGCAGGCCCGCCATGCCATCCATACCGCCACCCTGCTCGCCCTGAGCACCGCCACCGCACTTGCCTGGGCCGATCCCTCCCCGGCGCTGGACCGCGCCAGCGTATCGCTCGGCGCCTACTACGCCAATCCACGCATCAATTTCGAAGGCGACACCAACTACGGCCACATCGACAGCGGCAGCTACAAGGCCGACCATGTCACGCTGCCGCGCGTGAGGGCGCAACTGCTGCTGGGCGACACGCAGGGCCTGGACTTCGATTACTACAACTACAGCAAGACCTACAACCCCAGCCTGAGCGGCACCACCAACCGCAACGGCATTCCGCTGACCGGCAACGGCAAGCTGGACGCCAAGCTGAAGCTGGACCTGGCCAACCTGGCCTACAAATGGTGGCTGGGCAGCGGCAACGACGTGTTCGGCATCGGCGTCGGCGCCGCCTACTACCGCGCGCGGCTCGACGGCACCGCGAGCGGCGTGCTGAACGGGATCGCCGGCAACGCCAGCTACTCGGAAAATGAAAGCGCCTTCGCCCCCTTGCTGGAGCTGGGCTGGCGCCACGCGTTCTCGGAGAACGTGCGCATGTATGTCGACGCCAGCGGCATCAGGAAGAGCGGCGGCAGCATCCATGGCCATATCTACGGCGGCGCCATCGGTGTGGAATGGTACCCGACGCCCGCCGTTGGCGTGGTGGCCGAATACAGCGCGACCAAGATCAGCCTCAATCGCGACCGCGATGCGACCGACGTCAATGTGCGCCTGAACGGCCCGGCGGCCTATGTCAAGTTCCGCTTCTGAGCCACGCGGCCAGCGCGGCCTGGCCGCTGGCCGGCACTTCCAGCGCGCGCGTATCGCTGCCGCGGCGCAGCCAGCCGCGTTCGATGAAGTTGTCGAGCAATGCGACCGCCAGCGGGCCGGCGAAATGGTCGCGGCGTTCGGACCAGTCGACGCAGCCATACAACTGGCGCTGCGCCGGCGCGCCCTCGGACAGCTGGACGCCCAACTGGCGCATCTGCGCTTCGCCGGCCGGCGTCAGCGGATATTCGTGGCCGTCGCCCTCCCCCGCCTTCACCCAGCCGTTGTCGACAAAGCAGCGGCACAGGTCCACGCCCAGCACGCCGGCCAGATGGCCATAGCAGCTGCGCGCATGCCGCAGGCCGCGCATGGCCGGCGCCTGCCAGCGCGTGGTCTCGGGCAGCGCGCCGTCGGCCACGCGCAGCAGCGCTTCCAGCGCATGGGCGACATTGCCGTCGGCCAGCATGTAGTAGCGGTGGCGGCCTTGCGCGCGCACACTTGCCAGCCGTTCCTCCACCAGCAGTTTCAGGTGCTGCGACGCGGTGGGCGCGGACACGCCGGCATGCTGCGCCAGATCGGTGGCGGTGTAGAAGCGGCCGTCGAGCAGGCGTGACAGCATCAGTGCGCGGGTCGGATCGCCGATCGCCGCGGCCACGCGGGCGAAGCGCGGTTGCGGGGTGCTCATCGCGTGGCCACCGGTGGGTGGAATGGCGGGGCCTCGTCACGCTCCATCAAACCGTAGTCGCGGATCACGCTGGCCACGCGCAGGCGATAATTGTCGAACACGCCGGCGCGGCCTGCGCTTTGCGCCTCGCGATGCTGCTCCTGCTCACGCCAGGCGCGCACCGCCTGCTCATCCCGCCAGAACGACAGCGACAACAGCTTGCCTGGAGACTTCAGGCTTTCAAATCGTTCGATGGAAATGAAGCCGTCCATCTTTTCCAGCAGCGGCGCCAGGTTGGCGGCGCGGTCGAGATATTCGGCGCGGCCATCGGCGCTGGGGATGACTTCGAAGATCACGGCAATCATGTGGCGCTCCTGAGCAAGAATCGTTAACGGCATTGTAAAGGATGCATCAAGGCGGCGTCGGCACCGCCGGTCATCGAATCGACAAGATAGCCGGTTGATCTGACGCTTGCTTCGGTGTGGAACGAAGCGTCAGCTGCGCGCCGTATGGAAGGTGATCGCATAGCCATCGGGATCGGCGGCGGCGAAGAAGCGGCCGAAGGGGCCGTCGGCAAGCGGGCTGAGTATCGTGCCGCCCCGCTGGACAATCAAGTCGTGCAGCGCATCCGCGTCGGCGCACGCGATCCAGAGCGCCATCCCCACGCCGAGCGGCCCCGCTTCGGGTAGCGCACGCAGGGGCACCCGCAGCGCCAACGGGATCGGCGCGGTCTTGAAGATCACCGCGCCGGGAGGACAATGCGACGAGGCCTCGAAACCAAAGACCTCCAGGTAGAACTTGCGGGATGCGTCGAGATCGCGCACTTGCAAGGCAATGAAGTCGGGGCCGATTGGTGTGGTGATGGTTGTCATGCGAGGTCCTTTCAAGTAATATCAGTACCCTGATACTAATGTAAGGCCCCTGATATGTCAACGATGAATTCGGCTCCCCGCAGCGGAACCGACTGGATTGGCTACAACCTGAAGATCACGCAGCATCGCTTGCGGCAACGCCTGGATGCCGAACTCGCGCGGCTCGGCATCACGGCGCCCCAGAACGCGGTGCTGCTTGCCATCGCGGGCAATCCGCGCATCTCGAATGCCGACCTGGCCCGCTCGGCGTTCGTGACGCCGCAGACCATGCAGGGGATTCTTGTCAATCTCGAACGCGGAGGGTTGATTGTGCGGAGTCCGCACCCGGAACATGGCAGGGTTATCATGACCGAGCTGACAAAAGCCGGTCAAAAGGCCGTCGCCGACGGCGCGAAAGCCGCCGACGCGGTGGAGCGGCAGATGCTCTCCAGGCTGTCAGCCGACGAGGCGCGGCTGCTCTGCGACTTGCTCAAGCGTTGCGCCGCCGCTTTGGATGAATAATCGTAACGATCACTGCGGCGGCTGCCCCTGCTCCGGTGGATAGGTGATGCGCAATCCGTCGACGCAGGCAAACGGCGTCAGCTTGTGGGGGCGCCGCTGGCGGGCATCGATGATCTCGTCGACACGAACGCCACGCACCAGCAAGGCGTCGGCCACCAGCGAGCGGTGGCAGCGCCACGGCACGGCTTCCGCACACATCAGCGCGCAGGCTTTGTTACGGCCCAGCTCAACGACCGCATCGACGTTGTCCGCAAACTCAGCGGTCTGCATGTAGTCGGCGTACCCGCGAAACGACAGGTTGCGCCAACCACTGTTGGGGGAGTCTTTATGCGGGCGGCGCAGGCCGCCCAGGCCCGGCAGGTAGCGGTATTCGATGCCAGCCTCGTCCAGCGAGGCCGCCAGCTGGTCCTGGCCGAATTGCGGGTTGTGGCGCGATTTCGGCACCGTCCGGATATCGAGCACGCAGCCGATACCGTTCTGCCGCAGCAGGGTGATGAAGTCCTCGATCGACCGGTTCGAATGGCCGATGGTGCAGACGAGTTCCGGCGGCATACGCGTCTTTCACGATCACTGTGCGTACATTCTGCCACGGACGCGCAGCGCACGGCGCACCGCCCGACGCATCAACGGTTGATGGCGCTCACCAGTTGATTCGCACGTTTCGTCGATGGCGCGTCGGTCGCGGGAAGATGCAGCCCGAACGACAAGACCTTCGGCGGCTTGCCGTCGGCGGTGAGGTTCAATTCGTAAAACACCGGCTGTCCATCGCTGGCGGTGGAAGCGTACCGGAATTGAACAAACTTCTGCGCCGCACCTTCATGCGCGGGCACTTCCAGCTTGACGCTCTTCCCGTCCGGCAGCGTCGCGACAGGATGCAGCGTCGCAAAACCGCCAAGGCTGTCGCCGGCGCGCGTCAGGGTGCGCTCGGCATTTTGCGTTGCCTCCGGCACGAACATGGCCGCGGCCTCCTTGAAGCGCTGGTGCTGCAGCGCTTCCACGAATTGGCCAGCGACCCGTTCCGGGCTGACGCCAGTTGCGGCGGCATGGGAAACGGTCGAGGTGAAAAGCGCAAGCGCGGCCAGGCTGATAATGTTAAATCGCATATTCGTTCAGGGTTGTGGATTGACGCGCTCGATCTTCGAGTGCAGCTTGTTCAACGCCGACAGGTAGGCCTTGGCCGAGGCGACGATGATGTCCGGATCGGCGCCCACGCCGTTGACGATGCGGCCTTCCTTCGACAAGCGCATCGTCACCTCGCCCTGCGACTGGGTGCCGGTGCTGATCGCGTTGACCGAGAACAGCACCAGCTCGGCGCCGCTGCCCACTTCCGATTCGATGGCGTTGACCGTGGCGTCGACCGGGCCGTCGCCCTTGCCTTCGGAGGCGTGTTCCTCGCCGTCGATCATGAACACCACTTTCGCGCTTGGCGTCTGGCCCGAGCTCGATTGCTGGGACAGCGAGACGAAGCGGTAGTACTCGCGCTCCTGCGCCTGCTCCTCGTCCGACACCAGCGCCAGGATGTCCTCGTCGAAGATGTCGGCCTTGCGGTCGGCCAGCTCCTTGAAGCGGACGAAGGCGGCGTTGACCTCCGCTTCCGATTCCAGGTCGATGCCCAGCTCCTGCAAGCGCTGCTTGAAGGCGTTGCGGCCCGACAGCTTGCCCAGCACGATCTTGGTGGCGGTCCAGCCGACGTCTTCGGCGCGCATGATCTCGTAGGTCTCGCGCGACTTCAGCATGCCGTCCTGGTGGATGCCCGAGGCGTGCGCGAACGCGTTGGCGCCCACCACCGCCTTGTTGGGCTGCACGGCGAAGCCGGTGATCTGCGACACCATCTTGGAGGCGGCGACGATCTGCGTGGTGTCGATGCCGACGTCGAGGTTGTAGTAGCCCTTGCGCGTGCGCAGCGCCATCACCACTTCTTCCAGCGCGGTGTTGCCGGCGCGTTCGCCAAGGCCGTTGATGGTGCATTCGATCTGGCGCGCGCCGCCGATCATCACGCCGGCCAGCGAGTTGGCCACGGCCAGCCCCAGGTCGTTATGGCAGTGCACCGACCAGATGGCCTTGTCGGAATTGGGGATGCGCTCGCGCAGGCGGCGGATGGTCTCGCCGAAAATCTCCGGCACCGCGTAGCCCACCGTGTCCGGGAAGTTGATGGTGGTCGCGCCCTCCTCGATCACGCCTTCCAGCACGCGGCACAGGAAGTCCTCGTCCGAGCGGCTGCCGTCTTCCGGGCTGAATTCGATGTCGTCGGTGAACTGGCGGGCGAAGCGCACCGCGTTGCGCGCCTGCAGCAGCACCTGGTCGGGCAGCATGCGCAGCTTCATCTCCATGTGCAGCGTGGAGGTGGCGATGAAGGTGTGGATGCGTTTGCGCTCGGCCGGCGCCAGCGCTTCGGCGGCGCGCGCGATGTCGCGGTCGTTGGCGCGCGACAGCGAGCAGATGGTCGATTCGCGCACCACCGAGGCGATCGCCTTGATGGATTCGAAGTCCCCTTGCGAGGCTGCCGCGAAGCCTGCTTCGATGACGTCCACCCGCAGCCGTTCCAGCTGCTTGGCGATGCGGATTTTTTCATCCTTGGTCATCGAGGCGCCGGGTGATTGCTCGCCGTCGCGCAGGGTGGTGTCAAAGATGATGAGGCGGTTGGATGAGTTACTCATGATGGCTCCGTGGCTGTTGCTTCGTTGCTTGAATTCTCAGGGCCTGCCGCCCCTTGCGGTTTAGCGCCGTTCGCTGGGGTCGTTGCTGTCCTCGTCGATCTGGATCAGGCTGACCTTCTTGCCCTTGGCCAGCCGCCATGCGGACACCACATAACCCGACAGGCCGTAGGCGATGAAGATCGGGAACAGTACCTTCGGCGGATCGATCGACACCAGCGCGAACACCAGCGCGATCAGGAACACCGCGATGAACGGCACCGATTTGCGGAAGTTCACGTCCTTGAAACTGTAGAACGGCACATTGGTCACCATGGTCAGGCCGGCGAACACGGCGATGCTCCACGAGACCCAGCTCAACTGGAGGCCGGGCACTTCCTGGTCCACCATCAGCAGCACGAAGCCGGCCACCAGCGCGGCGGCCGATGGCGACGGCAGGCCCTGGAAGAAGCGCTTGTCGACCACTTCGATGTTGGTGTTGAAGCGGGCCAGGCGCAGCGCGGCGCCGGCGCAGTAGACGAAGGCGGCGATCCAGCCCAGCTTGCCCAGGCCGCGCAGCGACCATTCGTAGATCACCAGCGCCGGCGCGGCGCCAAAGGACACCATGTCCGACAGCGAATCGTACTGGGCGCCGAATTCGCTCTGGGTGTTGGTCAGGCGGGCCACGCGGCCGTCGAGGCCGTCGAGCACCATGGCGATGAAGATGGCCCAGGCGGAGTGTTCGAATTTCTGGTTCATCGCCATGACGATGGCGTAGAAGCCGCAGAACAGCGCGGCGGTGGTGAAGGCGTTCGGCAGCAGGTAGATTCCGCGATGGCGCGGCCGGTCGAGGTCCTCGCCCCTGGCGCGGCGTGCGAAGCGGCTAAAGCGCGACATCTGGGGCGTTTTGGCTTGGGCTGCGCCATTCTTGACTCGGCGGCGGGGGAATTTGGCCATGGGGTTCCGTTTCTGTTTAACTGATGATGTTGCTCCGTCATTATAGAGGAGCCGACCACAAAAAAGGGGACGGCGCGCCGTCCGCCCTGTTCCGCCCCCGGTTTGCTTATTTGAAACGCACCTTGCCCACCAGTCGCATCTGCAGCGTGGTTTCGCCCGGCTCGAAGCTCGGTTCGGCCACTTCGCCGCCATACGCAGGCGGCGCCGGCGCAGCCATCGCGCGCGAGGCGGTGACGCTGACGCGGTCGGCGTAATTGCCCGAGCCTTCGAAATCGATAGTGTCGATCACCGCGTCGCCCACCTTGCGGCCCATCGCATGCGCGATCGAGTTCACGCGCTCGTTCAGGTTGGCGTAGGTGGCGGCGATGCGCTGGTCGTCGAGCTTGCGGGTGGTTTCCGGTGTCAGGCTGAAGTGCAGATTATTCAGCGCCAGCAAGCGCTGTGCGGCGGCGACGGTCTTCGGCAGCCCGGCCAGGTTGGTCGTGATCACCTGCAGGGACTGGCCCACGCGCCAGGCGGTCGGCACGCGCGGCTTGCGCGGCTGGCCGTTGACCGGCGCCGGTTCCTCGGGATAGACCGGATAGGTGTAGTAGCCCTGGGTTTTCAGGCTGGCCTGGGGATCTTCCTGCTTGACGATGTCCAGGCCCTGCTTCATTTTCTGGTTGACGCGGGAGGCGGCGGCGGACTTGTCCTTGTCGACTTCCTCGACCGACAGCACAATCGTGGCCTGGTCATTGACATGGCGGACTTCGCCGAACGCGGGCACGACGACCAGCGCGCCGCTGGTCGGCAGGGATTCCAGCGGCGCGGCGTGCGCGGACAGCGCCAAGGTGGCGGCAACGGCGGCGGCCAGGTGTTTCAGTACGGTCATCACGATCTCCAAAATTAATACAAAGGCAATCGTAACTGTACCTCAAGGCGCGCCGCCGCGCAGCGGGCCTTACTTGAAGCGGACCTTGCCGACCAAGGTCATTTGCAGCGTGGTCTCGCCCGGTTCGAAGCTGGGCTCGGCCACGTCGGCGGATTCCATCTTGGCCGCGCGCATCATCATTGGTGCCGGGGCGCCGGCCATGCGGTCCTGGGCGTAGTTGCCCGAGCCTTCGAAGTCGACCGTGTCGAGCACGGCGTCGCCGACCTTGCGGCCCATTGCGCTGGCGATCGAGTTGATGCGCTCGTTCAGGTTCTTGTAGGTGGCGGCGATGCGCTGGTCGTCCAGTTGACGGGTGGTTTCCGGCGTCAGGCCGAATTGCAGGCCGTTCAGGGTCAGGATCTTCTGGGCGGCGGCCACGGTCTTCGGCAGCTTTTCCAGGTTGGTGGTGGTCACCTGCAGGTACTGGCCGACGCGCCAGGCGGTCGGCACGCGCGGCTTGGACGGCTGGCCGTTGATGGTCTGGCGCTCTTCGGGATAGACCGGATAGGTGTAGTAACCCTGGGTTTTCAGGCTGGCGCCGGGGTCTTCGCGCTTGACGATGTCCAGGCCCTGCTTCATCTTCAGGTTGACGCGCGAGGCGGCGGCGGCCTTGTCCTTGTCCTGCTCTTCGATCGCCAGCGTGGCGATTGCTTGATCATTGGCGTGCTTGACTTCGCCGAAGGCCGGCACCACGACCAGCGTGCCGGAGGTCGGCAGCGATTCAAGCGGGGCGGCGTGCGCGGCGAGCGCGAAGGAGGCGGCAGCGGCTGCGGCGATAGATTTCATGACGGTCATTGCGGGCTCCAAAGTTAAAATTACAACAAGCCGAACTTTACCTGAAATTACCTGTAGTAAATGTAAGACATAGTGAGTGTTTGTAACAATCGCCCTTATGCTACAGTGCGCGAAGTATGCAAGCAGACTCCTCTTTTGAAAGCACTACATGTCGTATCCGTATCTGAGTGATGTGATCAAGGCCTGGACCGGCCATGACCTGCCGCTGCCGCTGGCAACCTTCGGCATGTTCGTGGCGCTGGGCGCGCTGGTGGCGGGCGCGCTGTTCCGGGCCGAGCTCAAGCGCCTGTATGAGGCGGGACGGATCGGGCCGGCGCGCGTGCGCGGCGCCGACGTGCCGCCGCAGGACGTGGTCAGCGATTTCATGGTGGTGGTGATGGTGGCCGGCGTGTTCGGCGCGCGGCTGTTCCATATCCTGGAGCACACCGACCAGTTCGCCGCCGATCCGATGGGCATGATCTTCACGCGTTCGGGCCTGAGCATTTTCGGCGGGCTGATCCTGGGTACGCTGGCCGGCATGGTGTGCGTGCGGCGCTGGCGTTTGCCGGTACTGCTGGACGCGGCGGCGCCGGCCATGATGCTGGGCTACGCCATCGGGCGCATCGGCTGCCAGGTGTCGGGCGACGGCGACTGGGGCATCGCCGCCAACATGGCGCTCAAGCCGGACTGGCTGCCGGCCTGGTTCTGGGCGCAGACCTACGACAACAACATCTACGGCGAGCTGATCGCCCTGCCCGGCGTGTATCCGACGCCGATGTACGAAACCGCGATGGCCGCGCTGTGCTTCGCGCTGCTGTGGGCGTTGCGCAAGCATGCGTTCGGCATCGGCTGGCTGTTCTCGGTGTATTTGATGCTGGCCGGCGTGGAGCGCCTGCTGATCGAGCAGATCCGCGTGAATCCGGTGTTCAACGTGGCTGGTTTGCATGCCACGCAGGCGGAGATGATCGCGGTAGCGCTGATCGTGCTGGGCACGATCGGCACCGTGATACTAAGCCTGCGTCCATCGACGCGCGCCCTGTCGAAAGGCTGAGGCCGGAGAATAATTTATATCGTATAAACAGATTTACCGCGAATAACCTGCTTCGCGCTGACTTCGAATACCGAGCACGTATCGACGCGCGTCATCCTTAATTCCCATTTTTCTTTGCTACAGGCCGCTTCGCCGGAGTCCCTGCAACTGTGCTACGCGCCGGCACGCCCCTGCTCCGCCGTGCCGCCGCCGGACTTGAATAGTATCCAGCCCAGGATCGCGAATGCGGCAAGGACAACGGCGCCGGCAAAATATGCGCTGAAGTTCGCGAAGGAATCGGGTGGCATCATCCGACGGAACTCCTCGCTCATCCACATGCACGCCATCGAAAAAATAACGAATCCATTGAACGCCGACATGGACAACAGCATCAGGCCGGTATGCTTCTTCCAGTTGCGCAGACCAGTCAGCGCCAGCGCGATGGCAAGCGCGATGAACGCCGGCACCGAGAATCCGGCCAGCATGGCCGCCTTGGCCAACACCGGAAGCCCGCTCATGAAGGCCAGCATGCTGACCATGTAGAGAAAGAAACCGGCAACTACCTGGCAGACGACACCGAATACTTTACGCATCGTTGGCCGCCACCTGTCCACCGAAGTAGGCATTGGCCTTCGGGCGGTACAGGAAGAAGGCGAAGATCGCCAGCAGGACGGCGCCCGGTATCATCGCCATCTTCATCGGCGACGTCGCCAGCCCGATCACGAGGCCCACCGCGCTCCACGCGAAATAGACCAGCCGTCCCCAGCCCAGTCCCTTCAACATGGCAACGCCGGTCGCCACAGTCACGAGCAGGCCCACGAACATCATGGCGTATTGGACGGACAGCGGCAGCAAGCTCTTGGACATGAGCTCACGCACCAGCGGATTGTCCATGCTGACGTAGCTGGAAACCAGGGAGATGAGCGAGGTGACGATCAGGAACCAGGCGATGACGGTGACGGAAGTAGGACGTTTCATGGTTTGAAGAGGAAGTGTATTGTTCGTTAATAGTACCTGAAAGACATGCCGGAATATGCGCGCAAACTCACTGCGGCGCGCCCGGACGTAAAAAAGCCGGCAACCAGTGCCGGCTTTTTCGTGGCGAAGATAAAGCTTAGTTCTTCGACTGGTCGACCATCTTGTTCTTGGCGATCCAAGGCATCATGGCGCGCAGCTTGGCGCCGACTTCTTCGATCTGGTGCTCGGCGGTCAGGCGACGGCGCGAGATCAGGGTCGGGGCGCCTGCCTTGTTTTCCAGGATGAAGGACTTGGCGTACTCGCCGGTCTGGATGTCTTTCAGGCACTGACGCATCGCGTCCTTGGTGGCCGAGGTCACAACCTTGGGACCGGTCACGTACTCGCCGTATTCCGCGTTGTTCGAGATCGAGTAGTTCATGTTGGCGATGCCGCCTTCGTAGATCAGGTCGACGATCAGCTTCAGTTCGTGCAAGCATTCGAAGTAAGCCATTTCCGGAGCATAGCCCGCTTCGGTCAGGGTTTCGAAGCCGGCCTTGATCAGCTCGACCGCGCCGCCGCACAGGACAGCCTGTTCACCGAACAGGTCGGTCTCGGTCTCTTCGCGGAAGTTGGTTTCGATGATGCCGGCACGGCCGCCGCCGTTGGCCGAGGCGTACGACAGGGCGATGTCACGGGCGATGCCGGACTTGTCCTGGTACACGGCGATCAGGTGCGGCACGCCGCCACCCTGGGTGTAGGTGGCGCGCACGGTGTGGCCCGGGGCCTTCGGTGCGACCATGATCACGTCCAGGTCGGCGCGTGGCACGACTTGGCCGTAGTGCACGTTGAAGCCGTGGGCGAAGGCCAGCACCGCGCCTTGCTTGGCGTATGGCGCGACGTTTTCGTTGTAGACCTGGGCGATGTTCTCGTCCGGCAGCAGGATCATGATGACGTCGGCGGCCTTGACCGCGTCGTTCACTTCCGCCACTTTCAGGCCAGCCTTCTCGACCTTGCTCCACGAGGAGCCGCCCTTGCGCAGGCCGACCGTCACGTTGACGCCGGAGTCGCTCAGGTTTTGCGCGTGGGCGTGGCCCTGCGAGCCGTAGCCGATGATGGCGACGTTTTTGCCCTTGATCAGGGAGAGGTCAGCGTCTTTGTCGTAGAAAACTTTCATGGTATTTCCTTAGTAGTATTTTTGAATTTGATTAAACTTTGAGGATGCGTTCGCCGCGTCCGATGCCGGAACCGCCGGTACGTACCGTTTCCAGGATGGAAGCGCGGTCGATCGAATCGATGAACGCGTCGAGCTTGCTCTTGGCGCCGGTCAGTTCAATCGTGTAAGTCTTCTCGGTGACGTCGATGATGCGGCCGCGGAAGATGTCCGCCGTGCGCTTCATCTCCTCACGCTCCTTGCCCACCGCGCGCACCTTGATCAACATCAGTTCGCGCTCGATGTGCTGGCCTTCGGTCAGGTCCACCACCTTCACCACCTCGATCAGGCGGTTCAGGTGCTTGGTGATCTGTTCGATGATGTCGTCCGAACCGGAGGTGACGATGGTCATCCGCGACAAGGTCGCGTCTTCGGTCGGCGCCACGGTCAGCGTTTCAATGTTGTAGCCGCGGGCCGAGAACAGGCCCACCACGCGCGACAGCGCGCCGGCTTCGTTTTCCAGCAAAACAGAGATAATGTGTCGCATGTTATAAGTCCTCCGAACCCAACAGCATTTCAGAGAGCCCTTTGCCCGCTTTCACCATCGGCCAGACGTTTTCCGATTGATCGGTAATGAAGTTCATGAAGACCAGCTTGTCCTTCATGGCGAAGGCGTCGCGCAGCGCGCCGTCGACGTCGCCCGGTTTCTCGATGCGCATGCCGACGTGGCCGTAGGCTTCGGCCAGCTTCTCGAAATTCGGCAGCGAATCCATGTAGGACTCGGAGTAGCGCGAACCGTAGTCGATCTGCTGCCACTGGCGGACCATGCCCAGGAAGCGGTTGTTCAGCATGATGATCTTCGGCGTCAGATGGTATTGCTTGCAGGTCGCGAGTTCCTGGATGCACATCTGGATCGAGCCTTCGCCGGTGATGCAGGCGACGGTGGCGTCCGGGTTGGCCATCTGCACGCCCATGGCGTACGGCAGGCCCACGCCCATCGTGCCCAGGCCGCCCGAGTTGACCCAGCGCTTGGGCTTGTCGAACGGGTAGTACTGCGCGGCCCACATCTGGTGCTGGCCAACGTCGGAGGTGATGAAGGCGTCGCCCTTGGTCACTTCCCACAGCTTCTGCACCACGGATTGCGGCTTGATCACCAGGTCCGAGGTCGGGAACTTGAGGCAATCGCGGCCGCGCCATTCGCCGATCTGCTTCCACCAGTCCTTGAGCGCGGGCGCGTTCGGCTTGGCGTCCGCAGCGTCGAGCTGGGCCAGGAATTCGATCAGCACGTCCTTGACGTTGCCGACGATGGGGATGTCCACCTTCACGCGCTTGGAGATCGACGACGGATCGATGTCCACGTGGATGATCTTGCGCGGGTTGGAGGCGAAGTGTTTCGGGTTGCCGATCACGCGGTCGTCGAAGCGGGCGCCGATGGCGATCAGGACGTCGCAGTGCTGCATCGCCATGTTCGCTTCATAGGTGCCGTGCATGCCGGGCATGCCGACGAAGTTTTCGCTCGACGCCTTGTAGGCGCCCAGGCCCATCAGCGTGTTGGTGACCGGGAAGCCCAGCTTGTCGACCAGCTTGTTCAGCTCGGGCGAGGCGTTGGCCAGGATCACGCCGCCGCCGGTGTAGATCATCGGGCGTTCGGCTTGCAGCAGCAGCTGGACCGCCTTGCGGATCTGGCCGGAGTGGCCCTTGTCGACCGGCTTGTACGAACGCATCTCGACCTCTTTCGGGTACGAGTACGTCGTCTTGTGCATCGAGATATCCTTCGGGATGTCGACCAGCACGGGGCCTGGACGGCCGGTGCGGGCGATGAAGAAGGCTTTCTTGACGGTTTCCGCCAAATCCTTGACGTCTTTGACGAGGAAATTGTGCTTGACCACGGGGCGGGTGATGCCGACCGTGTCGCATTCCTGGAAGGCATCCTGGCCGATGGCGTGGCTGGGCACCTGGCCCGAGATCACGACCATGGGGATGGAATCCATGTAAGCGGTGGAAAGACCTGTCACGGCATTGGTGACGCCCGGACCGGACGTGACCAGCGCGACACCAACCTTGTTCGAGCTGCGCGAGTACGCATCGGCGGCATGCACTGCGGCCTGTTCGTGACGCACGAGGACGTGTTGGAATTTGTCTTGCTTGAAGATGGCGTCGTAGATATACAGTACGGCTCCGCCCGGATAGCCAAAGACGTGCTCGACGCCTTCCTCGGCCAGGCAGCGCACCAGTATTTCAGCGCCTGTGAGCGTGTTCGCTCCGGATGATGCGGTTGCTTCGGTATTCATGAAACATTCCTTTCAAGGTCCATAGGAGATTGATCGGATGCTCTTTCCTAACGAAGTAGGCCCACCTCTACAGCATTGCCCTGCTTCCCTTTTTTTCTGCAGTCACACCTGCCTCTTCCGTCAACCGTAGTGACGTGCAAAGCAGTGCTAGCTGCAAACTCTCGTTTGGCTGGATCTATCTGTAGCGGTTCTGCGTACCTCTCGCGCTTGTGGCACGGGTTAGAGCAAACTGCTGACATATGAAAGCGCGTCTCGTCGATTGCGGCGTTGTGTGCCTGCTGCGACCAGACCATAGAGCTTCGGGGTGTTCAAAGCGTCCCATACGGTACACCGGGCGCACCGGTTTGAGCAAGGGAAATATCGAAAAATTCGGTATTCCGGAGCATTTTGCATCGTCCAAGCCGCAAAAACCATGCAGAAATGGCTAATTTTTGCTAGCATGCGCTCAGTTCACGAGCCGCCATCAAGCGGCCCAGCGCCGGCTTTCCCGGCAGTACCCACACCCGACGCATGGCCACAGACAAAGAATTATCCGACTTTCTCGAAAACGTCGAACGGCGTGCCTTTAAACAAGCCGTCTACGCAGTGCGCAAGGACGAATCCGCATTGGACATCGTGCAGGACGCGATGATCAAGCTCGCCGAGAAATACGGCGACAAGCCGGCCGCCGAGCTGCCGATGCTGTTCCAGCGCATCCTGCAAACCACCATCCTCGACTATTTCCGCAGAGAAAAGGTCCGCAACACCTGGGTCAGCCTGTTCTCCGGCATGGGTCCCTCGGGCGACGAGCACGACGACTTCGACCTGCTTGAATCCTACGCCGCCGAAGAGGGTTCCGCCGCCGCCGAATCCAGTGCGGACCAGGTCGAGCGCCAGCAGATGCTGGCCCTGATCGATGCCGAAGTACAAAAGCTTCCGGCGCGTCAACGAGAAGCCTTCCTTATGCGTTATTGGCAGGACATGGATGTAGCTGAAACAGCCGAAGCGATGGGATGTTCCGAGGGGAGCGTGAAGACACATTGCTCACGCGCAACACACACGCTCGCCGAATCGCTCAAAGCCAAGGGAATCAAACTATGAATACCGACGATCTGAATTTCGCTTACAAGGTGCGCCACGCGCTCAACGAGCACCTGGACGATCTGCCCGCATCGACCACCGACCGCCTGGCGCAAGCGCGCAAGATGGCGCTCGCCCGCAAGAAAGCCCACGTGGAGGCGCCGCTGAAGGTGAGCGTGCGCAAGAACGCGCTGGCTGGCGCCGGCACCGGCTTCTTCTCGTTCAGCTGGATGACCCGCATGAGCGTGGCCCTGCCGCTGCTGTTGCTGGTAGGCGGCCTGGCCGGCATCTACCAGTACGAGCAGGAACAGCGCGTGGCCGACCTGGCCGAGCTCGACGCTGCCGTGCTGTCCGACGAATTGCCGCTGTCCGCCTATCTGGACCACGGTTTTAACGCCTATCTGGCTCAAAGCGAGTAAGCGGCATGGCATTGAGCGGTCACGCAACATGGGGCGCTAAAGCGGTAGCGGTATTGACGGTGGCAAGCGCGGCGCTGATTGGCTGCGGCCGTTCGGAAACGCCGGCGCAGCCTGCGGCGCAAGGCGCATCCGCTTCCGGCTCGCAGCAGGGCACGGCGGCGGGCAAGCATGCACCGGCCAAGTCGGCCGACAAAACCATGTGGAAGGATTTGACGCCCGCGCAACAGCAGGCGCTGGAGCCGCTGGCGCCCGAATGGGACCAGTTGGAGCCGATCCGCAAGCAAAAATGGCTGGGCATCGTCAAGCGCTACGCCTCGATGAAGCCGGACGAGCAGGCCCGCGTGCAGGAACGCATGCGCGAATGGGTCAAGATGACGCCGGAGGAGCGCCGCCAGGTGCGCCAGAACTTCGCCCGCGCGCAGAAGATCGATCCGTCGCAGAAAACCACGCAATGGGAGTCCTACCAGCAGCTCTCCGAAGAGCAGAAGAAGGAACTGGCGGCCAAGGCGGCGATGAAGAAGCAGGTCGCCAATCTGCCGACGCCGACCCAGAGCAAGATAAAAACAGTGGCGCCGATCAAGCCGCCGGTGCCGACCGGAGCCAGCCCCGCCACGACGCCGGTGGTCGGGCCAGTCGCCACCCCGGCGCCCGCACCGGCGCCCGGCATCGACCCGGCCACCGGCGCGCCCATTCCCAACGCCTCGAACGTCGCCCCCGTGATCGCGCCCTCCGCGCCGGCATCCGTTCCGCCAGCACAGCCCGCCAACAGCAATGTCAAATAAGCAGCCGGCCACCATCCCCACCGTCAAGCGCCGTCTGATTTCGATGGTCTATGAAACCCTGCTGGGCTTCGCGGTGCTGTTCCTGCCCTTCCTGGTCTTTGAAATCGCCACCCACGGCAGCCACACGCCGACCATGGAACACATGCGCCAGGCGCTGGCCTTCCTGGTGCTGGGCGCCTACTTCATCCACCAGTGGAGCCGCGACGGCCAGACGCTGGCGATGAAGACCTGGCGCCTCAAGCTGGTGCGTCCCGGCCATAGCCACCTGTCGCTGCAGACCGCCGCCGTGCGCTACCTGCTGAGCTGGATGTGGGTGCTGCCGGCGCTGCTGGCGGCGCTGGTGCTGGACCTGCACAAATGGCAGGCGCTGGGCGCGGTCGGCGCCGGCATCCTGTTGTGGTCGCTGACGGCCTTCCTCGACAAGGACCGCCAGTTCCTGCACGACAAACTGACCGGCACCCGCCTGGTCCAGCTGCCTCCGCCGGAAAAGAAAAAGAAGGCCGTGCCGGCGGTGTAATTCTTGCAATCTTCTGTGGCAGAATAAGTCTTTCGCCACAGGGGGTACAAATGACCAAAGCTGTTTGCTTGATGTACGGGGCGGCCATCGCCCTGTCAGCCTCGGCCGCGTTCGCGGCCGACATTCCCGCCGCGCCCGTGGCGCGGGTTGAACCCGTCAGCGACACCTACTTCGGCGAGGCCGTGGTGGACCGCTATCGCTGGATGGAAAACGACAAGGACCCCGACTGGCTGCCCTACCTCAAGCAGCAGAACGCCCACGCCCGCGCCGTGCTCGACGCATTGCCGAAACGCGACGTGCTACTGGCCCGCATCCAGCAACTGTCCGGCGACGTGGCCACGCCGGCGCGCGTGCAGAAAGCCGGCGTGCGCCTGTTCTACCAGCAGCGTCCGGCCGGCGCCAACAACTTCAAGCTGTTCGTGCGCGAGGGCGGCAAGGACCGGGTGCTGGTCGATCCAACCGCGCTCGACACCAAGACCAGCCATGTCTCGCTGGACTGGTGGGAAGCCTCGCCGGACGGCAGCAAGCTGGTCTACGGGCTGTCCAGGGACGGCAGCGAAGACTCGGTCCTGCAGATCATGGACGTGCGCACCGGTGCCATCCTCAAGGAGCGCATCGCCGACACGCAGGCCGCCGATCCCAACTGGCTGGACGACAGCTCCGGTTTCTTCTACAACCAGCTGACCGGCAAGAACAACACGCCGGAACGCTACCTCGATTCGACGGCGCGCTTCCACAAGCTGGGCACCGATCCGGCCAAGGATCCGCTGCTGATGAAGCGCGGCTTCGATCCGGCGATCGTGTATGAAAAAATCCAGGCGCCGTACATCGGCACCGCGCAGCACTCCGCCACCGCGCTGCTGATCCTGGCCGACGTGCGGCACGAGAAGCGCATCTACGCCGCGCCGCTGCGCGACGTCGTCAAGGGCAAAGCCAAATGGCAGCTGGTGGCCGACTTCGCCGACGAGGTGACCGGCGTGGACCTGCACGGCGACGACCTGTACCTGCTGTCGACCAAGGACCATCCGCGCGGACGCCTGCTGAAAACCTCGGCCAGGGCGCCGTCGCTGGCCAAGGCCACCGAAGTGGTGGCCGAGTCGAAATTGGTCCTGCAAGGCATGGCGCGCGCCAAGGACGGCCTGTACCTGCGGGCGATGGACGGCGGCCCGAGCGCGCTGCAGCGCCTGGGTAACGACGGCAAGCTGACCACCATCGCCCTGCCCTTCGAAGGCACGCTGCGCGAGATCGAGGCCGACCCGAATGCGGCGGGCGCGCTGGCCATGCTGACCGGCTGGCTGGAACCGGCCGGCATCTGGAGCGTGGGCGCCGACGGCAAGATGAGCGACACCGGCATCACGCCGAAGCCGGCCATCGACACCAGCGCCTACACCACCGAGCGGCGCTACGCCACCGCCAAGGACGGCACGCAGATCCCGTATAGCCTGATCTACAAAAAAGGCCTGAAGATGGACGGTAAGAATCCGGCCTTCATCTCCGCCTACGGCAGCTATGGCTCGGCCGCGTACACGCCCTCGTTCGCGGGCCGCACGCTGGCATTGGCCGACCAGGGCGCCATCATCGGCTACGCCAATGTGCGCGGCGGCGGCGAGTTCGGACGCCAGTGGCACCGCGCCGGCCAGCTGGAAAACAAACCGAACACCTGGCGCGACCTGATCGCCGTGTGCGAGGACATGAACGCCAAGGGTTACACCTCGCCGGCCAGCATGGCGATCGGCGGCCGTTCGGCCGGCGGCATCACCATGGGCCGCGCGCTGGAGGAGCGGCCGGACCTGTTCGCGGCGGTGGTGTCGGGAGTGGGTTGGCACAATCCGCTGCGCTACGTGGCGGAGCAGAACGGCTATGGCGAGGAGCCTGAATGGGGAGCGATCGCCGATCCGGCCGGCTTCAAGGCGCTGAAGAGCATCGACAGCTATCAGCAAGTGGTGGATGGCACCAAATACCCAGCCATCATGCTGACGACCGGCGTGACCGATCCGCGCGTGGCGCCGTTCCATCCGGCGAAGATGGCGGCGCGCCTGCAGTCGGCGACGGCCAGCGGCAAGCCGGTGCTGCTGCGGGTGGACTTCGACGCCGGCCACGGCATGGGCTCGACCCGCGCGCAGCAGGATGCCGAGTCGGCCGATACCTACGCCTTCATTTTGTCGCAGACCACCGGGAAGTAATCAGAAGCGCTCGTGATCCTGCAGGTAGCGCCACTCGCCTACCGGCAGGCTCGCCATCGCGATGCGGCCGATGCGGATGCGCTTCATCGACACCACGGTCAGGCCAACCAGCTTGCACATATGTTCGATCTGGCCCGGCTTGGGATTCTTCGGCGCGAAGCGCAGGCGATTCTCGTTCTGCCAGCTGACCTTCATCGGCGGCAGCGGCTTGCCGTTGAACGGCAGGCCGTGGTTCAGCAGCGCCAGGCCGTTTTCCGCGATGGTGCCGGTCACCTCGGCGATGATCTCGTGCTCGATCTTGGCCGCTTCGTCGACCAGCTTGCGGCTGACTCGGAAGTCCTGCGTGAACACCAGCAGGCCGCTGGCCTTGGTCTCCAGCGGCGTGGTCAGCGTCAGGTTGGCC
The DNA here is from genome assembly GCF_009857655.1 of Duganella vulcania. Classification (NCBI taxonomy): domain Bacteria; kingdom Pseudomonadati; phylum Pseudomonadota; class Betaproteobacteria; order Burkholderiales; family Oxalobacteraceae; genus Duganella; species Duganella vulcania. The sequence continues at coordinate 239,539 of NZ_WWCX01000002.1, forward strand.
AGGTGGCGCTTGAGGAAGCGCTGGCCCGGCGCGGATCGCGTCAGCGAGGCGGGGTTCAGCAGATGCACGGCCGGCGAACCGTCCTTGCCGATGCCGCCGTTGGCGCCCACCGGTTTGTGCAGCAGGATCGTCACCGGCTGGATCTCCAGCAGCGTGGCGTCCGGCGCGACTTCGATCCGCTGTTCCAGCGTCACGCGGGCGCCCGCCTCCTCCACCACAACGCCGTCCACGCTGACGAAACCGCCCTCGATATAGAGTTCGGCTTCGCGGCGCGAGCAAGGGCGCATCTCCGACAGGCGCTTGGCCAGGCGGACGGTGTTATCAGTGGTGCTATCGGTCATCCGAAGAAATCTCCAAAAACGGTAATGGCGCGGTCGATGTCCTCGCGCGATGCATCCATGTGCGTGACGATGCGCAGGTGCGGCGACATCGATACGCGGATGCGGGTCAGTTGCAGCACGTCGTTCAAGCCACGGCAGGCATCGGCCGGGATATCGACGTAAAAAATATTAGTTTGCGGCGCGCTGACCTTGATGTGCTTCAGCTTCGCCAGTTCGCTTGCGAAGTAGGCGGCGTTGTCGTGGTCTTCCGCCAGCCGTTCGAAGTTGTGCTGCAGCGCGTACAAGCCGCCAGCCGCGATCATGCCGGCCTGGCGCATGCCGCCGCCCAGCATCTTGCGCCAGCGCTTGGCCTCGGCGATCAGCGGCTTGCTGCCGCACAGGACGGAGCCGACCGGCGCGCCCAGGCCCTTGGACAGGCACACCGAGACCGAATCGAAGCCCGCCACCGCCGCGCGTGGGCTCACGCCCAGCTTGACGGCGGCATTGCAGACGCGCGCGCCGTCGAGGTGCGTGGCCAGGCCGCGTTCATGCGCCAGCGTGGTCGCCTGCTTAAGGTACTCGAGGCCCAGCACGCGGCCGCCGATGGTGTTCTCCAACGCCAGCAGCTTGGTGCGCGCAAAGTGGAAATCGTCAGGCTTGATGTAGGCTTCGATGTCGGCCAGCGCGATGCTGCCGTCCGGCTGGTTGATGATGGGCTGCGGCTGGATACTGCCCAGCACCGCCGCGCCGCCACCTTCGTAGCGGTAGGTATGGGCTTCCTGCCCGACCAGGTATTCGTCGCCGCGGCCGCAGTGGGCCAGCAACGCCAGCAGGTTGCTCTGCGTGCCGGACGGCGCGAACAACGCAGCCTCGTAGCCGAACAAATCGGCCGTATATTCCTGCAGGTGGTTGACGGTGGGATCATCGCCGTAGACATCGTCGCCGACGTCCGCCGCGTTCATCGCGGCGCGCATCGCCGCGCTGGGGCGGGTGACGGTGTCGCTGCGGAGGTCCAACCATTTTTCGTTCAGCTCACTCATCGTTCCCTGCCCCTTCTGTTTTACTGTTTTGCTACCTGCTGTGTGAAGAATCGGTTGCCCATCTCCTCCAGCCCCAATGTCTCCAGCACTTCCTGCAAGCGCTCCGATGGCCGCTGGCGCGGCAGGTTCTTGTAGGTGGCGATGATCAGCTCATTCTTCATCGAGTGCTCCCAGCCCACCAGCTCCGTCACATTGACCTGGTAGCCGTGGGCTTCCAGTTGCAGGCAGCGCAGCACGTTGGTGATCTGGCTGCCGAATTCGCGCGTGTGGATCGGGTGGCGCCAGATCTCGGTCAGCGCCGACTTGGCCAGCGACTTGCCCTTGTTCTTCTTCAGCACCGACGCGACCTCCGCCTGGCAGCACGGCACCAGCACCATGTACTTGGCCTTCTTCTTCAGCGCGAAGTGAATGGCGTCGTCGGTCGCCGTGTTGCAGGCGTGGAGTGCGGTGACGACGTCGATCTGGTCCGGCAGCAGCTTCGATTCGGTGGACTCGGCCACCGACAGCGGCAGGAAGGACATGCCGGGGAAGTTGAACTGCTTGGCCAGTTCCTGCGAACGCGCCACCAGCTCTTCGCGGGTTTCGATGCCGTAGATGTGCGAGCTGTCGTTCAGCGCCTTGAAGAACAGGTCGTAGATGATGAAGCCGAGGTAGGACTTGCCGGCGCCGTGGTCCACCAGCGACACGCTCTCCTTCTCGGCCAGCACTTCCTTCAGCAGCGGCTCGATGAACTGGTACAGGTGGTAGACCTGCTTCAGCTTGCGGCGGCTGTCCTGGTTCATCTTGCCGTCGCGGGTGAGGATGTGCAGCTCTTGCAGCAGCGCGACGGTCTGGCCTTCGCGGATTTCCGGCATGTTGTCCGCGCCGGTGACGGTTGCGCCGATCCTGGTCGCTTGCTTACTTGGCTTCATCGATCCACGCCTGCTGTATCGCCTCGAGGACTTTTTCACCACCGCGCGTGTGGTCGTCGTCGAACTCTTCGAGGTCGACGATCCAGTTGTGCAGATCGGTGAAGCGGATAGTCGCCGGATCGATGTCCGGGTGCTTATCGTAGAGCGCTTCCGCAATCGCGGTGATGTCGGTCCACTTCATCTCAGTGCCCGCCTTCGCTTGCGTGATTGATGGTGTATTTCGGGATCTCGACGACCAGGTCCTCGTCCGCCACCACGGCCTGGCACGACAGGCGCGACACGGCTTCCAGGCCCCAGGCCTTGTCCAGCAGGTCTTCCTCGGTCTCGGAGGCTTCGTTCAGCGAGTTGAAGCCTTCGCGCACCAGCACGTGGCAGGTGGTGCAGGCGCAGGACTTCTCGCAGGCGTGCTCGATGTGGATGTCATTTTCGAGCATGACGTCGCACAGCGTCTTGCCGGCTTCGGCTTCGATGACGGCGCCGTCCGGGCACAGTTTTGCGTGGGGCAGGAATACGATTTGTGGCACTTGATACCTCTAGGTTTGTTTAAACTACCTGGTCCAGCGTCTTGCCGGCCAGTGCGCTGCGCACGCTGCGATCCATGCGGCGCGATGCGAATTCCTCGGTGCCGTTGGCCAGTGCTTCGACGGCGGACTTCACCGCCGCGTGATCGGCGGCGCCGCTCTGCGATTGCGCGACCACGTCGCGCACCTTGTTCATCAACGCATCGACCGCCACGCGTTCTTCGTCGCTCAGCAAGCCGGCATCTTCATCCAGCGCCGATTGCGTGGCCAGCATGATGCGCTCGGCCTCGACCTGCTCTTCGCGCAGTGCGCGGGCGACCATGTCCACATCGGCCGACTTGTACGAATCCTGCAGCATGCGTGCGACGTCGTCGTCGCCCAGGCCATAGGCCGGCTTGACGACGATCGACGCTTCCACGCCGGAGCGCAGTTCGCGTGCGGACACCGACAGCAAGCCATCCGCATCCACCTGATAGGTGATGCGGATGCGCGCCGCGCCGGCCACCATCGGCGGAATGCCACGCAGCTCGAAGCGCGCCAGCGAACGGCAATCGGACACCAGCTCACGCTCGCCCTGCAGCACGTGTACCGCCAGCGCGGTCTGGCCGTCCTTGAAGGTGGTGAACTCCTGCGCACGGGCGCAAGGAATGGTCGAATTGCGCGGGATGATCTTCTCTACCAGGCCGCCCATCGTCTCGATGCCCAGCGACAGCGGAATCACATCCAGCAGCAGCCAGTCGTCGCCCGGCGCGCGGTTGCCGGCCAGCAGATTGGCCTGCACCGCCGCGCCCAGCGCCACGACCTTGTCCGGGTCGATGTTCGCGTGCGGGATGGTGTGGAAGTATTCGCTGACCGCGCGCTGCACGTGCGGCATGCGGGTCGCGCCGCCGACCATGACCACGCCATCGATATCGTCCGCATCGACGTTGGCGTCGCGCAGCGCCTTCTTGATGGCCTTCATGGTCTTTTCGATCAAATGCTTGGTGATCTCCTGGAAGGTCTCGGCGGTGATCTTCAGATGCACTTCCTCGCCCGAGCCGAGCACCGCGTCCACGGTCACTTCGGACTTGGTCGACAGCAGTTCCTTCGCTTCGCGCGCCTTGACCATCAAGACAGCGGTGTCTTCGTCCGACAGCGGCGCCAGTTTTTCCTGCTGGTGGATGTAGCAGAACAGGCGATGATCGAAGTCGTCGCCGCCCAGCGCGGAGTCGCCGCCGGTGGACAGCACTTCGAACACGCCCTTGCTCAGCTTGAGGATGGAGATATCGAAGGTGCCGCCGCCCAGATCGTAGACGGCGTACAAACCTTCCGAACCGTTATCCAGGCCGTAGGCGATAGCGGCGGCGGTAGGCTCGCTCAGCAGGCGCAGCACGTTGATGCCGGCCAGTTGCGCCGCATCCTTGGTAGCCTGGCGCTGCGCGTCGTCGAAGTAAGCCGGCACGGTGATGACCGCGCCCACCAGATCGTCGCCCAGCGAATCTTCGGCGCGCTGGCGCAGCGTGGCCAGGATCTGCGCCGATACCTCGACCGGGCTCTTGACGCCGGCGATGGTCTTCAGCTGCACCATGCCAGGGGTGTCCTGGAAATCGTAGGGCATGTTTTCCGCGTAGGCGATATCGGCCAGGCCGCGGCCCATGAAGCGCTTGACGGAAACGATGGTGTTCTTCGGATCGATGGTCTGGGCGGCTTGCGCCTTGTAGCCGATATTGGCATGGCCGTTGGGCAGATAGCGCACCACGGAAGGCAGCAGCGGGCGGCCATCCTCGTCACTGAGCACTTCTGGAATGCTGTTGCGCACCGTGGCGACCAGCGAATTGGTGGTACCCAAGTCGATACCGACCGCCAGCCGATGCTGGTGCGGCGCGGTGGACATGCCTGGTTCGGAAATTTGCAGAAGTGCCATGGATGGACCTGTATTCTTATCTTGTCTGCCGAGGCGCGCGCGCGGCGCGGCGCTCAGGCTTCGATTGCTTCGAAGGCGAAGCGGACTTCTTCGCCGAATTTTTCAAGGAACATCAGCGCGCGCACGCCTTGCGCGGCCGCGTGGAAATCGCCGGCGTCGATCTGCGTTTCGATCTCCGCCAAACGCGCCTTGCGTTCGTTGCGCAACTGCTTGTCGAGCGCCTCCAGCGCGTCGCTGTCCTTGGCGGCGCGGGCGTCGCCCAGCTCTTCGCGCCATTCCATCTGCTGCATCAGGAAGGCCATCGGCATCGCCGTATTCGACTCGGTCTGCAAATCGACGCCGTTCAACTCGCACATGTACTGTGCGCGCTTCTGCGGATTCTTCAGGGTCTGGTAGGCTTCGTTGGCGCGCGTGGCCCACTGCATGGCGACGCGTTTTTCGGCGTCGGTGGCATTGACGAATTTGTCGGGATGAACGCGGCCCTGCACGTCGCGGTAGGCGCTGTCCAGCGCCCCCGCGTCCACGGCAAACTGCTGCGGCAGATTGAACAACTCAAAGTGATTTTGCATGGCTTATCAGATGCGGAAGCTCTCGCCGCAACCGCAAGCGTCTTTCTCGTTCGGGTTATGGAACTTGAAGCCTTCGTTCAAGCCTTCGCGTGCGAAATCGAGCTCGGTGCCGTCGATGTACGGCAGGCTTTTCGGATCGACGAATACTTTGACGCCGTGCGATTCGAACACGCTGTCTTCCGGCGCGACTTCGTCCACGTATTCCAGCTTGTAGGCCAGGCCCGAGCAGCCGGTGGTACGCACGCCAAAACGCAAGCCGACGCCTTTACCACGGCGCTCGATGTAGCGGTTGATATGCTTGGCTGCTTTTTCGGTCAGGGTGATTGCCATTTGATTCTCCTGCGTCGTTCCCGCGCAGGCGGGAACCCATGCTGATTGGCCGTATCCGGCTCGGCATGGATTCCCGCTTTCGCGGGAATGACTGGGTTACGCTGCGACTGGGTGCTTGGTCTGGTAGTCCAGTACCGCTGCCTTGATGGCGTCTTCCGCCAGGATCGAGCAGTGGATTTTCACCGGCGGCAGCGCCAGCTCTTCGGCGATCTGGGTGTTCTTGATGGCCAGCGCCTGGTCCAGCGTCTTGCCCTTGACCCATTCGGTCACCAGCGAGCTCGATGCGATGGCCGAACCGCAGCCATAGGTCTTGAACTTCGCGTCTTCGATCAGGCCATCGGCGCCGACCTTGATCTGCAGCTTCATCACGTCGCCGCAAGCCGGCGCGCCGACCATGCCGGTGCCGACGGTCTCGTCGCCCTTTTCGAACGCGCCCACGTTGCGTGGATTTTCATAGTGGTCCAACACTTTTTCCGAGTAAGCCATTTTGATGCTCCTGTATCTGAATAATTAGTGGGCTGCCCATTGGATCGAGCTGATGTCGATGCCGTCTTTGAACATGTCCCACAGTGGCGACAGCTCACGCAGTTTGTGTACCTTGGACTTCATCAGGTTGATGGCGAAGTCGATGTCCTCTTCGGTGGTGAAGCGGCCGATGGTGAAACGGATCGAGCTGTGCGCCAGCTCGTCGCTGCGGCCCAGGGCGCGCAGCACGTACGATGGCTCCAGCGAGGCCGAGGTGCAGGCCGAACCGGACGACACGGCCAGGTCCTTCACGGCCATGATCAGCGACTCGCCTTCGACGTAGTTGAAGCTGACGTTCAGGTTGTGCGGCACGCGGTGTTCCATGTCGCCGTTGATGTAGGTCTCTTCGATTTCCTGCAGGCCCTTGGCCAGGCGGTCGCGCAGGCCCTTGATGCGGGCGATCTCGCTGTCCATTTCCACTTTCGCCAGGCGGAAGGCTTCGCCCATGCCGACGATCTGGTGGGTCGGCAGGGTGCCGGAGCGCAGGCCGCGCTCGTGGCCGCCGCCGTGCATTTGCGCTTCGATGCGCACGCGCGGCTTGCGGCAGACGTACAGCGCGCCGATGCCCTTGGGACCGTAGGTCTTGTGGGCGGTGAAGGTCATCAGGTCGCACTTGGTCTTTTGCAGGTCGATCGCCACCTTGCCGGTCGCTTGCGCGGCGTCGCAGTGGAAGATGATGCCTTTCGAGCGGCACAGCGCGCCGATCTCGTCGATCGGCTGGATCACGCCGATCTCGTTGTTGACCAGCATGACGGAGACCAGGATGGTGTCCGGGCGGATGGCGGCGGTCAGCTGCTCGATGGTGATCAGGCCGTTGTCCTGCGGTTCCAGGTAGGTCGCCTCGAAGCCCTGGCGTTCCAGTTCGCGCACCGTGTCCAGCACAGCCTTGTGCTCGGTCTTGACGGTGATGATGTGCTTGCCCTTGGTCTTGTAGAACTGCGCCGCGCCCTTGATCGCCAGGTTGTTCGATTCGGTGGCGCCGGAGGTCCAGATGATCTCACGCGGGTCGGCATTGACCAGCGCCGCGACGTGGGCGCGCGCCTCTTCCACCGCTTTCTCCGCGGTCCAGCCGTACATGTGGCTGCGCGAGGCCGGATTGCCGAACTGTTCGCGCAGGTAGGGAATCATCATGTCGGCGACGCGTGGATCGATCGGCGTGGTGGCCGAGTAGTCCATGTAGATCGGGAAATGCGGGGCGGTCTGGAACTTCACTGGCGCGATGTTTTTTTCAGGGGCGTTCATCTAGGTTACTCCGTTAACTAGTTCTCTTAACCAAGCGCGGCGTGGTTACGGTGCATCACGACCACGTTTTGTTCAGCATTCTTTTGCTTCTGTTGATCGACCAGATCCTGCAGGGACACGGAATCCAGGTAATCGACCATTTTTTCGTTCAGCGTGGCCCACAGTTCGTGGGTCATGCAGCGTGCGCCGCTGGCGGCGTCCGCGCCGTGGCAATTTTCCTTGCCGCCGCATTGGGTCGCATCGAGCGGCTCATCGACGGCGATGATGATGTCGGCCACGGTGACCTTGTCGGCGCGGCGCGCCAGACTGTAGCCGCCGCCCGGACCACGGATCGATTCGACGATCTCGTGGCGGCGCAGCTTGCCGAACAACTGCTCCAGGTAGGACAGCGAGATGGCCTGGCGCTGGCTGATGCCGGAGAGCGTGACCGGGCCTTTGCCTTGGCGCAAAGCCAGATCGATCATCGCAGTCACAGCAAAACGGCCTTTGGTGGTCAGACGCATCACTACCTCGGTTCAACTAGGTTAAAATATCGACCTCATCGCTCATTACAGTGTTACATAAGAGCTGATTAGTTGATCGATTTAGTCAAGTATATCAAACTTTAACGAAGTTTGCCCGGAGAGCCTTTTGCCAGAAGGGTTACTTACCGTTTCAACAACTGCATCGGCTGGAACAGCTGGTGCATGTCCCGGTTGCCGATGAAGCTCAGGTTGTAGGGATGTTCCGCCACGATGCGCGGGAACTCCCGCATGACCGGCAGCTTGCTCAATAGTTCAGCGATCTTTCCCCACAACACCATCGTCGGCTTGGTGGTTGCCTGCGCGGCCAGGCCGGCCATCACGGTCTCGAAAAACGGCAGCCAGGCCTTGGCATCCTTGGCCGGCGCCACATGGCTGCGGAACACCAGCGACGCGTTCAGCAGCAAAAACCCCTGCTGGATCAATTTCTGCTGCATCTCGGCCAGCGTCTGGATATGGCTGACCGACGTATTTCGGGCGCGGGCGGCGACGGCGGCCATGGCCTCGCCGGCGGTGTTGTCCGGCGCCAGCTGACCGTCGGCAACCAACAACATCTTCATGAAATTGCGCAACGAGGTGGCCTTGTTGACCGGCTTGGACAACCCGCCACCCCGCTCGTCCGACCACAGGCCGCCGACCGCGCCGTCCATGAAGCAGACGCCGGTGGCGCTCTCGGCGCGCGGATACGGGCCTTCGCCGACCAGCACGTAGCGCACCTGCTGCAGCGGCAGCGAAAAGGCGGCAAACAGGCGTTGTTCGGTGGGCAGGTACTGGTCCTGAGCAAGTTGTGGCAGGTAATCGGGCGTGGCGGCCATCATGGCCTCCAGCCCCTGCACCAGCAATGAATGCCAAGAGCTATGCGCTATTTTAAGCGCATCAACTAGTGGTGAAGGAATAATCATTAAAAGTTCACCTCAAAAAAGGGGATTGTATTACAGCCCGCAACCTTCTTATCCTCCCAGGTAAAAAATTCGTGCGGCGGAGAAATTTACGGTATAGTTGCCCAAAGTTACTTAAAACATCACCTAACTGCTATGGAAGCTAAGCGCCATGACTGAAACAACAACTTCGACTTTGATTATTTCATCCGCAATAATTTTAGCTATTGCAATAGTAGTGATAATTTTGCGCGGAAAGATTCGATCCGCATCGATAAAAGCAGGAAAAATTTCAGGAAAAATAGAAACTCATCTCCCGGAAAAAACCACCCTCAAAGATCTCGTCCAAGAAACCAGTCATGGAAGTAACGAAATAGACGCAAAAAGTAGTTCCGCGACTCTAGAAAATATCAAGCAAAAATCAAAGAAAAATAACAGCATTAATATTGGATAATTTTCATGGCCGTCCCTTTCGCAAACTATCATATCCAACGCAGAGCTTTGGGTAATCTCTTTTTAGATAAATGTGAAAATAATATAATACTGATCAAGGGAAACAGCGGAAGTGGAAAAACTTCTCTGCTGCATTCCTGCCTAAAGGAAATGAAAGGTCTTCATGACCCAATAACGATTGAACTTCGTGAAAATTCAGTGGGAGTAACTGAAATTTTTTCAAGAAGCGCTACGCATATTGGCTGGGGGAAACTTGAAAAGTTTAATCATTGCGCAAGAGAGATGGCTGGCCAAGTACCAACGGTCAAATTGGATGATATCCATCAACAAGGAAAAGTTAACTCAATAAGAATTGCACTTCAGGTTTCCGATATAGCCGAACGAGAATATCGTCAAACTATGCTAACGGAAGCATGGTTCGACGATATGTCTGCGTTGACTAAGCCATTAGTTATAGTATTTGACACGTACGAACAGGCCCCTGCCGAAGTTAAAAATTGGATGAGTGGGCCTTTCCTGTCTCGCGCCGCAAAGTGCGACTCCGTGAGGGTGGTAATAGCAGGACAAACTGTACCTACAGCTGGCATAGAATGGGGTGACTGTCACACCGTGCACGAATTATATGGCGTACGCGAAGCTCACGAATGGATGCCGGTCGTTGATGCACTGCAGAAACACATCCCTGTTAAGTCCGTTGAGGACTGGTTAGCAGGGATTTGTCATGCATTGAATGGCCAACCTGGTGAAATAATGAAAATTATTAAGGCGCTCCCCAATAAAGTTATCAACGCTATTGAGGAAAAGTCATGACTTCAATGGAATCATTATTAACCGAACTCTTATCGGCAAAAACGGAAGAAGAGAAGGCTTGGATATCGACAAAATTCAATTTAGCTACGCAACCGCAAAAACTACAAAATGCGGTCTGGACTGCCGCCATCCCAACGTGGTTCGATGGACCAATGCTAAACTCACTTTTAGATTCCCCCCTCACAGGCGAGGAGTTTGAGGAGTTTCTAGCGCTTCCTTATATAGATATTTTCCCAGGGTACGGCTGGAGCGTGCATGAAAAAACACGAGATCTCCTATGGAATAGTTTATCTGCAAACGATCCCTTGCGTTTTGTAAAAATAAACAGGCTAAGCAGTTTATGGTCACGAAAATTTCATTCTGCTGACCTCGCTTGGCGTACCGAGGCCACAATTTACTCGCTTTTAGCAAAAGAAAAAAACTCGGAAAAAAATCTTCAAGAGTTGTGTAGTGAGTTGCTTGATATTTTTCAGTACCCTACACTTGAGTCAACGCTAACCAAAGTCTTATCTAAAAAAAATTCGCATCACATAAACAAGTCTTCGATCGCATGGGCACTGTATTACAGGGCTAAACTCGACTATTTGCAGAGCACGATCGAGAAATCCCAAGCAACTTTAGATGATATAAATTATACAAACCAGCCCGATGAAAAGCTTAGAGTGGTTTGTAAGAAGCTGGACGGCGATATTGCGACGATTAAATCGGACTATCCAAGAGCGAAGCAGCTTTATCACGAGGCGATTGAGGAATTTCGCTCTTTGAAAAATATAATCGGCGAAGCGAATTGCCTCCAGTCGCTGGCGGAGGTTCATCATCATTTAGATGATAACAAAACGGCTATCAGAATAATTCTTTCCGCGAAAAAAATTTACAAGGATAAAAATAGAAGTTTGGGCGAAGGGCTTTGCTATAGTACTTTAGGAAGAATACAGGTAATTTACCATGATTTGGATTCTGCTCTAAAAAATCATGAATTAGCTCTAAAAATATTTCGCAATAACCGTACACGCTTAAATGAGGCGCACACTCTTCAGAATATCGCGTGCATTTATTTATGTCGCTGGGATTTTTTAAAAGCTCAAGAGTATTTGGACTTCTCCTTTAAACTGTACGAAGAAACCAAAGATGCTTTAGGCAAAACCAACTGTCATATGGTTCAAGCGGATCTCTATATGATGCGTGGAGAGGCGAACATTGGCAAAGAGATATACAGGAATTGCATCGATTTATTTCGCAAGATAGGCGATCCATTAGGGGCAGCGAATTGTACTTTATTGTTAGGTGCCGCATTAACTCAATTAGGACAATTCAAGGACGCAAGACATTATTTAGTTGAGGCAGAAAGTGCGTTTAAGGCCATATCATCGTTGTCTGGCGGAATAAATTACATCGAGAAAATTGCATACCTGGAGAAGCATTACGGAAACCTTAATGCTGCATTGATACATTATAATCAAGCGGCATCGGAATGGGCAGCACTTGATCACAATTACAATGTAGCTGATAGCCACCGAGAAATTGGAAACATTCACTTACTATTAAATAATTATTCAGATGCAGAACTGCACTTCCTTACCTCCATAAATATATATGATAATGAAATAACGAGAATAGATCGTGCAGACCTATTCTTAACAAAGAATGATCTATCCAGCGCAGAAAGAGAAATAGCTATCGCAGAAAAAATTTCCCCTAAATATTTCAGGATTAATACGCTAAAAGGAAAAATCAAATTCATCTCCAGAAAAAATATAGATGCAATTTACCATTTCTCAGAAGCTATTACTCAGTGCCCTGGCGACGGAAAAATTCAAATTCTTCAATCATTGGCGGAGGCATTATCCAGCCTGCCATGGGAGGAATCCATGCATTCTGGCCTTGCCAAAATTTATAGCGAATTAGAGATAGAAGAAATTTTACGCTTCATAGAATTAGCCTATCCTGCCGAAAATATATTTAGCAAACAGATTGAAATTTTAGAGAGAAAGATCACTGAACTTCGCGCAATAAAAATTTCCGAATAGAGAATACTATGCCAATCGGCGAATTACGAAATTCGTTGGCTGAAAGTGGAGATAATCGGTGGATTCTTGATAGAACAATGCTGCTGTGTATCTATCGTGCAGCAGACATTTTTATAAACAACCTTGACTGAGCGGGTTATTGCAGGGGCACGTTTACGACTAGGCCGCTTGCCAAAATAGTATGCGAACCGACATTTTAGCGCACCGGCTCAGCGCTCCGTCGCTATAATAGTCGGCTTTCGTTGATCCGCCGATGCCCGTAACACCCGATGACAATACCGAGCAGTTCGCACTGTCACGCCTCGCCCGCCCTCAAGAGATGATGGTGAGACCGTACTTAGCGCTCAGTAGGCTTCACAGCCGGGAAAAATACTAAGGTCACCGACCGCGATGCAGTGCCTAATCGGCCGACATTCGACTTCAAAATCCTTGTAAATTCCAAAGCTAAGCACGTACTGCAGCGGCAGCGAGAAGGCGGCGAACAGGCGTTGTTCGGTGGGCAGGTACTGGTCCCGCGCCAGTTGCGGCAGGTAATCGGGCGTGGCGGCCATCATGGCCTCCAGCCCCTGCACCAGCAGCGGACGCCACGAAGCGTCCGCGCGGTCCAGGGCGTCAAGGATCGAAATTGGGATCGTCATGGGGAAAAAGCATCCGGGGAAAAGCAGGATTGTATCGCCTCCCGGCGGCTTATGCGTCCAGCCAACCGCCGGTGAAGCCAGCGCTGCGCAAGCCATTGCGCAAATAAATATTTTTCCGCAGCAGGCTCCAGGGAAAATCGTTCAGGTAATTTTCCACCATGACGACCGTCGGGCCTTCGTTGATGCCGAAGTGGTAAGGCGATACCCAGCGCCGGCAGCCGGTCTCGCACAGGTGAAAGACCGTCGAGAACGAAGCCTTGAAGCCGTAGGGATTGGCCTCGCACAGCTTGAGCCCCTGGAAGTGGGCGATGCTGGGCAGGACGATCTCCGGCGCGAACGGCAAGCTGGCCGCCACCGCCCACGGCGCCAGCGTGCCGTCGTCCGGGCCGTACGGCGCGCTCCGTGCCACGTAGTCATAAAACCTGCGCTGCACGCCGCCGATCTTCCGGCTGGCGGGGCCGGGGCCGTCGCTGGCCGTGAAACCCCAGCACAGTTCGCCGTACTCCGGAAAGCCCATCGGATTCTCGATCGCGTAGCGCTGCTGCACATGGGCGGCACGGCGGCTGTTCTCAAAGTAGTCCAGATCGTGCGCACGCATGAAATCGTCGCGTATGCCGCGCAGGTCCAGCCAGAGGTGCGACATCTGATGAATAAACAAGGGGCCGGCATACAGGTAGTCGATGCCGTACACCGTCTTCCATTCATAGGTGCTGGCCCATGCGTCATAGCTGTCGCGGCCGATCGGATGGGTCGGCGACCCGAGCGCCAGGATGTACAGGATCAGCGCCTCGTCGTAGCCTTCCCAGTGCCAGCGCAGGAAACCCTGTTCCGGCTTCCAGCCGTGGCAGAGCAAGCCGTTGCGGCCGCGCATCCATTGCCAGTCCACGCGCCGGTACAACATATGCGCCAGTTCGCGGATCTCGCGCTCGCCCGGGGAGTCCTCGTTGAAATATGCGGCCGCCGCCAGCATGCCGGCGATCAGCAGCGCGGTGTCGATGCTGGACAGCTCGCAGCGCCATGCCCGCGCCCCGCTTTCCATGTCCAGGAAGTGATAGTAGAAGCCCTTGTAGCCGGTGGCGTCCGGCCCGGTGCCCCGCTCGCAATTGGCAAAGAAGCGCAAGGTGGTCAGGGTGCGCAGCACGGCCTCGCCGCGCGGCATGCAGCCGCGCTCGACGCCGATGGTGTAGACGGTCAGAGCCATACCGACCGCGGCGATGCTGGCCGGCCAGCCCGGCTCGGTCTTGTCGCGGATCAAGCCGTTGGCCGGGTTGGTTTCGTGGATGAAATACTCAAAGGAATTCCTTTGCATCTCCGTCAGCAGCTTCAGCTTGTCGGCATCGATGGCCGGCGGAGTACGGTTTATATCAGGCATGGTGGTCATAGCGGGCCCAGCAAATTCCAAAGCTCCATGTTGTCACAGCCTTCCGCCAGCATATGTGGTTCAACGCACGAATGGGGACGGAGCGGTAGCGCGTCCTCCCCGGCACGGCCGGCATGTTATTGCGGACCGACTTGCCACGGCCGGGATTTTCCCGCACTATTCGTGTGAACTTCTTGCTAATTTTTTGCTTTCTTTACGAGGCATTTGTGGCCACTCCCGACATCTCAAGGTTGAAAATAGAGCGCGGTGCTCCCGCGCAGGTTCAAGGGCAGCGGTCCAAGCGCCGCCGCTGGATCAAGATCGCGCTGGTGGTGATCGTGGCCGGCATTGGCGGCAAGGTCGCCATGGGCCAGTTCAGCGGCAAGAGCAGCGTGGAAACCGTCACCGTGGCCCAGACCTGGCCGTCGCAGAGCTATACCCTGCTCAACGCCACCGGCTACGTGGTGGCGCAGCGCAAGGCGGCGCTGTCGTCCAAGGCCACCGGCCGGCTGGAGTGGCTGGGCGTGCTCGAAGGCAGCAAGGTCAAGAAGGACGAGGTGATCGCGCGGCTGGAGAACCGCGACGTCAGCGCCACGCTGGGCCAGGCGCAGGCCAACGTCAAGGTGGCGCAGGCCAACCTGGAACAGGGCCAGGCCGAGCTGCTCGACGCGCAGGCCAACTTCAAGCGCACCGCCGAACTACTGAACCAGAAGTTCATCACCGCCTCCGCCTACGACACCGCGCAGGCGCGGCTGACCAAGGCCAAGGCCAATATCGCCGGCTTCAACGCCGCCATCGCCGCCGCCAAGGCCAACGCGCAGGTGGCGCAGGTGGCGCTGGACCAGACGGTGATACGCGCGCCGTTCGACGGCGTGATCCTGACCAAGAGCGCCAACGTCGGCGACAACATCACGCCCTTCTCCTCCGCTGCCGACAGCAAGGGCGCGGTGGTCACCATCGCCGACATGGACACGCTGGAGGTGGAGGCCGACGTCTCCGAATCGAACCTCAGCAAGATCCGCGTCGACCAGCCGACCGAGATCCTGCTGGACGCCTTCCCCGAGCTGCACCTGGCCGGCACCGTCTCGCGCATGGTGCCGACCATGGACCGCAGCAAGGCCACCCTGCTGGTCAAGGTGCGCTTCGTCGACCACGACCCGCGCGTGCTGCCGGACATGAGCGCCAAGGTGGCCTTCCTGTCGAAGCCCGTGCCGCCGGAGGACAGGCAGGCCGTGACCGCCGTGCAGCCGGCCGCCATCGCCACGCGCGACGGCAAGGCGGTGGTGTTCGTGCTCGATGGCGAGAAGGTGAGGCAGGTGCCGGTCACGCAGGGCCGCAAGATCGGCGACCTGACCGAGGTCAAAGGCGTCAAGCCCGGCGACAAGGTGGTGCTGGCGCCGGACGCCAAGCTGCACGACGGCGCCGCCGTCAGCCTGGCGAAAAAATAAGATGAGCGAACCACTGGTACTGATCGAACATCTGGTCAAGTCCTACCGCCGCGGCGACCAGCTGGTGGAGGTGCTGCGCGATATCAGCCTGGCGATACCGGCCGGCGATTTCACGGCGCTGATGGGGCCATCCGGCTCCGGCAAGAGCACCCTGCTCAACCTCATCGCCGGCATCGACAAGCCCGATAGCGGCGTGCTGCGCATCGCGGGCCTGGACATCGCCGGCATGAGCGAGAGCGACCTGGCGCACTGGCGCTCGACCAACGTCGGCTTCATCTTCCAGTTCTACAACCTGATGCCGGTGCTGTCGGCGTTCGAGAACGTCGAGCTGCCGCTGCTGCTCACGCCCCTGTCGCGGCGCGAACGGCGCGAGCGCGTGGAGCTGACGCTGGAGATGGTCAACCTGGCCGACCGCATGGACCACACGCCGAACGAGCTGTCCGGCGGCCAGCAGCAGCGCGTGGCCATCGCCCGCGCCATCGTCACCGACCCGACGCTGATCGTGGCCGACGAGCCGACCGGCGACCTGGATCGCAACTCGGCGGCCGAGATCCTGGTGCTGCTGCAGCAGCTCAACCAGCAGCTGGGCAAGACCATCATCATGGTGACGCACGACGCCAACGCGGCGGCGCAGGCGCGCAACATGATCCACCTCGACAAGGGCGAACTGCTCGCCGGCGAACCGACTGTCCCGGCCTGATACCATGTACACGCTGCGGCTGATCTTCAAGAACGCCATGCGCCACAAGCTGCGCACCTCGCTGACCATACTCGGCCTGGTGGTGGCGATCTTTTCCTTCGGTCTGCTGCAGACCGTGGTCGACGCGTGGTACGCCGGCGCCGAGGGCGCGTCCAACACCACGCTGGTCACGCGCAACAAGACCTCGCTGGTATTCCCGCTGCCGCTGTCCTACCAGGCGCGCATCCGCGCGGTGCCGGGCGTGTCCGGGGTCGGCTTCGCCAACTGGTTCCAGGGCACATACAAGGATCCGAAGAATTTCTTCGCGCAGTTCGCCGTCTCCGGCGAGAGCTACCTGAACATCTATCCCGACTACCTGCTGCCGCCCGAGCAGCGCGCGGACTTCCTCAAGGACCGCAAGGGCTGCATCGTCGGGCGCAAGCTGGCCGACCAGTATGGATTCAAGGTCGGCGACGTCATTCCACTCAAGGGCACCATCTACCCCGGCAACTGGGAGCTGACGGTGCGCGGCATCTACGACGGCAGGCAAAGCACCACCAACACCGCCACCCTGTTCTTCCACTGGGACTACGTCAACGAGACGATGAAGAAGGTCATGCCGCGCCGCGCCAACCAGATCGGCGTGTACGTGGTGCAGATCGACCAGCCGGAAAACGCCGCCGCCATCTCCGCCGCCGTCGACAAGGAGTTCGCCAACTCGCTGGCCGAGACGCTGACCGAAACCGAAAAGGCCTTCCAATTGGGCTTCGTATCGATGTCGGAGGCGATCGTGGTGGCGATTCGCGTGGTGTCGTTCGTGGTGATCGTCATCATCGGCGCGGTGATGGCCAACACCATGGCCATGAGCGCGCGCGAGCGGCTGGGCGAATACGCCACCCTGAAGGCGCTCGGCTTCGGGCCCGGCTTCCTGGCGCTGATGATTTTCGGGGAATCGCTGCTGCTGGCGGCGTTCGGCGCGGCCATCGGCATCGCCGTCCTGTTCCCGTTCGCCGCCTTCCTCGGCAAGGTGATGGGCACCATGTTCCCGGTGTTCGAGGTGTCGCGGCTGACGGTGCTGCAGCAGGTGCTGGCGGCGCTGGTCATCGGTGCATTGGCCGCCATCGCGCCCACCATCCGCGCGGTGCGCATCAACATCGTCGACGGTTTGAGGAGCATAGGTTGACGCATCCATCATGAAGATCCCTCTTTCCTACGTGGCCCGCAACCTGTGGGCGCGCCGCCTGACCACCACGCTGACCGGCGCCGGCCTGGCGCTGGTGGTGTTCGTGTTCGCCACGGTGCTGATGCTCGACGAGGGCCTGCGCAACACCATGGTCACCACCGGCGAATACGACAACGTGATCCTGATACGCCGCTCGGCCGATACCGAGGTGCAGAGCGGCGTGGACCGCACCCAGGCCAGCATCGCCTCCAGCCACCCTTCCATCGCGCGCGGCGCCGACGGCCAGCCCTTGCTGTCGAAGGAAACGGTGGTGCTCATTTCGCTCAACAAGCGCGGCTCGGCCAAGCCGTCCAACGTGATCATCCGCGGCATCTCGCCGCGCGGCCTGATGCTGCGGCCGCAGGTGAAGCTGACGGCGGGCCGCATGTTCCGTCCCGGCGCTTCCGAGATCATCGCCGGCGCCAGCATCGCGCGCCGCTTCGAGGGCGCCGGCATCGGCGAGACGCTGCGCTTCGGCCAGCGCGAGTGGACCGTGGTCGGCCTGTTCGACGCCGGCAACAGCGGCTTCGATTCCGAGATCTGGGGCGACGCCGACCAGCTGATGCCGGCCTTCCGCCGCAACGCCTATTCGGCCATGGTGCTGCGGCTGGCCGACACCTCGCTGTTCGACGGCTTCAAGAAGGACATCGAATCGGACCAGCGCCTGACGCTGGACGCCAAGCGCGAACAGACCTTCTACTCCGACCAGTCGAAGGCGCTGTCGACCTTCATCAGCGTGCTGGGGCTGATCCTGTCGATCATCTTCTCGATCGGCGCGATGATCGGCGCCACCATCACCATGTACGCCTCGGTCGCCAACCGCGTCGGCGAGATCGGCACCTTGCGCGCATTGGGCTTCCAGCGCCGCAGCATCCTGGCCGCCTTCCTGGCCGAGTCGATGCTGCTGGCGGTGCTGGGCGGCGCGCTGGGCCTGGCCTGCGCCTCGCTGATGCAGTTCCTGTCCTTCTCGACCACCAATTTCCAGTCCTTCTCCGAGCTGGCCTTCGGCTTCCGCCTGACGCCCGCCATCGTGGTCAAAACGCTCATGTTTTCGCTGGCGATGGGCATGGTCGGCGGCTTCCTGCCGGCGCTGCGCGCGGCCCGCATGAAAATCGTCGACGCCTTGCGCGCGGCATGACCGCCCAATCGTGCGGGAAGCGTGCTAGACTTTCCATAATGCAAACTTCGCCGTAAGCGCCAGTTTTGCTTCGGGAATCAACGCCGACCATGCCGCACAGGGATCATCCATTTGCCGCGCAGGGAATCGGGTCGCGCCAGCTCTGGCGCCGGCTGCTGCTGGGCTGCGCGCTGCTGGCGTGGGCGCTGGCGGCGCTGGCCGGGCCAACATGGGCCACCGGCGAGCGCAAGGTGCTGGTGCTGTATTCGCTGGGCTCCGATTCCGCGTCGGCCTGGCAGTCGCTGATCCACAAGGGCCTGTCGGACGAACTGGCCGACAAGCGCCAGACCTCCACGCTGGGCATCTTCGAAGAACGCTTCGACGCCGTGCGCGTCGGCGACGAGCAGGCGCAGGCCGGCATGGAGCAGTACCTGCGCACCAAGTACGCGCACATCCAGTTCGACGCCATCATTACCGAGAACTATGTGGCGGCGCGCTTCCTCAGCGACCGCCCCGACCTGTTCCGCGGCGTGCCGCGCCACTACATGAACCACGGACGCCTGAACTGGTCGCCGCACGACGGCGTCGCCTATCAGGTGCAGGCCAGCTTCAAACGCGCCATCGGCGTGATCCCGCAGGTGGCGCCGGAGGTGCGGCATGTGGTGGTGATCGGCGACAGCACCGACCGCATGCAGGAATCGGTGAACGGCGTGCGCGAAGCGGCCGGCCTCTATGCGCGGCAATTGCGCTTCGAATACTGGGACCGGCTGACCTACGCGGAAATCTTCCGCCAGGCCGCGCTGCTGCGGCCCGGCAGCGCCATCTTCCTGCTGCCGAGCTATCACGACAGCGCCGGGGAGCGCCGCCGGCCGGTGGACATCGCGCGCCAGCTGGTGGCCACCACCCAGGTGCCGATCTTCACCAACTGGGAGGCCATCGTGGTGCCCGGCGTGGTGGGCGGCTACGTGGTCAGCGCCGAACGCATCGGCCGCGCCATCGGCGCCATCCTGTTGCAGCGCAAGCCCGACATCGCGGGCATTCCCGGCTACCTGTTCGACCACGGCGCGGCGCAGCGCTTCCACTTGCAGAATATTCCGCCGACGGCGCAATGGGTCAACCGTCCGCGCAGCGTGTTCGAGCAATACCTTTGGCAGATACTGGCCGGCCTCACGCTGATCGTGCTGGAGGGCGTGTTGATCTCGGCGCTGATCTTCGCGCTGCGCGGCCGGCGCCAGACGCTGCTCGCGCTGCACGATGAGCGCAACCAGCTGGAGGCGCGGGTGACGCGGCGCACGCTGGAGCTGATGGTGGCCAACACCAAGCTCGAACAACTGGCCACCACCGATCCGCTGACCGGCATCGGCAACCGCCGCCGCATGACGGAGCAAATCAACAAGGAGCTGGAACGCAGCCGGCGCTTCAAGCATTCGCTGTCGCTGCTGATGGTCGACATCGACCACTTCAAGGATGTCAACGACGTCTACGGCCACGAGGCGGGCGACCGTGCCATCGTGGCGGTGGCGCGGGCGCTGGAGGGCGGCATGCGCAATATCGACATGGCGTCGCGCTTCGGCGGCGAGGAGTTCGTGCTGCTGATGCCGGAAACCGGGATCGACGTCGCCAGCGGCGCCGCCGAGCGGCTGCGGGCCGATGTCGCCTTGCTGCGCATCGAAGGCGACAACGGCGAACGGATCGCGCTCACCGTCAGCATCGGCGTGGCCTCGTCGACGCCGGAGGGGCCGCCGGACAGCGCCTCGTCGCTGATCTCGCGGGCCGACAAGGCGCTCTACCAGGCCAAGCACGAAGGGCGCGACCGGGTGGTGAGCGCCTGATCTTGCGGCGCGTGCCGGCACGCACGCATTTGATCTTAAATACGAATCATTATCATTTGTATTGACATTCAATCCCATGGCGGATAAGCTGGCGATATAGCATTTAGGACAAGCTTTCAATCCATAGAAGCCGCCATGCCCCACACTCTTGCATTCCTGCCCCACTACGCCGCCGCCCAGGCCCGCACGCTGCGTCAATTCATCGAAGCCTTCTGGAACGAGGGCTGCCTGACCGGCGTCATCGAAACGGAGTGGAACCGGCTGTCGCTGGAGGGCCGGGACGAACAGGATGCCCCGCGGACCTACCACATCGATATCGCCGGCCATAGCGCCTTCGACCGCCTGCGGCTGTGCGGCGAGGTGCGCGCCCCCGGTCAGCCGCAGCCGGACATCGCCACCGTGGTACCGACGCTGGTACGGCACCTGCAACCGCAGGCGGAGGCCTTGCGCCGCTTCGTCACCGAGCTGCAACAGACCGCGCTCAAACAGGCCTGGTCGATGACGGCGGCACCGCAGGCCACGCTGCAATCGCCCTACGCCTTGCAGGAAGCGGAATTGGGCGACGGCCATCCTTACCATCCGTGCTTCCGCTCGCGCATCGGTTTCAGCATCGGCGAGCACCGGCGCTACGGCCCGGAGTTCGCGCAGGCCATCATGCTGACCTGGCTGGCGATCGACCGCCAAGCCAGCGAAACCCACCAGCTGCCGGGGCTCGACTACGACAGCTTCGTGCAATCGCAACTGGGAACGGAGGAGTACCACCGCCTGCTTGGCCTGATCGAAGCCCAGGGCCGCACGCCGGCGCGCTACCGCCTGCTGCCGGTGCATCCGTGGCAATGGGAGCATAGCGTGGCGCCGCACTTCGCCGACTGGCTGGCCGGCGGCACCTTGCTGCACCTGGGCGCAGGCCGCGCCGAATGGCTGGCGCAACAATCGATACGTTCGCTCAGCAGCCTGGCGGCCGACGGCCGCTGCAACCTGAAACTGCCGCTGGCCATCGCCAATAGTTCGGCCGACCGCATCCTCTCCGACCACCACGTGCACAACGCGCCCATCATCTCGCGCTGGCTGGATGGCATCTGCCGCGACGACGCCTTTCTCGCCGATGTCCAGCGGCTGGCGATACTGGCCGAGCCGGCCGGCATCACGGTCGCTGCGCCGCGCCAGCGCCTGGGCGCCTACGGCATGCTGGGCGCGATCTGGCGCAGCGCGCCGGAGTCGGTGCTGGCGGAGGGCGAGCAGGTCTTCCCGATGACCGCCCTGACAACGCTGGCCGGCGACGGCGCACTGACCATCGGTCCGTGGCTGGCCAGGCACGGCACGCAGCGCTGGGTGGCCGCGCTGCTGGAGGCGAGCGTCCCGCCGCTTCTGCATCTGATGATGGCGCACGGCGTGCTGCTCGAATGCCATGCGCAAAACACCTTGCTGATCTTGCGCGACGGCCTGCCTCGCCGTATTGCGATCCGCGACCTGCCCGGCGGCCTGCACTATCTGCGAGGCGCCACCAATGAAGCGCAGCTGGCCGGCCTGCGCTCCGCGCCAGCTTATCGCAACGCGCTCAACGCCAGCGGGGGATTCATGTTCGACTCGCAGGAGGAAGCGCGCGACTACCTGCTGGAAGTGCTGTTCTTCATCAACCTGGGTGAGCTGGCATGGCGGCTGGAGCGCCATCACGGCTATGCAGAGGCGCTGTTCTGGGCCCAGGCCGCGCGCACCGTCCAGGCCTATCAGTCGCGCTTCCCGGAAAACGCCGAGCGCCATCGCGAATTCGATCTGCTCGGCGAGCGGCTGCGGATCGAATGCCTGGCCGCGCGCCGCCTGCTCGGCTGGAGCACACAACGTCTGCGCACGGTAAGCAACCCGCTGGCCGCCGCGCAGACGGTCTCGCCGGCCCATGGCGGCGGCCACCCATGAGCATCGCGCAAGCCGCATCGCGGCAGGCCGGGACGACGCGCGGGGTGATGGTCACCGTCGCCGGCCACTTCGGCGCGGCGTTCGCGGCGTTGTGCATGCCGCCGTTTTATGCGCAGATCCTGGAGTCGAGCTTCCCGGCGGCGGCGCCATCGGCGGCGCTGGCCGGCTGGTACTTCACGCTGCCGACACTGGCCGCAGCTATCGCCAATCCGGCCTGGGGATGGCTGGCCGACCGCATCGGCCGGCGCGCCTCGCTGATGCGGGCGCACGCCGGCTTGTGCCTCAGCTTCATTCTCACCGGCCTGGCGCGCACGCCGCTGGAATTCGCCCTCGGCCTGATGCTGCAAGGGCTGCTGGGCGGAACCTTCTCCGCGTCCAACGCCTATCTGGCGGAACAACTGCCGCCTGCGCGGCTGGCGGCGCTGCTCGGCGTGATGCAGGCCTCGGCACGAACCGCCCTCTTCGCAGGCCCGGCGTTGATCGGCTTGATGAGCGGCCACGCCAACCTGCTGCAGCTGTTCCTGTACCTGGCGTTGTTCCCCGGCGCCGCCTGCGTGGTGCTGTACCTGCTGCCGGAAGCTCCCGCGCCGCGCCGGCCCGTCCAGCCATCGGCCGCCGCGAACGCCGGCGTTCCGTCCGGCGCGCAGGCCATCGCCGCCTGCGATTGCGGCGTCAGCGCGGAGAACCTGTATCGGCTGCAGGCGCTGCTCGCCATCGGCACCGTGCTGTCCTATCCCTACTTTGTCAGCGATCTCGCGCATCGGCTGCAGATCGGCGCCGCCACGGCCGGCATGATGTTCGGCCTGCCGCACGCCCTGTTCCTGCTGCTGGCATGGCCCCTGGGGCGCAAGCTCGGTCACGCCAATGCCCGCGCCGCCCTCAGATGGTACGCCGCGCTGACCAGCGCCGGCCTGCTGCTGCAGGCATTGGCCGATTCGCTGCCAGCACTGCTGGCGGGCCGCATCCTGATGGGCATTGGCATGACCGGCGCCTACCTCGCCATCAACACGCTGGCCGCAGCCACTTCCACCATCGACCGCGCAGGCCGCCACTTCGGCAGCCTGGAAGGGGCCAACAAATGGGGCGCCGTCAGCGCCGGCCTGCTGGCCAGCCTGCTGGCGCCATCGCTCGGCTATGCCGCCCCGCTCTGGCTGGGCGCAGCCGTCGTCGCCGCGCTGTTTATTTCACTGAAATGGAAACTTCTATGAACTCACCGCTGTCAGCCCGACATCTGCAACCCGCGCCTTCCGTTGCCGAGAGCTTCGCCGAACGACAGCACGGCCGCCTGCTGATCAACTGCTATGCGCGTGAAGTGGCGATGCAGGAGCACACGCTGGCCGTGCTGCCGTCCGGCCGCAACCGGCACCCGGCGATGCCCGACGGGTATCACGGCCAGGTGCTGGAAATCGCGCTGCCGCGCGTGGACAGCCAGCTGTGCGTGGGCGTGCTGCACGTATCGGCCACCGCCAATTTCGACTACACCACCGGCGCCTACCTGCGCCAAGGACAGGACGCCTGGCGCGACGCCGGCTGGCGGGAACTGGCTAGCCTCATCATCGAGGACCTGTCGCGCCGCGCCGCCACACCGTTCAACGACGAACTGCTGCAGCAGATCGGCGACAGCATCGCCACCATGCAGGATGTGATGGACCGCCGCCCGGCGCCGGTGGCGCCGGCCGCCGCAGCCGGCGCCACGCCGCTGCTGGCCTATATCGAAAGCGAACAGGGGCTGCTGACCGGCCACCCCTTCCATCCGGCGCCGAAAAGCCGCTCCGACTGGTCGCCCGCCGAGCAGCGCGACTACTCGCCGGAACACAAGGCCAGCATGCGCCTGCACTACTTCCAGCTTCCGCAGGAATGGCTGCTCAGCGACAGCATCGACGCCGGCGCGCTGCAAGGACTCGACGCCGAAGGCCTGCAGGCCGGCGAAGGCAGCGCGATCCTGCCGCTGCACCCATGGCAGGCCGGCTGGATGCGCCGCCAGCCGCGCATCGCCAGCGCCTTGCGCAGCGGTGAAATCCTCGACCTTGGCCCTCACGGCCGCCCCTTCCATCCGACGGCGTCGGTGCGCACGCTGCTGGCCGGGGATGCGGCGTCGTTCGTCAAGCTGTCGCTGAATATGCGCATCACCAACTGCATCCGCAACAACGCCCGCCACGAACTGCAAAGCGCGCTGATCGGCACGCGGCTGTACCGCACCATGCAGGCCGACATGCAGAGCCGCTTCCCCGGCTTTCGCGTGCTGGAAGAGCAGGCCTACGTCACCGTCGACCTTCCCGGCGCCGACCCGGAACTGTCCAACGGTTTCGGCGTGCTGCTGCGCGAGGGCGTGGCGGGTCTGCTGCAGCAGGGCGTGCAGCCGATGGTATGCGCCGCCTTGTTCGGCAATGGCGAACATGGGCGCAAGCGGGTCTTCGCCCTGATCGAACGCTATGCGCTGCACCGTGGCTATACGCTGGAGCAGGCAGCGCGCAGCTGGTTCGCGCGCTATGCGGAAACCGCGGTGCATCCCATCCTGTACCTGCTGTTCGAATACGGCGTGGCGTTCGAGCCGCACATGCAAAACACGGTCGTCGGACTTGACGGCGAAGGTGCGCCCAGCCACTTCATCCTGCGCGACCTGGAACTGACGCGGCTGGCGCCGCAAGCGCAGGCGCTGGCCCGCGCCATGCAGCTGGAACCCGGCACGCTGTCGGCCCTGTGCTGCACCGATGAACGAGCCTGGATACGCATCGGCTACTGCCTGTTCGTCAATAACCTGTGCGAGGTCATCGCCAGCATCGCCAACGGCAACCACACGCTGTACCTCAGCCTGTGGGGAGTGCTGCGCAATACGCTGCAGGACTACCTGTCGAAATATCCCAATCCGTCCGCCAGCCGCCGCATCCAAGGGCTGCTGGCGGGCGAGCCTCTGCCGGCCAAAGGCAATCTGCTGACGCGCTTCCTGCGCCAGGCCGACCGCCAGGCCAGCTATCTTCCCTTGTATCACCCGCTCGGCGTCGTCAACGGCGCGGCGGCATCTTTATAACAACCGCTCTCCAAAACAATGAAAACAGTTCTGAAACCACTTCCCCTGCTGCTGGCAGGCTTCGTTTTTTCCGCGCAGGCGGATGACATCCAGACCATGCAACAGGTGACCGTAACCGGCTCCAGCGACGGCCTGGCCGCCGGCGCCAGCGGCACCAAGGCCCAGGGCAGCCTGCTCGACGCGCCGCAATCGGTCAGCGTCGTGACCCAGGAAAACCTGCGCAACCGCGCCGCGCTGACCAGCAAGGACGCGCTGGACTACGTCAGCAGCGTGGTGGCCGGCCAGGGTGAAGGCCGCCGCGACGAGTTCTATATCCGCGGCTTCTACTCGCTGCGCGACACCAGCCTCGATGGCGTGCGCGATGACACGCTGTATTCGCGCGACCTGGCGACGGTCGAGAAGATCGAAGTGATCAAGGGCGCGGCGGCGGCGCTGTATGGGCGCGGCTCGGCCGGTGGCCTGATCAACCGCGTCAGCAAGCAGCCGCGCGCCAGGCAGGAAACCGAAGTCTCCGCCACGCTGGGGTCGGACAACGAACGGCGCGTGAGCGTCGATGCCGGCGGTGCGCTGAGCGATACCATCAACGGTCGCCTGATCGCCGTGTACGACACCGGCGACAGCTATCGCGACGTGGTCGAACACACACGCAAGCTGCTGGCGCCCTCGGTGAAATTTGCGCTGTCGCCGGCCACCTCGCTGCTGCTGCAGGCCGAGGTGCAGCGCGAGGACCGCACGCCGGATCGCGGCGTGCCATCGCTGGCAGGCCGGCCGGTGGCGGTGCCGCCGTCGACCTTCTACGGCGAGAGCTACGACTACACCAGCACCGACAGCGACATGGCGAAGGTCAAACTGGAACACCGTTTCAACGACCGGCTGAAGCTGGAGAACACCTTCCTGTACAGCCGCACCGAACTTGAAGGCGTGAACACCCGCAACCGCCGCGTCAACGCTGACAACACCGTGTCGCGCCAGATCACCTACTTCCCGCAGACGCAGCGCAACCTGATCAACCAGACCGAGTTGGCGTACACGCTGGACAAGCACGCGCTGCTGGCCGGTGTGGAGCTGTCGGACCAGAAGCGTGACGTCGTCACCGCGCAGACCGGCATCGGCTTGCCGGTGAACCTGTACGCGCCGCAGCATGTGCTGCCGGCGCCGAACCTGGGCGCCCTGCCGGTGGCACTGAACAACGGCTTCACGGCCAAGACGCAGGCGCTGTACCTGCAGGACCAGATCACCATCGCGCCGCAGTGGAAGGCGCTGGCGGGCGTGCGCTTCGACCGCTTCCAGCAGGAGCAGACCAACCGCCTGACCAAGGTGTTCAGCGAGCGCACCGACAACGTGGTGTCGCCGCGCGCGGGCGTGGTGTACCAGCCGCTCGAAGGACAATCGTGGTACCTGAACCTGAGCCGCTCGTCGCAGCCCGGTGGCGGCGACCTGCTTTACACCGGCAGCACGCCGCTGTCGCAGGTCAAGCCGCTGCAGACCGATTTGCAGGAGGTGGGCTACAAGCAGGAGTGGCTGGGTGGACGCATCTCCACCACCGCAGCGCTGTTCCGCATCGAGCAGCGCAACCAGTTGACGCTGGACCCGACCGATCCGGCCGGCCTGCGCCAGCTACAAGTCGGCAAGCAGCGCAACGAGGGCGTGGAGTTGGAGCTGCAAGGCGCGCTGTGGCAAGGCGGCCGCCTGAACGCGTCCTACACCTACAACAACGCGCGCATCGTGGCGTCCAACGATATCCCGAGCGGCAACCGGGCCGAGATGACGCCGCGCCAGCGCGCGTCGCTGTGGGTGGACCAGGAACTGGGCGGCGCGTGGAGCGCGGGCCTGGGCGCAATTCTCAGCGGCGACCAGTTTGCGCTGTCCGACAATACCGTGCGCCTGCCCGGCTACGTCCGCGTGGACGCGGCTTTGAGCTATCGCGCCAAACAGTATGAGGTGCGGTTCAAGTTGAACAACGTCGGCAATGCGCGCTTCTATGAGTCGGCCATCAACAACGTGCAGATCCAGCCGGGCGCGCCGCGCAACGCCAGCGTGACGCTGACGACCCGGTTCTGATCCTGCCGGCGCTATTCGGCGTCCGGCTGCTGCGACGGGTGCGCCTGCTGGAAGGCGGGCAACTCGTTGCAGGCGGCGTGAATGCGCATGACGGTCGGATAGGGCGTCATGTCCACGCCGAAGCGCTGGGCGCTGAAGACTTGCGGCACCAGGCAGCAATCGGCCAATGTCGGCGTGTCGCCGTGGCAGTAGCGGCCAGTGCGCGGGTCGTCGGCCAGCATGCGCTCCAGCGTCGCCAGGCCTAGTTGCAGCCAGTGCTGCTGCCATTCCAGCTTGACCTCCTCGCTTACCTTCAACTGTCCCTTCAGGTACTTCAGCACACGCAGGTTACCCAGCGGGTGAGTATCGGCGGCCACCGTCAGCGCCAACGCGCGCACGCGGGCGCGGTCGGCAGCGCCGGCCGGCAGCAGCGGCGCTTGCGGGCGCGTCTCCTCCAGATACTCGATGATGGCCAGCGACTGGCCGATCACGCTGCCGTCGTCGTCCAGCGTCGGCAACAGCGCCGATGGATTGAGCGCGCGGTAGCTGTCGGTGAGCTGTTCGCCGCCGTCGCGCAGCAAATGAACCGGCACGGCATCGTAGGCCTGGCCTTTGAGGTTCAACGCAATCCGCACGCGGTAGGCGGCGGAGCTGCGGAAGTAGGTGTAAAGCTTCATGCGAAATCTCGTTCTAAAATTGCGGCAGGCTGCGGTGGCGCCATCAACCAGAGCATGACGGCCGACAGCAGCGCCGGCACGGCGGCGATCACGAAGATCGTACTGTTCGGCCAGTTCATGCGTATCAGCTCACCACCCAGCACCGGCCCGATGATGGAGCCGACCCGGCCCACGCCGAGGCTCCAGCCGATGCCGGTGGAGCGCAGCGTGGTCGGATAGTAGTTGGCCGCCAGCGCGTTGACGGCAGGCTGGCCGCCGACGATGCAGAAGCCAGCCACCAGGATCGCCAGGCACAGGAAGGCCAGCGACGCTTCCGGACGGCCGATCAGCACAATCGCCACGCCAGCCACCAGGAAGCCCGGTATCAGCACGCTGCGGAAGCTGGAGCGGTCGATCATCCGGCCCATCATCAGCGTGCCGATGGTGCCGCCGACCGGCAGGATGGTGCCGGCCAATACCGCCATGCTGGTCGACAGGCCGGCGCCCTTGAGGATGGTCGGCAGCCAGTTCGATAAAAAGTACAGGTTGAGCAGATTGAGGAAGTTGACCAGCCAAAGCAGCACGGTGGTGCGCGCGCGGCCTTCGCGGAACAGCTCCGCCACCGAGCCGCGCTTGCCGGCCTTCTCGTGCACCAGGTAGCGGCTGTCCGCATTCACGGGGGCCGATGGATCGATGCGGCGCAGCCACTGGGCCACGCGCTCGACGCGCTTGCCGCTCAGGACCACGTACTGCATCGATTCGGGCAGCATGAAGATCATCAGCACGCCGATCGCCAGCGGCATGGCGCCGCCGACGTAGAACACCGACTGCCAGCCGTACGACGGAATCAGCGCGGCGGAAGCCTGGCCCCCGACCACGGCGCCCACGGTGAAGCCGCAGGAGACCAGCATCATCAAGGTGACGCGGCTGCGCACCGGGCTGTATTCGCCGGCCAGCGCCATCACGTTGGGCATGATGGCGCCCAGGCCGATGCCGGTGACGAAGCGCAGCCATTGCAGCTGTTCGAGCGTGGTGCACGATGGCGTGAGCAGCATGCAGACCGAGAAGAACATGGTGGCGCCGATCAGCACCGGACGGCGGCCGATTTTGTCGGCCATCACGCTGAACACCAGCGAGCCGGCCAGCATGCCAAACAGGCCGGCGCCGAATACCGGCCCGAGACTGGCTTTGCTGACATGCCATTCCTGGATGATGGCCGGGGCCACATAGCCCATCGCCTGCACGTCGAAGCCGTCCATCAGGATGCACAGGCCGCACAACACATAAACGCCAATCTGGAAGGCACCGATCTTGCTCTTGTCGATGAGCGCGGGGATATCCACTAGTTGTTCCATCTTTGTCTCCTCCTGTCTCGCCGGCGCTTTAGCTGCGCTCTTTGTAGTGCGTGACGGTTTGTTCGATGGCGCCGAAGATGCTGGCGCCCTGCTCGTCCTTCATCTCGATCCGCACGCTGTCGCCGAACTTGAGGAAGCCGGTCTGCGGCTTGCCGCTTTCGATGGTCTCGTACACGCGCACTTCGGCCAGGCAGCAGTAGCCCACGCCGCCGTTGGCGATGCTCGATCCATGCAGGCTGCCCTGCTTGTTCGACACAGTGCCGGAACCGATGATGGTGCCCGCCGCCAGTTCACGCGTGGCGGCGGCGTGCGCCACCAGCTGCGCGAAGTTGAAGGTCATGTCCTCGCCGGCATTCGGCTTGCCGAAGGGCTGCTGGTTCAGGTCGACCAGCAGCGGCAGGTGCAGCTTGGTGTCGGCCCAGTGCGCGCCCAGTTCGTCCGGCGTGACGGCCACCGGCGAGAAGGCGCTGGCGGCTTTCGACTGGAAGAAGCCGAAGCCCTTGGCCAGTTCATTCGGGATCAGGTTGCGCAGCGAGACGTCGTTGACCAGCATGACCAGGCGGATCGCCTTGGCGCAGTCGGCGGCGCTGGCGCCCATGCGCACGTCGCCGGTGATGACGGCCACTTCGGCCTCCAGGTCGATGCCCCACTCTTCGGACAGCGCGAAGATCGGATCGCGCGGGCCGATGAAGCTGTCGGAGCCGCCCTGGTACATCAGCGGATCAGTGTAGAAGGAGGCCGGCACTTCGGCGTTGCGCGCCTTGCGCACCAGCTCAACGTGGTTGATGTAGGCCGAGCCGTCCGCCCATTGGTAGGCGCGCGGCAGCGGCGAGTGGCAGTACTGCTGGTCGAACGGGTGGGTGTCGACGGCGTCGCCGGTGTTGAGCGATGCGTAGACCTGCTCCAGCGCCGGCGACACCAGCTCCCAGTTGTCCAGCGCGTGCTGCAGCGTGGCGGAGATCTTCGGTACGTGCTGGTAGCGCGACAGGTCGCGGCTGACCACCACCAGGCGGCCATCGCGGCTGCCGTCCTTCAGGGTCGCGAGCTTCATGCCTTCACCTCCGGGGCGTGCATCCAGGCGGCGTGCTTGGGTGCCTTGCGGGTCTGCGACCACTCTTCCAGCATCTCCCATTTGACGGCGTCGAGACGCTGCATCATCTCCGGCGTGCCGGTGTTGACGGCCAGTTCGAGACGGTGGCCGTTCGGGTCGAAGAAGTAGATCGACTTGAAGATGGTGTGGTTGATCGGGCCGATCACGCTGATGCCGGCGGCCTCCAGGCGCTCCTTGGCGGCCAGCAGTTCGTCCATGGTCTCCACTTCCATCGCCAGGTGCTGCACCCAGGCCGGGGTGTTGTGGTCGCGGTCCATCGGCGCCTGGGTCGGCAGCTCGAAGAAGGCCAGCACGTTGCCATGGCCGGCGTCCAGGAACACGTGCATGTACGGGTCCGGCGCTTTGGTGGACGGCACTTCGTCTTCGGCGATGGCCAGCACGAAGTCCATGTTCAGGTGTTTGACGTACCACTCGACGGTCTGCTTGGCGTCGATGCAGCGGTAGGCCACGTGGTGTATTTGCTTGATTTTCATGTTTGTCTCCAACTTGGGCATGGCACATTAAATGCGAATTTCAGATATCATACAAATCGTATTTTTCAGCTCACTTATCAGGTTTTCCGATGAATCCTAGTTTGCGCCAGATGCGCGCCCTGGTGGCGCTCGCCAAGACCGGCAGCTTTACGCTGGCCGCCGAACACCTCAATGTGACGCAATCCGCGCTCAGCGGGCAGATCAAGGAGCTGGAGCAGTTGCTGGGGGTGCGCGTGGTCGAGCGTACCACCCGCAAGGCGCAACTGTCGGAGATCGGCCGCGAACTCACGCCGCTGTTCGAGAAAATGCTGCAGGACCTGGACCGCGCCATGGCCGACATCGCCAGCCGCAAGGCGCTCAAGCAAGGATCGGTGCGGGTGGCGGCGCCGCAGATGCTGTCCTGCACGCTCATCCCGGAGGTGATCGCCGCCTACAAGGAGCGCTATCCGGACGTGCAGGTATGGCTGGCCGACAGTCCGGTGGAGATGGTGTCGGCGCGCGTGTTCAGTGGCGAGGCCGACTTCGGCATCGGCCCGGACCGCGACACCACCGCCGAGATCGAGGCGCAGCCGCTGTTCGAGATGCCGTTCGTGGTGGTGTATCCGCCCGGCCATCCGCTGGAACGGCGCAAGCGCATCACCTGGGCCGATGTCAACGAGTTCCCGGTGATCTCGCTGCAGGGCCAGTTCACCGAACGGCTGTTGCGCGACATGCACGCCTCGTTCCGCGAGCAGTCGCTGAATCCGTACAACGAGGTGACCTTCATGACCACGGCGCTGGCCATGGTGCATGCGCGGCTGGGCATCACGGTCTGCCTGCCCTACGCGGAAAAGATGGTGCAGCTGTATGGGCTGCAGATGCGGACGCTGGAATCGCCGGCGCTGACGCGGCGCTTCTTCGTGTACACGCGTAGTGCGCGGGCGCTGTCCCCCGCCGCCGAGAGCTTTGTCGCCTTCCTGCAGGAGTTTGCCGCTTCGCATCACTGGAATGTGCCGCAGTTATAATTGATCTATGACAGCAGATACCATCGCCATCAATCAACAGATGGACCAATTCGACGGCCACCACAGCGTTTGGCTGTTCGGCTACGGTTCCCTGATTTACAAAGCTGACTTTCCTTATCTTGAACGCCGCCCGGCCAGCATCGCCAACTGGACGCGGCGCTTCTGGCAGGGCTCGCACGACCATCGCGGCACGCCGGAGGCGCCGGGGCGCGTCGTGACCATCATCGAAGAGCCAGGCGCGGTGTGCCACGGCATGGCCTACCTGATTACGCCGGAAGTGTTCGCGCACCTGGACCATCGCGAGAAGAACGGCTACCTGCGGCTGGCGATACCGATCGCGTTCGAGGATGGCGGCAGCGTGGAGGGCCTGGTCTATATCGCCACGCCGGACAACACCGCCTTCCTCGGCGAGGCTTCGGAGCAGGAGATCGCGCGCCATATCGCCCGCTCCGCCGGGCCCAGCGGGCCGAACAGCGACTATCTCAACCACCTGGCCAACGCACTGCGCGAGCTGGGCCGGCATGACCAGCATGTGTTCGAAATCGAGCGGCATCTGGCCGCGCTGAAAAACCCTCAACCGTAACAATAACGATAGCGAGGCAACACCATATGACCCATGTCGACCAGCGCCGCCGCACCCTCTGCATGCAACTACTCGGCGGCCTCGCCGGCATCGTCATCGACGGTTCCGTCATGGCCCGGCCCTCCGTGGACGAGGCCACCAAGGTCTTCCGGCTCGACGGCGAGGGTGTCACCTACGTGTTCGGCGTCAACAGCGACGGGCAGTTGCAGTCGATGTACTGGGGCAGCGCCTTGTCCAGCGGGGACAGGCTGCCGGCGCCCGTGCCGGTGCCGGAAAACTCCTCCAATGAAATGCCGGTCACGATCACGCCGTTCGAGTTCCCAGGCTTTGGCGGCGGCCTGACAGTTGAACCGGCGCTGAAGGTGACCTTCCCGGACGGTGTGCGCGACCTCGTCTTGCGCTACGTGAGCCACCAACTCGACAAGGACCGGATCGTGGTGCGGATGAAGGACGCCAGCCGCGCCGTGCACGTGACCCTGACGTATGCCATGGATGCAAGCACAGGCATCCTGGCGCGCTCGGCCGTGGTGGAAAACCGCACGGCCAGCTGGATCCAGCTCGACCAGCTGGCGGCTGCGAGCATCAACCTGCCGTTCCGGGACGATTACCGCCTTTCCTACCTCACCGGACGCTGGGGAGGCGAGTTCACCTTGCAGACGCGCCCGATAGAGCCGGGTTCCACGGTGATTGAAAGCCGCAAGGGCGTCACCTCCCACCAGGCCAATCCCTGGATCGCGATCAGCCAGGCCGGCACGGAGGAAGAATCCGGCCCCGTGTGGTTCGGTGCGCTGGGATGGAGCGGTTCCTGGCGCATCCATGTCGATATGGATGCGCTGGGCGGCGTGCGCGCGACCGCCGGCTACAATCCTTTCGACTTCGCCTATCGCCTGAAGCCGGGAGAGAGCCTGGCGTCGCCCGTGTTTCACGCAGGGTATTCGGCGGACGGCTTTGGCGGCGCGTCCCGCATATTCCACCGCTACCAGCGCGAGCGCATCCTGCCTGGCGCGCCGCAGCCGCGCTTGCGCCCCATTCTCTACAATTCATGGGAGGCGACCACGTTCGCCGTCGACGAAGCAGGACAGGTGGCGCTGGCCGAGAAGGCGGCAAGCATCGGCGTCGAGCGTTTCGTTGTCGACGATGGCTGGTTCGGCGCACGCAACAGCGACAAGGCCGGGCTTGGCGACTGGGTCGTCAACCGGCAAAAATTCCCGAACGGACTGGCGCCGCTGATCAAGCGGGTCAATGCGCTCGGCATGGAGTTCGGGCTGTGGGTGGAGCCGGAGATGGTCAATCCGGACAGCGATTTGTATCGTGCCCATCCGGACTGGGTCATCAACTTCCAGGGCCGGCCGCGCAGCGAGGCGCGCAACCAGCTGGTGCTGAACCTGGCACGCAAGGATGTGTACGAGCACCTGCTGACCGTGCTCGACAAGCTCCTCGCGGAGCATGACATTGCCTTCCTCAAGTGGGACCACAACCGCGCGTGGTCGGAGCCGGGCTGGCCGGAGGCGGCGCCCGGCGATCAGCAGAGGCTGTATGTCAGCTACGTGGAAAACCTGTACAAGCTGCTGGCCGAACTGCGCCGGCGCCATCCGAAGCTGGAGATCGAATCCTGCGCCAGCGGCGGCGGCCGCGTGGATCTCGGCATCATGGCGCTGACCGACCAGGTGTGGACCTCCGATAATACCGATCCTTTCGACCGGTTGCTGATCCAGGACGGCTTCAGCCACGCCTACGCACCGGGGATCATGATGGCCTGGGTGACCGATGCGCCGAACTACCTTAACAAGCGCGTCACGTCGCTGGAATACCGATTCCTGTCGTCGATGCAGGGTTCGCTGGGTATCGGTGCCAACCTGAATCACTGGCGGGAAGAGGATTTTGCCACGGCAAAGCGCCTGGTCGCGGAATACAAGACGATCCGGTCGACGGTGCAGCGAGGGAAGCTGTACCGTCTCGTGTCGCCGCAGCGCGGAGCGGCGCGCTCGGCCACGCTGTCCGTGGCGCAGGACGGCAAGCAGGCCGTGCTGTTCGCGTTCCTGCACTCTGGCGGCAGGCGCAATCCGCAGCCGGGCATCCAGCTGCGCGGGCTCGATCCGAAGCGGAATTATTCGCTGCGTGCGATTTCCGGCAGCGCGACGGCGCAGACGCCGCACGTTGCCAGCGGCGCTTACTGGATGGGACGTGGCATCGATGTCGTGCTGGAAGGAGATTTCCAGGCTGCGGCCTTTGTGCTGGAAGGCGCTTGAACTAGTTCAGGCTGGCGAGGTAGGCGCATAGCATGTCGGCCAGCGCTTCCGAGTAGGCGTGGATTTCTTTAGCCGTGCGCTGGGTTTCCGAGAACTGCTTGCCGACTGAGCTGAAGGTTGTCATCACGAGGTCGCCGGCCAGTGCGCGCACGTGGTCCGGCGACTTGGGCAGGGCTTCGCGCATGAAATGCTCGATGATACGGTCGGCCGCCGCGCGCGTCTCATGCGCTTCGGGCGTGTCGCGATAGAACGGGGCGGCGTCGTTGAGCGCGGTGCGGATCTCGGCTTCCTCGCACTCCGAGCGCAGGAAGGCGTGTACCAGCAGGCGCAGCCGCTCCAGCGGCGGCTTGCGCAGGTCTTGCAGGATGTTGATCAGCATTTCGGTCGTCTGCCGCCACTCGTCCGCCTGCAGCCTGAACAGGATGGATGCCTTGTTCGGAAAGTACTGGTAAACAGATCCGACGCTCACGCCGGCCCGCTCCGCAACCCGCGTGGTGGTGAAGCGGCGCACGCCCTCCTTCGCCAAAACCTGAATAGCCGCTTCGAGTATGGCCGAAACCAGGTCGGCCGAGCGCGCCTGTTTGGGCTTCCTGCGCGAGGAGATGCTGGCTTTTGCAGGGTCTGTCATGAGGTGGTTCCGGAACGCGAATATGAAATGTGAAGGATTCTTCATATTATATCCGTACTTCTTTTGAAAGGAATCACCCATGACAACCCTGACCACCAATCCCGTCGCGCCACTGCTTGACCGCCTGTTTGACGAAGCGGCCAAGGTGCAGATCTCCGCCATCCCGGCTGTCGCCGAATTGTCCAAGGACGAGCGCGACCGGCTGATGCACAGCAAGACGGAATACATCAACCTCTACCATCGGCTGAAGGACGTGCCGCTGCCGGTGTCGCGTCAGACCGGCGAACTGCTGTACATGCTGGCGCGCAGCTGCAACGCCAGCAACGTGGTCGAGTTCGGCACGTCATTCGGCATCTCGACCTTGTACCTGGCTGCGGCCCTGCGCGACAACGGCGGCGGCCGTCTGATCACCAGCGAGTTCGAACCGTCCAAGGTGGCGCGGGCGCGCGGCCATCTGGAGGAAGGCGGCCTGCTCGACCTGGTGGACATCCGCGCTGGCGATGCGCTGGAGACGCTCGCCACCAATCTTCCGGACCAGATCGACCTGCTACTGCTCGACGGCGCCAAGGCGCTCTACCCGGAGATCCTCGGCTTGGTGCGGAGCCGCTTGCGGCCGGGTGCGCTCATCATCGCAGACAACGCCGACATGAATCCGGAATATGTGGCGATGGTGCGCTCACCGGCGTCAGGCTATATGTCGCTGCCGTTCGGGGAGGATGTCGAGCTCTCCGTCAAGCTGAACTGAGATTGAACTGAGGTCAGAACAAATCCATCTGCCCCGCATCGGCCGCCGCCTTGGCGCGCGCGCCCAGCGGCGGCACCACCAGCGGACGCGTGAACTGTGACGCGTCCATGTTGTGGAAGCGGCTGCCGCGCCCGGTCAGGCCGAGGCGTTCGGTGGCGATCTTGAAGCGCTGCCGTATCAGCTCGGCCCACACGCCCTCGCCTTTCATGCGGGCGCCGAAGGTGCTGTCGTAGTCTTTACCGCCACGCATTTCGCGCACGCGGTTCATCACGCGTTGCGCCCGCTCGGGGAAGTGCGCCTGCAGCCACTGGTGGAACAGCGGCGCCACTTCCCATGGCAGGCGCAGCACCGTGTAATGCGCGCTGACGGCGCCGGCCTCCTTGACCGCTTCCAGGATGCGCTCCAGGTCGGGCTCGGTGACGAAGGGGATGATGGGCGCGACGCTGACCGCGACCGGAATGCCGGCGTCGGTCAGCGTGCGTATCGTGCGCAGGCGGCGTGCCGGTGCAGCCGCGCGCGGCTCCAGCGTGCGCGCGATGGCCGGGTCCAGCGTGGTCAGCGTGATGGCCACGCCGGCCTGCTCCCTGACCGCCATCGCGGACAGGATGTCGATGTCGCGCTCGATCAGCGAGGACTTGGTGATCAGGCCCACCGGATGCTGGCACTCCTGCAGCACCTCCAGCACGCGGCGGGTGAGCTTGCGCTCGCGCTCACAGGGCTGGTAGGCGTCCGTGTTGACGCCGAGCGCGATCGAGGACGGCTCGTAGCTCGGCTTGGCCAGTTCGCGCCGCAGCATTTCCGGCGCGTTGACCTTGGCGAAGATCTTGCTCTCGAAATCCATGCCCGGCGACAGGCCCAGATAGCTGTGCGTGGGCCGCGCGAAGCAGTAGATGCAGCCGTGCTCACATCCACGATACGGATTGAGCGAGACGCTGAACGGCAAATCCGGCGAGGCGTTGCGGCTGAGGATGGACTTGCAGAGCTCGTCCGTGACCACCGTCTTCCACGGCGCGGCTTCCGCCTCTTCGCGCTCCCAGCCGTCATCGTAGGCCTCGCGGACGTTGACCTCGAAACGGCCCTGCAGGTTCGACACCGCGCCACGGCCCTTCTGCCCCTTCAGCGAGGGCGGCGGCAGCATCACATGCTCTTGATTATTTTCATCGTGGGACATTGCGGCACCAAACTACTGTATATATAGACAGTATTCTATGCGCTTGAAAACGCGATATCAAGCTAAATATCAATCGCGCGGGCTTGCTGCCTTGGGGGCAACGTGGTCAAGCTGGTATCATGCAGGACTTCCGGGGGATGGAATTCCCCGCGCCTTGCGCGCCCCCAACCCACACCTCGCCAGGATGCCGCCGATGCGGCGCCCCGGCTCACCCGATACGAGCACACAAACATGAACAATTCGAGTCAACCATTGCCGTCTTTTTTTAGCCGGATATCGATCGCGATCGGCGCCTTTTTCCGCGCCCTGTCCGACGCCGACTACGCAGCGCGCCTGACGCGCATCGACGACGCGCCGCAACCGGCCGCCGCGCCGGTGGCAACGCCTGCTCCGAAGCCAGCGCCGGCCCCCGCACCGCTGCGCGTGGCGACGCCGGATGCGGCCCTGCAGCTTCTAAGCCTGTTCCAGCGCGAGGCGCGCCTGATCGACTTCACCCAGGAGAACCTGAGCGCCTATTCCGACGCCGACATCGGCGCCGCCGCGCGCGTGGTGCATGAAGGCTGCAGCAAGGTGCTGCGCGAGCACTTCACCATCGAAGCGGTGCGCAGCGAGGCCGAAGGCAGCCGCATCGTGCTGGAAGAAGGCTTCGACGCCAGCGCCGTGCGCCTGACCGGCAATGTGGTCGGCAGCGCGCCGTTCCGCGGCGCCTTGAGCCATCGCGGCTGGCGCGCCTCCAACGTGCGCCTGCCGAAACTGGCGGAAGCGCATGACGCGTCCATCCTGGCGCCTGCGGAGGTGGAATTATGAGCGACCCACGCTACGCCATCGGCATCGACCTTGGCACCACGCACAGCGCGTTGTCCTATGTGGACCTGGGCGCCAGCGACGGCGAGAAAACCCGGCACGGCGTGCTGGCCATTCCCCAGCTGACCGCACCGGGCACGGTGGAAGAGCTGCCGCTGCTGCCGTCCTTCCTTTACCTGCCGCACGCGGACGAACTGGCGCCGGGCGAATTGAGCCTGCCATGGCCGCAGTCGCCGGAAGAACAGACCAGCGTCGCCGGCGAGATGGCGCGCAGCCGTGGCGCCACCACGCCTATCCGCCTGGTCTCCAGCGCCAAGAGCTGGTTGAGCCATCCCGGCGTCGACCGCCGCTCCGCGCTGCTGCCGAACGACGCGCCGGAAGAAGTGTCGCGCGTCTCGCCGCTGGAGGCGTCCACGCGCTACCTGACGCACCTGCGCAAGGCGTGGGAGCAGGCCTACCCTGACGCGCCGTTCGGCGAGCAGGCGGTGACGGTGACGATCCCCGCCTCGTTCGATCCAGGCGCGCGCGAACTGACGGCCGACGCGGCACGCGCCGCCGGCTACACCAACCTGACGTTGCTGGAAGAGCCGCAAGCAGCCCTGTACAGCTGGATCCAGGGCAGCGAAGGCCGCTGGCGCAAGGAGGTCAAGCCGGGCGACATTATCCTGGTGGTGGACGTGGGCGGCGGCACCAGCGACTTTTCGCTGATCGCCGTGCTGGAACGCGACGGCGTGCTGGAACCGCACCGCATCGCGGTGGGCGACCATATCCTGCTGGGCGGCGACAATATGGACCTGGCGCTGGCGCACCTGGTGGCGCGCAAGCTGGCCGCCAACGGCACGCAGCTCGACGCGTGGCAGATGCGCGCGCTGACCTACGGCTGCCGCACCGCCAAGGAAAAACTGCTAGCCGATGCCAGCGTCGACACCTGGCCTATCGTGGTGCCAAGCCGTGGCTCGAAACTGATCGGCGGTTCGATCCGCACCGAGTTGACGCGCGACGAGGTGACCACCTTCATCCTCGACGGCTTCTTCCCGCAAGTGGATGCGGCGGCGCGTCCGGCGGTGCGCACGCGCGCGGGCCTGACGCAGCTTGGCCTGCCGTACGCGCAGGACGCGGGCATCACGCGCCACCTGGCGGCGTTCCTGGCACGCCAGCTCGGCGCGACCAGCGAACTGGAAGGCTACGCCGGCAAGCAAAGCGCCGACGCGACCTTCCTGCATCCGACGGCGGTGCTGTTCAACGGCGGCGTGTTCAAGTCGGAGCTGCTGGCGCAGCGCATCATGGGTACCATCAACGACTGGCTGTACATGGAAGGCTCCGAACCTGCGCGCATGCTGGGCGGCGCGGACCTGGACCTGGCGGTGGCGCGCGGCGCGGCCTACTACAGCTACGTGCGGCGCGGCAGCGGCGTGCGCATTCGCGGCGGCACGGCGCGTGCGTACTACGTGGCGATCGAATCGTCGATGCCTGCCATCCCCGGCATGGAGCCGCCCATCCAGGCGCTGTGCGTGGCGCCGTTCGGCATGGAGGAAGGCAGCGAGATCGAGCTGCCGAACCAGGAGTTCGGCCTGGTGGTCGGCGAGCCGGTGCAGTTCCGCTTCTTCGGTTCGTCGGTGCGCCGGCAGGACCAGATTGGCGACCTGCTGGACTTCTGGGGCGCCGATGAGCTGATCGAGTTGAACGAGATCCAGGCGACGCTGTCGACCGAAGGCCGCACCGTCAGCGATGTGGTGCAGGTGCGCCTGCATGCGATGGCGACCGAGTCGGGCACGCTGGAACTGCAAGCGGTGGCCAACGACGGCCAGCGCTGGAAGGTGGAGTTCGACGTGCGCGCGGGTGCCCAAGCCTGAGCATGAGCCAATACGTCGTCAGCATCGATCTCGGCACCACCAACACGGTGCTGGCTTATTCGGAACCGGGCAGCGCGCAGATACGCCTGTTCGAGATCGAGCAGTTGGTGGCGCCGGGTGAAGTCGGCGCCGGCGCGCTGCTGCCGTCGATGCGCTATCACCCCGCGCAGGGCGAGCTGGCGGATGGCGACCTGCAACTGCCCTGGCCTTCGGCCGATGTCGCGGGCCTGCCGCAGGTGGTGGTTGGCCGGCTGGCGCGCGCTTTGGGCGCGCAGGTGCCGGGGCGGCTGGTTTCCAGCGCCAAGAGCTGGCTGTCGCATCCCCAGGTCGACCGCATGGCGCCGATACTGCCGTGGGGCGCGGAAGCCGATGTGGCCAAGGTGTCG
Source organism: Duganella vulcania (assembly GCF_009857655.1). Lineage (NCBI taxonomy): Bacteria > Pseudomonadati > Pseudomonadota > Betaproteobacteria > Burkholderiales > Oxalobacteraceae > Duganella > Duganella vulcania. Next base: position 279,885 of record NZ_WWCX01000002.1, read on the forward strand.
CCGGTGGCGGCCAGCGCCTCCTACCTGGCGCATGTGCGGGCGGCGTGGAATGCGCGCTTCCCTGCGCATCCGCTGGAACGCCAACAGCTGGTGCTGACGATCCCCGCTTCGTTCGACGAAGGCGCGCGGGCGTTGACCCTGGAGGCGGCGCGCATCGCCGGCCTGCCGGACCTGCGCTTGCTGGAGGAACCGCAGGCGGCCTTCTACGACTGGCTGTTCCGCCAGCGCGCCACGCTTGCCGCGGACCTGGCGGACACGCGCCTGGTGCTGGTCTGCGACGTCGGCGGCGGCACCACCGACTTCAGTCTGATCAAGGTCGAAATGATCGACGGCCAGCCGCGGATCAGCCGCATCGGCGTGGGCAACCACCTGATACTCGGCGGCGACAATATGGACTTGGCGCTGGCGCATCTGGTGGAAGCGCGCATGGCTAGTGGCGACGCCGCTCAGGCGCGCCTGTCGGCCAGCCGGCTGTCGCAACTGGCGGAGCGCTGCCGGGCCGCGAAGGAATTGCTGCTGGCCGCCGATGCGCCGGAGCGCACTACCGTCACGCTACTTGGTTCCGGCTCGCGCCTGATCGGCAGCTCGCGCTCCGCCGAGCTGACGCGCGATGAAGTCGCGGCACTGGTGGTGGACGGCTTCTTCCCGCTCAACGCAGCGCGGGAACCGGCGCAGCGCGGCCGTGGCGCCATCGTCGAATTCGGCCTGCCCTATGCCAGCGATGCGGCCATCACGCGCCACCTCGCCAGCTTCCTGCGCCAGCACGCGTCTGCCGCGCGCGAGGCATTGGGCATCGCTGCGGACGACTCCACCATCCCCGTTCCGGATACGCTGCTGCTCAACGGCGGCGTGTTCCGCGCCCATGCGCTGGCCGCACGGCTCGAAGCCACGTTGACCAACTGGCGCGGGCGGCCGTTGACCGTTCTGCATAACGACAATCCCGATGTGGCGGTGGCACGCGGCGGCGTCGCCTACGCGTTGGGCCAGGCAGGGCAAGCGCCAGTGATCGGCGGCGGCTCGCCGCGCAGCTACTTCCTGCTGCTGGACGACGAGGCGCGCCAGGACAAGCCGCGACGCGCCATCTGCATCCTGCCACGCGGCAGCGCGGAGAACCGCGAAATCCTGCTGGCCGACCGCACCTTCGCGCTGCGTTTGGGACGGCCGGTGCGCTTCCACCTAGCCTCCTCGATTGCCGAAGCCGCGCCGCCGCAAGCCGGTGAGCTGGTCGAGCTGCAAGCCGACGAATACATCCAACTACCGCCTATCGCCACCGTGCTGCGCGACAGCAGCAGCGCCGACGCCCGCAAGGAGATCCCGGTGCAGCTGGCCGCCACGCTGAGCGAGGTGGGTACGCTGGACGTGCATTGCGTCGCCATCGAAGGCGGCCAGCGCTGGCTGCTGGAGTTCCAGCTGCGCGGCGTTGCCGTCGAAGAGGACAGCGATACCGCAGCGCCGAAAGAAGCGCCCATGCCGGCCGGTTTCGACGCGGCCATCGACAAGATAGACCGCATCTTTGGCAGCCGCGCGCAGCAGGTCGACATCAAGGAAGTCAAACAGCTGCGCACGCAGCTCGAACACCTGCTGGGCAGCCGCGAGAGCTGGGCCACGCCGCTGCTGCGCCGCCTGTTCGACGCGCTGATGCAGCGCGCCAAAGGCCGCCGCCGCTCGTCCGAGCATGAACGCGCGTGGCTGAACCTGAGCGGCTACTGCCTGCGGCCCGGCTTCGGCTACACGCTGGACGAGTGGCGCATCGAGCAGCTGTGGGCCATGTTCGACACCGGCGTCCAGCATCACAAGGACAGCCAGGTTTGCGCCGAATGGTGGACGTTGTGGCGCCGCGTGGCCGGCGGCCTGAGTGTGGAAGCGCAGCTGCGCGTGCTGGACGATTTCGCCTTCAACGTGCAGGCCGACGAACAGGAACGTGGACGCCGCCCACAGACGCTGGTCAACGGCAGCGAGGAAGACATGCTGCGCCTGGGCGCTTCGCTGGAACGCATCCCCGGCAGCTACAAGGCCGAAATCGGCGCCTGGATGCTGGGCCGGCTGGAGGCGGCGACCAAGGCCGCGAGCAAGGCCGCAGCCAACAAGACCCGCAGCGGCTCGGCCGATGTCGGCAAGGCGGAAGCGGCGCAGGCACGCTTCCTTTGGGGTTTGAGCCGCGTCGGCGCGCGCCAGCCTTTCCACGGCAGCGCACATGATGTGGTGGAGTCGGCGGTTGTCGAGCAATGGCTGGCCGTGATCCTTTCGCTGGATTGGAAGAAGGTGGAGCCGGCCGGTTACGCCGCCGCCCATCTGGCGCGCATGACGGGCGACCGCTCGCGCGATATCGGCGAGGCGCTTCGGGCGGAAATCCTGCGGCGCCTTGCCGCCATTGGCGCGCCGGCCAGCTGGGGCGCCATGGTGCGCGAGGTGGTGCAGCTCGACCAGGCCGACGAAAAACGCATGCTGGGCGAGGCCCTGCCGCCAGGCTTAAAGCTGATCGCCTGACGGCGGCCGCGCCACGTAGCCAGCCTGCTGGGCGACGAAACCATCGAAGGCGTCGATCAGCGGATTGAATTTGTTTATATCGTTTTCCAGCTGGGCCAGCGCGTAGACCGTGGCCTCCAGCGTGGACAGCTGGTCCGGCAGGTGCGCCTTGCGGATCAGGTAGTGCGACGGCGGCGTGTCGCGCAGCGGCAGGCGCGGCAAGCCTTGCAGCGCCGGATTCAGATACAGCATCTTGCGACTTTTGCGCCAGGTCCCGTCCAGCACCACCAGTCGCAGGCGCTGCGGCTCGCGCAGCCAAGCCGCATCGAACGGCTGCGCGGGCGTCAGGCCCAATGACTTGTCCTCGGCGGTGTCGGGGTACAGCAGCACGCTGCGGCGTTCGGGCGACAACAGCGCCTGCAGGTGCTCCGGTGCGAAGGCCTCCCCTACTTCCAATTGGCTATTGGCCAGGCTCAGATGCAGCAGCCGCGCGCTGCCCTTGGCGTTGTGTACTTCCATCGGATGTTGAAGGATCAGCACCTCCACCGCGTTCGGCAAGCGCGCTACCCAGCGGCAGATGCAGGTCCGCTGCGGTCGCAGGCAGGCGGCGCATTGCGCGCGCGCGGGTGATGGGGTGGCTGGAGCGGCGGTGCCGCCGGTACTGGTCGTCATAGGCCGCCATTGTACCGAAGGCGCGCGCCGCGCTGCTTAGAACTCTTCCCAGTCGGATTCGCTGGACGCCACGGCCGTGCGCTTGGGCGCCGCTGCCAGGGCCTTCGTGGGCTGGGCGGCCACCGCCGGCGCCGGACGCCGTGCAGGCGACGCAACGCGCGGCCGCGCAGGTGGCAAGGCGCGCGCCTGCATCGCCATCTGCGAGGCATCGAGCTTGAACACGCCGACCACTTCGGCCAGCTTGGCCGATTGCTCCTGCATCGATTCCGCCGCCGCCGCGGCCTCCTCCACCAGCGCCGCGTTCTGCTGCGTCACCTGGTCCATCTGCGTGATCGCGTCGTTCACCTGCGCGATGCCGAGGCTCTGCTCTTCGCTGGCATGGCTGATCTGGGACATGATCTGCGTGACGCGGCTGATGCTGGTGACGATTTCGCTCATCGTCTGGCCGGCCTTGTCGACCAGGTCCGAACCCAGCGCCACCTTCTGCACCGAATCGTCGATCAGGCCCTTGATGTCCTTGGCCGCTGCGGCCGAGCGCTGCGCCAGGTTGCGCACCTCGGACGCCACGACGGCGAAGCCGCGTCCCTGCTCGCCTGCGCGCGCGGCTTCCACCGCCGCGTTCAGGGCCAGGATATTGGTCTGGAAGGCGATGCTGTCGATGACCGAAATGATGTCGACGATCTTGCGCGACGAGTCGTTGATCGAGCCCATGGTGCTGACCACCTCCCCCACCACGGCGCCGCCCCGGCTGGCGATCTCGGATGCGGTGGCCGCCAGCTTGTTGGCCTCGCGGGCGTTTTCAGCGTTGAAGCGCACGGTCGATGTCAGCTCCTCCATCGAGGACGCGGTTTCCTGCAAGGAGCTGGCCTGCTGCTCCGTGCGCGAGGACAGGTCCTGGTTGCCGGCGGCGATCTCGGTCGAGGCGGTGGCCATCAAGTCGGTGCCATTGCGCACCTGGCCGACGATGTTGACCAGGTTCGCGTTCATGGTCTTGAGGGCGTTCATCAGCTGGCCGGTTTCGTCGGTGCTGTTGACCTGGATGTCGCTGGTCAGGTCGCCCGACGATACAGTCTCCGCCACCTTCACCGCCTCGTTGATCGGCGTCGTGATGGTACGGGTGATCCACCACGCGGCGATTACGCCCATCGCAATCGCGGCCAGTCCCAGTATCGTCAACAGTGTGCGTCCGCTGGCGTACTGCCGCTGGATTTCGAGCGCCGCCTTATCCAGCAAGGCGGCCTGCATGTCGGAGAATTTTTTCAGCGCGTCCAAATAGAGGATGCGGTTCCGCGTCATGTCGCCTTCGTAGAGGCTCTTGCCCTTCTCGAGATCACCGGCGCTCTTGGCGGCGAAGACGGCCTTGCGGACTTCCGTATAGGCCTTGCGCGTGTCCAGCACTTTCTTGAAGAGGGGCTTGAGTTCCTCGTCGTCGATGGAGGCGCCGATCTGGTCCTGGATCTGGGTCGCGCGGCCGGAGGATTCGGCCATCATGCCTTCGAGTTTTTTCTGGTCGGCCGGATCGGCCACCATCCACGCGCCGGTGGTGCGCGCCGCGTTCACTTCGATGATCTTGCCCCATTCCGCGATCAGCCGCTCGTCGCGGATTTTCACGTTGATCATTTCGTCGGTCATCGAGCTGGCACTGCTCAGACGAAGGATGCCGATGACGGTCATCGCCGTCAGCATCAACAGGATGAGAGAGAAGCCGAAACCCAGGCGTGTGCCGATCTTCAGATTGTTCATAGCTGTCCTCAAAGCGAGATGGGGGCCATCAGCCCATGCTAGCACTATTTGAGGTCAAACTATAGTCCGAAGGAAAATATTTCACAATAGAAATATTCACTCTCCTGCGGGTTTGGCGTCCAGCAGTTCCTCGACGCTGGCGATGGCGGCGGGATCCTTGATGACGGCACGCAGCCAGACGTGCAGCGGCATGTCGCCCCAGCTGGCGGCTTTGTCGGCCAGGTAGGCCACGGGGCTGTGCGGTTCCGTGCGGCGGAAGAAGTCCGCCACCATGCGCAGCTGCGTCAACGCCTGGCGGCGGTCCTGCAGCGGACCACTGGCGGCGGGCGTGGCCGGGCCGCACGCGGCATCACGGCCGGAGGGCGCCGCCTGCATCGAGCCAACCGGCGCCACGCTGCGGATGACGGTTTGCAGGCTGTCCTTGGCGGCGCTGAACCCTGGGCCATCGGCGCCGAGCCGCTGGTCAACGATGCGTTCCAGTTCGGTCAGCGCGGCGAGACAGTACTCGGCATCCGCCAGCAGCGCAGCGCCTTCCGCCAACGGCGCCTCCTTGACCAGGGCCGGCGTGCGGCTCAGGAGCCAGAACAGATTGCCGATGCGCTGTTCGTAGTCGTCATCCTCGGCGACCGGGTACATGTCGTCCCAGAAGTGCTCACACAAGCCGGCAAGCAGCGCGTAGCCTTCGCCGAGGCCACGCAGGCCGCGCGTTTTGGCTTGCGCCTCCGCCAGCCAGACAGCCAGCCGCATGTCCTTGCTGCGGGTCGCGATCATGCCGGCGCTGCGGCTGGCGACGAAGGGCCAGTCGGCCTCCTTCAGCGCGGCGATCCATTCGCCCTGGTCCAGCGTGGGATCGTCGTGCACGCGCGCCTGCGCGATGCGGTCCACTTCCGCGCTGAAGGCGAGGTCCTCGCCGCATGGTTGGGCTGCGCTGATGGGTTGCAGCAGCTGAGCGATGTCGAACATGGTCGGCCTCCGTGCTATTTGATGGTGTATTTGAACTGGCCCTGCTTGCTGGCGCCGACCTTGATCTTGCCGATGGCGGCGCCTCCCGACATCCGCTGCAGCACCGCGTCGGCGATCTCCGGCAGCAGGCTGCCGTTGAGGATGTGGTCGACGTTGCGGGCGCCGGAATCGACCTCGGTGCAGCGCGCCAGCACCGCCTCGACCAGCGCCTGGTCATAGCTGAATTCCGCGTGGTGGTGGTCGCGGATGCGGTGGCCGATGCGGTCGAGTTTTAGTGCGATGATCTGCGCCAGCACCGCGTCCGGTATCGGGTAGTACGGCACCACTTTCAGGCGGCCCAGGAAGGCGGGCTTGAAATGCTTGACCAGGTGGGGCCGCAGCAGCTCTTCAAGCTCCACCTGGGCCGGCGGTGTTTCCTTGTTCAGGCAAGCCTGCATGATGGCGGCCGAGCCGGCGTTGGAGGTGGCGATGATGATGGTGTTGCGGAAGTCGATCTCGCGCCCGTCGGCGTCGTCCATCACGCCCTTGTCGAAGACCTGGAAAAACAGTTCGGTCACGTCGGGGTGGGCCTTTTCGATTTCGTCGAGCAGCACCACGCTGTAGGGATTGCGCCGCACCGCTTCGGTCAGAACGCCGCCCTGCCCGTAGCCGACGTAGCCCGGCGGCGAGCCTTTCAGGCCGGAGACGCTGTGCGCCTCCTGGTACTCACTCATGTTGATGGTCAGGAGCTTGCGTTCGCCGCCGTACAGCAGGTCGGCCAGCGCCAGTGCTGTTTCGGTCTTGCCGACGCCGGACGGGCCGACGAACAGGAATACGCCCTTCGGCTTGTTCGGGTCGTCGAGGTTGGCGCGGGCGGTGCGCACGCGCTGGGCCACGGCGGCGATGGCGTGCGGTTGGCCGAGGATGCGGGTCTGCAGCGCGTCCTGCAGTTTGAGCACGGTGCGGATTTCGTCCTTGACCATTTTACCCAGCGGGATGCCGGTCCAGCCGGAGACGATGGCGGCGACGGTGGAGGCATCCACGTCCATCGGCACCATCGGCGTGTCGCCCTGGAGCGCGGTCAGCTCCTCGCGCAGCGCCTGGACTTTCGCGGCGCCGTCGTGCGATGCGCGCTCGCGGGCAATTGCTGCGACCAGGGATTGCTCGCGCTGCCAATGCTCGCTGTGCCGCGCATGCTCGGCCTGCAGCATGGCATGCGCTTCCTGCCTTTGCCGCAGCCGCGACGCGTGCACGTGCTGGTCTTCCTCGCGCCGCAGGGCTGCGATCTCGGTACTCAGGCGGTCCATGGCCTTGGCAACGTTCTCCAGCAGCGCCGGCGTTCCGCTTTGCGCCAGCGCGACCCTGGCACAGGCGGTATCGAGCACGCTGACCGCCTTGTCCGGCAGCTGGCGGCCGCTGATGTAGCGATGCGACAGCCGTACCGCCTCGGTCACCGCTTCGTCGCGGATGCGGATGCCGAAGTGCCGCTCCATCAGCGGCGTCATGGCGCGCAGCATGGCGCTGGCGATTTCCTCGGTCGGCTCATCGACCTTGACGACCTGGAAGCGCCGCGCCAGCGCAGCGTCCTTCTCGAAGTACTTCTTGTATTCGCTCCAGGTGGTGGCGGCGATGGTGCGCAGCTCACCCCGCGCCAATGCGGGCTTGAGCAGGTTGGCGGCGTCGTTCTGGCCGGCCTGGCCGCCCGCGCCTATCATCGTGTGGGCCTCGTCGATGAACAGGATGATGGCGTGCGAGCTTTGTTTGACTTCGTCGATGACGTTCTTCAGGCGGTTCTCGAACTCACCCTTGACGCTGGCGCCGGCCTGCAACAGGCCCATGTCCAGCGTGCGGATCTCCACGCCTTTCAATACATCCGGCACGTCGCCGGCGGCGATGCGCAAGGCCAGGCCTTCCACCACGGCGGTCTTGCCAACGCCCGCCTCGCCGGTCAGGATGGGATTGTTCTGGCGGCGGCGCATCAGGATGTCGATCGCCTGGCGTATCTCGGCTTCGCGGCCGATCACCGGATCGAGTTTGCCGTCGTGCGCCAGCTTGGTCAGGCTGGTGGTGTACTGGTCGAGCGCCGGCGTGCGCGGGCCGCCTTGCGGCGCCATGTCGGCAAGCGGGGCGACGGGGGACGCGTCGGCTGCGGCCGTTTCTTCCTGCGAGCCATGGGTATATTTCTCCAGCTTGTGCTTGACCTCATCGATGGGAATCCGCGCGAACAACGGCGAGGCGCGCTGCGCCAGCTGCGACAAGTCAGCGTCCGTCAACAGCGCGACCAGCAGGTGTGCGCTGCGGATACCGTGCGGCTGCGGCGTCGCCAGCGAGGCGATCAGCCATGCGTGTTCCAGCAGCAGCGGCAGTTCGCGCGAGAACACTGGCGTGCGGGTGCTGCCGATCTTGAACTGGCTGACCTCATGATGCAGGTCCGCCTCCAGCGCTTCGGTGCTGACGCCGCACTGGCGGGCGATCAGCACCACATCGCATCGCTCCTGCTCCAGTAACGCCAGTAACAGGTGCTCCACTTCCACTTCATACTGGCCCAGCGCCACGCAGATGCTGGCCGCGCGTGTGGCGGCCAGGCGGGTGGTGTCATTCAGCTTGCCGATCAGGGTCTTCAGATTGAGGTTCATGCTCAGGCTCCGCGAGTGCTGCGGTTGATCGAATAGTGCAGCGATGAGGGTTGAAGGACGGCGTCGAAGCTGACCGCTTCGCGCATGGACGTTCCGGCCAGCGTCGCGCTGATGGCGAAGCTGACGCGGTTGATCGAACCGATCTCGCGCTCCAGGCTCGCACGCACGTTGCTCAGCCGCGGCTCGTGGCGCTCAATGGCGGCCTTCAGGCAGGCGCAGATGCGGGTCCGGTCTTCGCTGCTGCTCAGGCACATGCCGGCGAAGTCGATCAGGCCGTAGTTGATGATGGAGTTTTCACATTCGGGATAGGCACGCAGTAGTTCTTCCGATAGCGCGCAGCGGGTGTTGAGCAGGTCTTCAAGGTCGCGCGCCACCGCGTCCTTCCACTGCTCCAGCGACAGGCCGTTGCCGTTGCGGGCATGGCCATCTTGCACTTCCAGCAGACGGTCGAATAGACCGGGAGTAAAGCCGATCATGGCAACCCCTCAAAAAAAGATGGCCAGGCCAGGCCGGCCTGGCCAGAAAAAGCGCACCGCGACGTATCGCCGCACAATCCGCAGCGGGCGCAGGGGGGAACCAGTTTTAGACGATGCGGTTGCTGGCCAGGTCCCAGCCACCGGAAGTGTTGCCGCCGGCGCCACCGCTGATTTTCTGTTGGGTGTACTTCCACTTAATCTTCGAGAACTTCAGCGCGACGTCCTCGCTCAGGATGTCGCCTTCTTCAACGGAGGGAGAGACCGCCCCGATCAGGACATTTTCGATTTCGATTTCGAAGTACTTCACGCGCTCACCCTGGGCGTCGGCGCGCATGAATTCGAACCTGGCCTTGGGAATGGTGCGCCCGGCGGAGCAGGTCTGCAGCAGAATAGGCGAGGACAAATCGGCCAGCTTGGAGAGCACGATGTCGCGATGCTCGCAGCGTTCCGCCGTGTGGCCGCCGCCGGTGGAAGCGGTGGCCGATTTCGGCTGGTCCACGCCGAAGCTGACCGATTTACATTCGATCCAATCCTTGTGCCGGTCGTCGGCGGACTCGCCCTTGATACCATCAATGTACAGATAGACGTCGATTGCCATTGCATGCTCCTGTCTCAGGTTGTAGTGGACTTCAGTTGTTGGTCGACTGCGGCAGCTCCGCGACCAGTCGGAGGGAAACGGACAATTCATCCAACTGGAAGTGCGGCCGCAGGAAGGAGACGGCGCGGTACACGCCGGGGCGGCCCGCCACCTCGTGCACCTGCACCGACGCTTCGCGCAGCGGGAACTGGGCCTTTTGTTCCTGGCTGGCGTTATCGTCCAGCAGAACGTATTTCATCAGCCAGCGGTTAAGGAAGTCCTCGACGTTGGAAGCCGCCGCGAAGCTGCCGATTTTGTCGCGCATCATGGCCTTCATGTAGTGCGCGATGCGCGAGACGGCGAAGATGTACTGCAGCTGCGAGGACAGCACCGCGTTGGCGTTGGCCGCTTCCGAGTTGTACTTCTTGGCCTTCTGAGCCGACTGCGCGCCGAAGAAGGCGGCATAGGCGGTGTTCTTGCAATGGACCAGCGAGATGAAACCGAGGTCGCTCAACTCCTTCTCGCGACGGTCCGTGATGGCGACTTCGGTGGGACACTTGAGCGCCACCTCCCCCTCGTCGGTCTTGAAGGTGTGCGTGGGCAGGTCGTCCACCAGGCCGCCGCCTTCGACGCCGCGAATCGCTGCGCACCAGCCGAAATCGTCGAAGGCCTTGGTCAGCTTGGCGCCGAATGCGTACGCGGCGTTACACCACAGGTATTTCTGGTGGTCGGTGCCGTCCACTTCCTCGACGAAGTTGAAGCCTTCCACTGTGGTGCCATCGACCGGATTGAAAGGCAGGCGGCCCAGGAAGCGCGGCAAGGCCAGGCCGACGTAACGCGAGTCTTCCGATTCGCGGAATGCCTTCCACTTGGCGTATTCCACGGTGTCGAAGACCTTGGACAGGTCGCGCGGCTTGCCAAGGTCGCCGTAGCTCTCGAGGCCAAACAGTTCGGGTGCGGCGGAGGCGATGAACGGCGCATGCGAGGCGGCGGCGACGTGAGACATCTGCTCGATGAAGTACATGTCTTCCGGCTGGCGCGAGATTTCAAAGTCGCCCAACAGCGCGGCGTAAGGCGCGCCGCCGAAGGTGCCGAATTCCTCTTCGTAGACTTTCTTGAACATCGAACTCTGGTCGAACTCCAGCGCCGACTGGAAGTCTTTCACCAGTTCGCGCTTGGTGGCGTTAAGCATGCGGATTTTCAGCCCCTGGCCGGTGGCGGAGTTCTTGACCAGGTAATGCAGCCCGGTCCAGCTTTGCTCCAGCTTCTGGAAAGCCGGCGCGTGCATGATGGCGCTCAGCTGGCTGGAGATCAGCCGGTCCAGTTCCGCCACGCGCGCATCCAGCGTGGCGGACAGGTTGTTCGACATCACCACCGTCCCTTCCAGCACCTGACTGACCAGTTCAGAGATGATGTCCTTCGCGCGCTCGTGCTCCACGTTGGACTTGGCGACCTTGCTCTGCTCGACGATCTGGTCCAGCAGGCTGGCGCCCTGCGCCGCCGGCGCGGCTTCCTGCAGCAAATTCGCTTGTGCGGACATGTCAGCCTCCTTTGGCCGGTTTCAAGCTTGCCAGCTTGTCGGTGTTATTCAGGACTTCGCTCAGGATGTCCTCCAGCTTGTCGTTACCAGCCAGCTTGTTACGCAGGTCGGCGAGTTTGCCGCGTGCCTCCAGTAGCTTGCTGAGCGGCTCGACCTGCCGCACCACCGACTCCGGACGAAAATCCGACATCGCCTTGAAGCGCAGCTCCACATTGAAGCTGGTGTCGTCGCCGCTGAGCTGATTGGGCACCTGGAAGCGCGCCACCGGTTCCACACCGCCCAGCACTTCGTCGAAATTGTCGCTGTCGATGCTGACGAACTTGCGGTCCTTCAGGCGCTTCTTTTCAGCGTCCGAGTTGCCACCGAAATCGCCCACCACGCCGACGACGAAGGGCAGCTCCTTGTTCTCCATTGCGTCGCCGATCTCCACGTCATACGTCATCTGCACGCGCGGCGGACGTACCTTGTTCAGGCGCTTTTGTACACTGTCTCCGTTAGCCATACACACTCCATCGAAAAGGAAAACAAGGGCGGCGGACCTACTTCAATCCGCCGAAAGGATCGCTGCTGTTGGATTGACTATTGGATTTGGCATGGGGTGAGGCTGGTGCGACGGTGGCCTTCCTGCCAGCGGCCGCCGTGGACGACCTATGCGCGCCGGTGTTCGATGTCGGCACCAATACCTCTTCGCCCAGGCTATTGCGCAGCAGCTTGGCCAGGCCCTGCGCTTCCGACCGCAGCGATCCGTTCAGGTTATTTTGCTGGCTCAGGTCCGTCAGCGCCTTGGTCGACAGCCGCAGGCCGCTGACGGCCACGATGCTGTTACCGATTTTATCGTTGGGATCACGCTGCAGGGCCTCCAGCGCGTTCATGATCGCTTCGCCATAACTGGCGCGGTCGAATTTGATCTGCGCCATATGCAGCCAAGGTGTCTTGTCGGCCGGGTAGTTGGTCGCAGCGCCTTTCAGGATGCCCTGTGCCTTGTCGCTTTGACCGGATGCGAGGGCGGTGTCGGCATCCGCCAGCGCGCGCTCCAGCGTTGACGCTTGCGGCTTGTCGACGCGGACCGAGTCGCCGTCTGTCGCGCACGCGGTCAGCAACAGCAGACTCGCCATGCAGGGCAACCATGTTCTTGGGATGACCATCGAAATCTCCTTTGCGTATGCGGACAAGAAGGGACCCATTATTCACGAACACCCAAGCCCGCCATTGCGCTTACTCAAGCACCGCATCGTTTTCGCATTGCTTGCGCCGCCTCAAATTTCCAACGCCTGCCTTTCGTTCTAATGGCGGAATCGCTTGGAGAAAATATGAACGCGCAGAAGACTATCGTGATCGCGGGACTGCTGGCGTTACAAGGCTGCGCCGCCGGTTCCATCGCCAGCGCGGCGATGGAAATCGCAGGCATCCGCAAACCACCCGAACTGCCGGACGCGCAAAAGCCGCCGCGCAGTGTAGCGATCCGCTTGCATGCGAGCCAGAACCTCAATGCCGGCGCGGGCTCCCAGCCATTGGCGCTGGCAGCCCGCATCTACAAGCTGCGCCAGACCGCCGCGTTTCAGCAGATGTCGTTTGATGGATTCCTCAGTGCGCAGGGCGAGCGTGAACTGCTCGGCAACGATCTGCTGGAGGTCAAGGAGGTGATGTTGATCCCCGGCCAGCGCTACGAGATCGTCGAGAAGGTCACGCGCGAGGCCTACTTCATCGGTGTGGTGGCGCTGTTCCGCTCACCGGCAGCGCAGCGCTGGCGGTTGGCCTTCGCCGCCGGCGACGCGGAAAAATCCGGCATCACAGTCGGCCTGCATGCCTGCGCGATGAGCGTGGGCGGCGGCGCGGCGGCTTCCAGCGAGGCCGCCAAGCCATTGGCCACCATCCGTTGTCCATAAAACTGGAGTCAGCATGAGCATTCCATCCAAAGTTCTTTGGGGTGAGGGATTTTTCCTGCGCCCGCAGCACTTCCAGCAGCAGGACCGCTACCACGAGGCACGGTTGCAGCAGACCGCTCAGGCGTTGCACCCATATCTGTGGGGTGTGCGCAAGCTCGAATGGGACCTTGAGGCCTTGAAGACCGACCGCCTGCGCCTGGTGTCGTTGTCGGCGATCTTCCACGACGGCGAAATTGTCGACGCTCCGGCCAGCGATCCGCTGCCTGTGGCTATCGATCTGTCCACGCTGCCGCCGGCCTTGCAGGAGCTGACCTTCTACGCCGCCCTGCCGACGATGTCGCAAGGCGGCGGCAACGCCGCGACGGCGGACCAGCCAAATGGCGCGCGCTACTGCCAAACCAGCCGCGAAACCGCAGATCTGTACACGCAGGCGGTCGATACGGATGTCTGCTACCTGAAAAAATCGGCGCGGCTGGTGTCGGACCAGGAACCGTTGGGCGCCTTCGATTGCATTCCGGTGGTCCGGTTGCGGCGGGTGGTCACAGGTGGCTTCGAGCCGGACCCGCAGTTCATTCCACCCGCGTTGTCGATCGCCAGCGCGCCGGGCCTGAAGGGGTTGCTGGACCGGCTGATGGACGCGTTGCAGGCCAAGGTGCAATCGCTGCAAGGGCACATGCGGGAGCCCAGCCGCAACGTGATCGAGATCCGCTCGGGCGATGTATCTTCCTTCTGGCTGCTGCACACGGTCAGCACTTCCGCAGCGGCGCTGATGCACTATGTCCGCAACCCCGACCTGCATCCAGAGCGGCTGTTCGAAGCGCTGCTTGCGCTGGCCGGCGCCATGATGACCTACTCCAAACAGTACACGCTGACGCAACTGCCCGGCTACCGTCACGACGACCTGGCCCAGTGCTTTTCCGGCCTGGACCACATCATCCGCGATTTGCTCGACACGGTCATCTCGACCAAATACTTCTCGATTACGCTGTACGAGGAGAAGCCCAGCTACCACTTGGGAAAACTCGATTCCGGAAAAATCGACCAACGCACCACGCTGTACCTGGCGGTCAGCGCGGCCCTGCCGGCACTGGAGCTGGTGGAGATCGTGCCGTTGCGCGTCAAGGTCGGCGCGCCGGACGACGTGGAGAAATGCGTGCTGTCCGCCATGCCCGGCGTGAAGATCACACACGCGCCGCAAGTGCCGGCGGCGATACCGGTGCAGCCGGACACCTACTACTTTGCGCTGGAAGGCAAAGGCGTGCTGTATGAGCAGATGTTGAAGGCACAGTCGATATCGATTTACGTCCCGGCGGGCATACGTGACCTGCGCCTCGGCCTCATTGCGGTGACAGCATGACGCCCCCGATCGAACGCCGCGCCATTCCCACTCTGATGGGCGGCCAGCGCCGCCAGCAGCAGCCGGGATACGGCCATGTACAAACGCTGGTGGACTTGCTGCAGGAAGGCTTCTACCTGCTGTTCATGCTGAAGAACGGCAGCGTGCCCCCGGGCGAGGTTCCCTTCCTCGACACCGTCACCGCCTACCTCGCGGAATTCGACCGCGAGGCCCGCAAGCTTCGCGCGCAAGGCGAGGATATCGACGCCGCCAAGTATGCCTTCTGCGCGGCGTTGGACGAGATCATCCTGTCTTCGTCCTTCCCGATGCGCTTCGCCTGGGAACGCCGGCCGCTGCAACTGGTGATCTTCGGCGACCAGCTGGCCGGCGAACACTTCTTCGACCGGCTCGAGGCCTTGCACAGCGGCGGTGGCGCGCGCCTGCCGGCGCTGCAGGTGTTTCATATGTGCTTGTTGATCGGCTTTCGCGGCAAGTACGCGCTGGACGCCGGCGACAAGCTGGCTTACCTGACGGCGCGGGTCGGCGAGGAGATCGCGCATATCCAGGGCAAAAGCAAGGGCTTCGCGCCGCAGGCCGAGCGGCCGGACCAGATCGTCCATAAACTGCGCAGCAATACCCCGTTGTGGGCTACGTCCGCGGTGTTTGCGTTGATCGGCATTAGCGCCTACATCGGGTTGTCGTCGTCGCTGTCGCATTCGACACAGAACACGCTGGCCGGCTACAGCGACCTGGTGAAGCTGGCGCCGCGCCCGGCCTACGTGACGATCACCCTGCCCTGAACCTCATTGGGCGACGCGGAATTCGATGCGCCGGTTGCGCGCACGGCCTTCCGCGTTGCTGTTCTCGGCTACCGGCCGGTCCGGCCCCTGGCCCGACACCATGACCATCTCCGGCGCTATCCCCTTCTCCGCAAGATAGGTACGCACAGCTTCGGCGCGGGCTTGGCTCAATGCGAGGTTGCTCTCTCGCAGACCGATGTTGTCGGTGTGGCCGATCACTTCGACCTTCTTCCCTTTGACCTTTTGCAGCGCGGCCGCCATCTCGTCCAGGATACCCTTGCCGGACGAGGTCAATGTCGCCTTCCCGCTGTCGAATTCGATGATGCGCTTGGCCAGCGTTTCATCCAGCAGGTTCTGCTCCGCCGCGCTGACGCGCAAGCCGTTGTTGACGGTATAGGTTGGATTGAGGCTGGTGGCGATGTCGCTGGCGATCTGCTGGCGTTGCGCCTCGTTGGCCACTTCGCCGCGCACGGTGACGTTGGTGCCGTCGATTTTCAGCTCGCCCTTGCTGATCAATTTCAGGTTCGGTTGGATCAGCTTTTGCACGTATCCATTCCAGTTGGGCGGCAACGCGACCGGCGAGACCGCAAGCTGGTCGACCACGCGGTCGGCACCGTACAGGTCACGCAGGCGCTGCAGCATAGCGGCCTTGCTTGCCTCGTCGGGAACGGCGCCGCTGACCAGTATCTGCCCCGGCTTGGGTGTCGCCGGCAGCGGAACCTGCGCGGCACAATGTAGTGACGAAGACAGCAGGGCCGGCATCACCGCCGGCCAGAAGATCGACTGGCGCATCGCATCGCTCCTTATCAGGCAAAGGTTTCGTGGAACAGCGCGTGCGCGGAGCGCAGCGACAACTGGCCTTGTTCCAGGTAGGCCGACAGCTTCTGCACGCTGGCGTCGCCGGCGATCAGTTCATTGACCCAGTCCGCGTCTTCAAACGTGATCTGTTGTTCGATGGCGCAAAGCGGATCGATGAACGCCTGCAGCGTCTCCGGCTCCGCACCGCTGAAGCCAACCACCAGTACCGGTTGCTCCCGTTGCTCGCCGAGGAACAGGCTCAGTTCAAAGTCGGCCTGCTGCAGGAACGGCGTAATCAGGTCGAGCCAGAACGACGCCACCAGGTAGCGCAATCGCGGCGCCGATGGCAGCGGCAACACCAGACTTTTGTCCAGCCGCGCGGCGCCGCTACGGCGCACCGGCTGCAGTAGCAGTCCGACCGCGAGTATCATCTGCCGCACCGAGGCGCTGCCCAGGATCGCCTCCAGGCCGGCGATACTGTGGCGGTCGAGGAAGTCGGTAAACAGCTGCTGGTGCTCTGCGGCGCAAGGGTCGATATCGACCGTGGCGGTGGCCAGCGCCTGCAAGCATTCCTCCGGTTCGGCTGCGTCGAGCACCTTGTTCGCCAGCGGTTCCAACGCATCCCACAACGGCGCCAGCACCAGCGGGCTGAGGGCGACGAAGCTGCGCGGATCGTCGATCTCGACGACGCTCATGCCGAGGAAGGGATAGCGCCGCTGCGACAGGTCATGGCTGGCGCGCAGATGGCCAGCAATGGCCCGCTTGCTGCGCGTGCCGACGAAGGCGAACCCCAGCGGCTGCATGGCGTCGTAATTGAGCCTCCACCGGGGATCGGCACTGAGCAGGTTCATGACCTCGGCCAGCCAGCCGTCCAGCAGATTGGCCAGCGCCAGGTTGTCGCCTGCCTTGATAAAGTCACCGCGCGTGGGCAGCTTGCCGAAGTAGCCAATGCGCGCGCTTTGCGCCGCCCGCTTCATGGCGCCGCTCCAACTATCGTCTCGGGCAGCTTCATGCCGCGGAAGCCCTGGTCCTGCGGTGCGGTGCCGCTGCTCTCCGGGCTGCTGACGATCTTCAGGCCCATGGTCACGGTGATCGCGCCGCTGGTCCAGCGCAGCTCAAAGATACCGCCCTCGCGCTTTTGCTTGGCCGCCGCGTCGATCATGCGTTTCAGCCCGAACTGGCCCGCCTCGTTGAACACCTCCACGCTGCGGCCATCGAACGCCACCGCCGTGATGCGCGCCCCCGGCGCGCCCTGCGGGCTCGGATGAACCATGTTGGCCCATTGCGCCGGCGTGTTTCGGTAGCGCAGCTGCTGGCCGTCGATATCGACCGTGTATTCCAGCGTGCCGGGGGCCGGCATGGGCTGGATCTGGAAGATGGTCTGCGCGGCGGCCGTGGACGAGGCCACGCCGCCCGCGCCTATCGGCGCTATCCAGCCGGGGAAGCGCGCCACGGTTTGCGGCGAAAGTGTAATGCCCATGTCGGCCCAGGTGCGCGGCGCCAGCACGTCGCCGCGCCGCACCACCAGCGGTCCCAGGGCGCCGGTGGCGAATTTGGCGATCAGGCCATCGGGGCCGAAGAACTGTGCGATTTCGGCGTTGCCCGCTTCGATATTGGCGTTCGGCGAGAACGGATACTTGTTGGCCAGCGATTGCTGGAAAGGCTCGTAGACCTGCGCCAGCCAGGTCTTGTTGATTTCCGCCTCGGCCGGACCGACCAGCACCGCGAAGGTCTGCATTAAAGGCCGTACCAGGATGGGACGGATGGATTGCTTCTGCGAGTCGCTCATCCCGGTCAGCATCTGCTCGTCGACGTAGCGCAGCGCGTCCGCCAGCTCGGAGCCGCTGCCTTCCAGTGTCTGCTGCATGAACTGGCGGGCGCCCGGGCCGGGGTCGCCCTGGTTCTTCAGCTGGTTCAAGCGGCTGCGCAGTTTGGACAGCGTCTCCAGGTAGGAGCGCATCAGCGACGCGTCCTTGTCCTTGGGCGCCACCAGCTTGCCGACGCCGGCGAACTCGCGCCCGATGGGTCCCATCGGCTTGTCGGCCCGCGCCTGGTCCAGCTGCAGGTTGACGTTGACTTGCGAAGGCCCGCGCCGCAGCACGCTGTTCTTGACCCAGTTGACGAAGCCCGTCTGCGCCTCCTTCAATTCGGCGCTCATGATAGCCGGGTTGTCCCATGACGTCTGCTGATGGATGGTGGTGAGCAGCTTGGCGATGGGCGAGGACTGCGGATCGCCCAGCCGGTTCATCGCCGTCACCGCCGCGTCGAAGCCATTCAGGTTGGCGATGGTGACACCCTGGACGAACTTCTGCCATTCGCGTGCGTAGTCGGCCTTGTACAAATCGGTCAGGCCCTTCTGGATTTGTTCGGGGCTTCCTTCCAGCGTCAGGTCGTCGCGCGCGGCGGTCTTGAGGACCCAGTCCGCGCTTTGCAGTTCATGCGTGGCAGCTTCGCGGAAGGCGTCCTGCACGAACTTCTCCCATGCCTCGCGGGTGTAGGCGCCGGCGATGGCGTAGCTGCCGGTGACCAGCGCCTGATCCTGTTCGCCCACCATGCGCGCTACCGTCATCGCCGGGAAGCGCGTGTTGGCGCGGGCGCGGATGTCGGCGTAGACGCGCTCCCTGGCCGGCATGCCGCGCACCACGCGGCGCAGGTTCTCGCGGGCCTGGTCGACCAGCGCCAGCTTCTGTTCGATGCGCGGCCAGGACGGGTCGGCGATCTGCGCGAGATAGAAGGTCATCAACCGTTCGGCGCTGTGTATCATCTGCTCGCGCGGCATGGCGCCGCGATTGTTCTCCAGCCATCCACGCCAGTAGCGGGTCAGCTGGTCGTTCAGGTGACTGGCTTCGGCGTGCGAGATATCGGCCAGCATCAGGTAACTCTTCAAGGCGTTGTAGGCGTCTTCGACGTTGACGGCGGAGGCTTCCTGGAACTGGCGTCCGGGCGCGACGGCCGGCATTGTGGACGTGGCGGCAGCCGCGCCGGGCGCCTGCAGCTGGTCGGCATGCGCGTTCATCTCCGACAGCAGCGTCTCCAGATTGGCGACCACCGGCTTGAGCATCACCTCACGCACGCCAGCGAAGTATTCCTCGCGCAGCTTGCGCTCCAACAGATCGCCCTGGTACAACCCCATACGCAGCGACCAAGGCCGGTCGGCGTGATATTTATCCAGCTGCTCGATGCGGTCCTGCAGTATCTCCAAGGCCTCCAGCCGCGATTGCAGGTCCAGCCGCTTGGCTTGAAGCTTGATCACCTTGTCCAGGTCCGCCTGCACGTTGCTGACCAGCTGACGGTTGCCCAGATACGACCAGCTCCACCCACCCAGCGACGCGCCCAGCAAAACCGCCGCCGCGAAGAACGCCGCGTAGGTCAACTTGACCTTATGTTTGCTGGCGTACTGCGAGACCAGGTCCTTATCCGCGAAGATCACGTTGCGGAATAAATTCAACAGGAAGAATCCAGACTGGCCGCCACCGGCGGCGGGCGGCGCGTCCGGCAGCGACAAGGCGAAGCGCTTTGCCAGCCGCTGCGACTGTTCGCTCGCCGCCGCGCCCTCCTGAAGGGCGCTGGTGAAGTAGTAGCCGCGAAATACTGGCTTGAACTGGAACGGGTTGTCTTCGAACAGCGTAACCAGGAAGCTGCGCAGCGGAGCGCGTATGGTCGCGAACTCCAGCGGGAAGGTGAATACGCCAGGCTCCATGCGGTCGCGCCGCTGCTGGCTCATGTTCGCCACGCTCAACTCCTTCAGGCCCGAACACAGTTCATCGAAGCTGTGATCGAAGAAGGCCATCATCTGCTGGCTGCCTGCGTTGCGCTTGTAGGGCATGGTCGCGCCCCACACGCGTTCGCGCTCGGTGCGCTCGGCGCGCGCGAAGAACTCGGTGAAGCCCGCGATCAGATCGGCCTTGGTGAAGACCACGTACACCGGCGCAAATACCTCCAGCCGCTCAATCAGATCCTGCACGCGCTTGCGCAGGCTGCGCGCCAGCTTGATGCCGACCTCTGGATCTTCCCCGCGCAATTCGGCGATGCTGACGGCGATCAGGATGCCGTTGATGGGCGCGCGACGGCGGTACTTCTTCAGCAGGTCCAGAAAGCCGAACCATTCGGCGCGGTGCTCGTCCTGCACCGAGTAGCGTCCGGCGGTGTCGAGCAGGATGCCGTCGGTCGTGAAGAACCAGTCGCAGTTGCGTGTGCCGCCCACGCCCTGCACGATCTTGCCGTCGGCGAAGGGGAACTGCAGGCCCGAGCTGGTGATGGCCGTGCTTTTGCCGGCGGCAGGATTACCGATGATCATGTACCACGGCAGCTCGTACAAGGCGCGGGTGCCGGAGACGATGCCCATCTTGGACCCGCGAATGGTCTCGATCGCCTTCAGCATGTCATTGCGGATGGCCTTGACCTCGGCGCCGGACTGGTCAGAGCTTTGCGCCTCCGTGGCGGCCTGGGCGCCGATGGCCGCGCCCAGCTGCTCGGATTCCCGGCTGGCGCGCCGGCGTCGCCACAGCCAGACCAGGCCGGCCAGCGCCAGCATCAGCGCCGTGGCCGCCAGCGCCCAGATCAGCGCCAGTTCCAGCATCTGCGCGCCAAGGTAGAACAAGGCCGCCATCGCAGTCAGCGCAATAATGGTCAGGTGGCGGGTATCGGTGAGGAAGTACCAGATTCTTCGCATCATGGGACGAGGCCGGCGTGAATGATGGCGCCTGAGCTAACAGCGGACCGATCAATGGTGCCACCAACAATGCGGGTATTTCTTGAGGCTGCGCAACCATGACCGTGCAGCGTCCTATTTCCGCACAGTCCCCGCCACCCGCAATTCGGTGTGGCCGAAGTCCATCATCGTCCAGCGGCCGCCCCAGTGCAGGCCCACCGATTCGGCCGCCTCGCCGTAGAGCCGGTAGCCGCGCATCGCCCAGGGGTCTTTTTCCGAGATCAGCAGTTTGCCATCGCGCAGGAAGGCGCAGTCCGCCGCCAGGCCGAACTGGTGATAGCTCTGGAAGGCCTTGGCGTTGGTGACGCTGGGCCCGGCGGCTGCCAGCGAGTTCTGCCGCTCCGGGCTGCGGTAGCCTTCCAGGATCGCCATGTCGTAGCCGTAGTTCTCCTTCATGATCTTGAACACCAACAGCAGGCGCTGGGCGAAGTCGGGATCGAGCAGTTGCCAGTTGCGGTTGGCGCCGTCGAGCATGGGCCGGACCATCGTCACCTCCGCCGTCGTGAACACCAACGGCGGCAACGGCTCCGGCGCCGCCAGCTGCTCGCCCTTCAGCAGATCCGCGACCTGATCGTTGACGGCGTGGTCATCGCTGTCGAAGCCGCCCAACATATTGCGGCCGCTGAGCACCAGCGCCAGCATGGGCGGCACGGTCAGCAGCACCAGCACCGACAACACGAGCAGATAGCGGCGGCGCAGGAAGCTGAGCGCGCGCAGCAGGCCAGCGCCGGCGCTGCGGCCGGCATGCGCGGCGTGCTGGGTGCCGTGCCGGTAGCCGCCACTCAGTCCCCGCCCGATGCGCCTGCCGATCACCGCCATCGACTGCGCCGCCACATCCCGCCCGGCTGGGAACAAGGCCAGCCAGGCCCCTAGACACGCGAAGACAAAAAACAGCAGTACCGAAAAGAGAAACATGGTGCGCTCCGTCAAAGCAAGGTCGCTCCGCAGACTGGACACTGAGGTGCGGGAACGCTTCATCGTAGGCGCTTCAGCAAGCGGCGTGAAAGACCAGATCAAATTCGGAGGAAATACCGTGGATACGTCGAAGCAAAAACCCGACCTGATGAGTTCCAACCGTACCGCCGAAGATGGCGGCAAGCGCATACTGGCGCATCTGGAACATGGTCCCAAGACGGCGGCAAAGACGCCGCGCGCCAGCGGCTGGAGCGTCGACGGCTGGACCGTCGGCCTGGGACTGCTGGTGGTGACCATGTGTACGGTCGCATGGCTGGTACACGACAACACGCTATCGCCGGATTCCTACGCGCGCAGCCGCAGCAGCGTGACCACGCGAACGTACCAGCAGCCGACGGAACGGCAGATGGCAGCTGCCGTGCCAGAGCAGGCGGCAGCCATCGTGAACGAACCGGTGCTAAAAGAACCTGCAACCAAACCCTTCACGGCAATCGAAGCGCTTGCGGCCGCCAGCGTCGCGCGGCCTTCCGTGCACACCGCGAACGCAGTGGCAAAGACCGAGACATCGCATGCGACCGGCGCGCCGCACAGGCCGGCTGTGGCCGCAAGCGCCGCCGCCGCGCGCTCACCGGCGCCGCGTGTGGCCACAGCAGCCAGTCCATCAGCCATCGGCGACACCGATGTCGCCCTGCTGACCGCGCTGGTCGCGCACTCGGGCAAGCCAGCGCTCGCCCTGCCCGAGCGCAGCCGCGACGTGGTCGAGCGTCAGGACGGCGACAGCACGGCGCAACTGCTGGCGCGCTGCAAGCAACTGGGGCTGATCGAAGGCATGTTGTGCCGTTCGCGCATCTGCTCTGGCCGCTGGGACGCGGACCTGGCCTGCAACGCTCCGTCGCACTGATTACTGGATGGCCAGCTGCTTGCCGCCGGTGCCGACCTTCTTCGGCAACGTCAGGTGCAGCACGCCGTTTTCGTAGCGCGCCTCTGCCTGGTCGTCATCGACCTCCTGCGGCAGCGTGAAACTGCGCTGCACTTGCCCGTAGTAACGTTCCGTGCGCAGGGAGCCGGTTTTGCCGGCGGTGGCGGGCTGCTCTTCCTTGACTTCCGCGCTCAGCGACACCTGGTTGCCGTTGATGGCGACCTTGATATCCTCCTTTTGCACGCCTGGAATTTCGGCTTTGACGAGATATTCATTGTCGGTCTCGCTGACGTCCATTCGCATGCGCGGCGAGACGTCGGCACCGCGCCAGACCGAGGGCGCGAAGTCGCGGAATATTTCGTCCATGTCGCGGAAGGGATCGAAACGGGCGAGATCGCGGAAGGGATCGATACGCATCAGATTGTTAGCCATGGCGGCCTCCTTCAAATGGGTGGACTACCATGATAAGAAGCGCCCCCGCCCCTCCTTTGACGCACATCAAGGTGCGGCCTTGCCTCCGCGCGCGACAAGCGAGTTGATCATCGCCTCGCTGTAGACCTCGCCCTTGCTGTCGGCGGCTGCGATCATGTCGTGCCACAGCGGCACGATATCGACCTTGAGGTTGCTGAAGCGCTCAAAGCCGCAGGCATAAATGCCACGATAAGTATCGAAGCTGTGCTCCAGCTTCTCGCACTCGGCCAGCGTGGCGTCGGCGAACGCCTTGCCCTGTTCGGCGCTCCAGATGCCGCTGCGCAGCAGGCCATCGAGCGCCATCGCCTCGGCGCCACCCTCGTGTATCCACGGCGGCGACTGTTCGCTGACGCCGCCCTGGCGCACATTGTTCTGCCACAAATGCGCCATCTCATGCGCCACCAGTTCGGCCAGGATCGCGCGTTTTTTGGGGTTGTCGGCGGTCAGCAGGGCCGCGCCGCCAAGACGATAGACGATCTGCCCACCGACCACGCCGCCCTTGATCGACAAGCCCGGCATGGAGGTATCGCTGACGGCCGCCACCAGCAGCAAGGGCTGCCGCAGCTTCTGCTGGTAGGCCTTGCTGTAATAGGCGGACATTCTGGCGGTGGTGTCGAGCAGCGTCTCCTTCGCCCACGCGGACAGTTTGGGATCCAGCAGCACCTGCGCCTCGCCGGCGGCCACCGGGGACTGCGGACCGAAATAGGCATATGGTGTCGTGTCTTTTGCGGGCGTTGCCGGCTTGGCGGGCACCAGCACGGTTTCGTTGCCGAAGCCTTCCAGCGTGAAGTTCGCCGCCATATCGTGCACCAGCCTGCCCTGCTGGACCTCGCCTTGCAGGAAGCCCAGGTAGATGAGACGGCCGCCATCGGAGAGCTTGTCGGTCGCCAGGTACTGTTTGCCCAGGTCCTGCTCAAAGGCCGAAATCTCCACGCTGACCTGCCGCAGCGGCTTGCCGTCGGCTGCGGCCAGCGCATCATAGGTATCGCTGGCGGTCAGTGTCACGCCGGGCGTCAACACCTTCCACGCGGATTTGCGCAGGCCGCCCACCGACTTGAAGCGCATCGACGCCACCGGCTGCTGAAAGCGATAGTCTGCTCGCCAGGTATCTGGCGCCACATGGATCAGGCGCACCTGCACCGGCAGCGGTTCGTCCGCTTGCGCGGACATCGTCAAACTCATTGCCAATCCCATCCCCAGCAGCCATTTTCGCGACATTGTCATCTCCAGGACCAATATAGTGTCCAGAATATAATATGGGAATCATATCGTTTTAGCCACGTCGCCGCGGCATGAGAACAGAAATAAAAAGGACCATGTTTTCACATGGCCCTTCAAAATTCTGGCTCCCCGACTTAGACTCGAGCCAGGACACCTGCTCGCGAACTCCCCTGGCGCAGCCTTCAAATTACCATGGACCTACTCTGTTACTGCTGACCGCCTCTTCAACAAGTAGTAGTGGGGGCGTCCGCTACCGGATTCGAAGAAACTGAACAGATAATCACCAGTCTTCACTGGCATCGCCTCCTGCCCGCCCAATAGGCCGCCGTTCAAAGTTACTTCGTAGTCTTTGGTTGCCAGCTCCACGACAGGTGCAAAGAAACCGACCTTTTGTCCATCGCAATACAGCCGTGGCGAAATCCTATCCGCCCCAATCCGTCCGCTACACCGGTTGCCATCAATAGTTATCGTCTTTTCCTTGCCAATTAATGAAAATCGGGCGACGTTCTCCTGTCGGCTAACGATCAGGGCCTTAGCTTCAAATTTGGTGAAACTGTAAAAGTCGTTACGGGCATCGATCACATCGTATTGACCAGAGAGCTCCTTCAGCGAGGTTGCAAGCTCGGCTTGCTGAACGCCCAGCGGACGAGGGTCTTGGTAAGTGCTAGCGCAGCCAGAAGCCAAGGCGCTCAGCAGTACGGCAACAAAGATCTTCAATTCATTTCCTTTTAGGAAAATGGAAAGTTTCATTATTGCATTATAAAAATCCAATTGGCAATATTTTCGCAACCCAGCTTCGCATCAAAATAAAAAAAGGGGTTACGTGCCTCAGCATGTAACCCCTTGATTTAGTACAACTCAAATTCTGGCTCCCCGACCTGGACTCGAACCAGGGACCTGCGGATTAACAGTCCGTCGCTCTACCGACTGAGCTATCAGGGAAAAGAGGCCGCATTATATACGGCCAATTTCTAGCTGTCTAGGCTAGCTGGCAAATTTCCAAAAATCAGAAGCTGCCCTTGAACTGCACGCCGAACTGACGTGGCTCGTTGACGAAGCCGGTCAGGTTGTTGAAGTCGATCGCGCCGATGATACGCTCGGTGTTGGTGATGTTGCGCGCGAAGGCTGCCACTTCATACTTGCCGCCCTGCCAGTTGTAACCCACGCGCAGGCCGCCTTCAACCATCGACTTGCCGGTGAATTCCTTGGCTTCGTACAGGAAGAAGTTGATCTTGCTGCGATACGACCAGTCGGTCAGCACGAACAGGTTGCCGTCGGCCAGCGCCCAGTTGTAGCGCGCGGTGGCGTTCAGGATGACCTTGGGCGCTTGCGGCAGCGGGTTGCCGTCGATGACGACGCGGCCGGCCGCGTTCAGCGGATCGGTCACGGTGCACGAACCGCACTTGGCCACGGACAGCGACGGATCTTCGATCTTCGTGAAGTTGTACGAACCGCCTGCGGTGACTTTGAAGTCAGGCGTGACGAAGGCTTCGAAGTCCGCTTCCAGGCCGCGGCCCACGGTCTTGGCTGCGTTGATCAGCTTGGTCACGTTGGAGGTGCCGCCGACCACGGTCAGCTGCTGGTTCTTCACGTCGTAGTTGTAGATGCTGACCGATGCGCGGGCGCGGCGGTTGAACAGGTCGGCCTTGATGCCGGCCTCATACGACACGATGGTTTCCGCATCGGCCACGGTGATCGGCACCGATGCCGAAGCGGCAGCGATACTCGGCGCGCGGAAGCCGGTCGCCACGCGGGCGTAGGCGCTGACGTCCTTGTTGACCTTGTAGGTCGCGCTCATGTCCCAATTGGCTTTGTTCTTGCTCTCGTCCACCGAGTCAGGACCGGCCTGGGTCACGTTGACGCGCGACGTGGTGGCGAAGTCCTTCTTGTCGTGGGTGTAGCGCAGGCCACCGCGCAGCACCAGCTGGTCCGACACGTCATAGGTCAGCGAGCCGAACACTGCCGCAGCGGTGTTGTTCTGGTGGCTGGCCAGGTGCGAGGTCTGCTGCTGGGTGTTGCTGTCGAAGTTGTCGCTGTAACCGCTGGCGCTTTCCTTGAAGTAGTAGACGCCGCTCTGCCAGTTCAACGGACCAGCGTTCTTCGACTCGACGCGGAATTCCTGGGTGTACTGATGCAGGCCGCTCAGGCCCCCGCCGGTCTGCACCTGGAAGGGAATGAAGCCAGGACCGGCCGGGCTGCCGCCGTCGATGTCGCCGCGGCTGTAGTAGTTGTCCACGGCTTCGTAGCCGGTGATCGAGAACAGCTTGACCGAACCCAGGTCCCAGGTCAAGCGGGCGTTGGCGCCGTTGGTGCTCAGGCTCTGCATGTTCAGGCCGTTGGTGGCGATCTTGGTGAAGTCGTAACCGTCGGCGAAGTCGTTGGTGCCCTTCTTGATCAGGTTGGCGCGGAACAGACGGGCGCTGCCGTCGGTGGTGCGCGAGTGCACGTTGAACAAGGCGCTGAAGGTGGTGCTTGGCGTGTACAGGAACTGCACGCGCTCGGCGTGTTCGTTGTAGCCTTCCAGCGCGTCGTTCTGCTTGGTGAAGGTGTTGTCGACGAAGTTGTCGCGGTGCTGGCGCAGCGTCGAAACGCGCATCGCCCATTCGCTCGACAGCGGCACGTTGACGGCGCCTTCGGCGTTGATGGTGTTGTGGGTCGCCCACGACAGGTTGTAGTAACCCTCGATTTTCTTGGTGTTCGGTTTTTCCGATTCAAACTTGACCACGCCGGCCGGGGTGTTGCGGCCGAACAGCGTGCCCTGCGGGCCGCGCAGCACTTCCACGCCGGCCACGTCGAAGATAGGGTAGCCCTTCAGGATGCCGTTTTCCTGCACCACGTCGTCATACACCAGCGAAACCGGCTGCGAGGCGAAGGTGCTGAAGTCGGTGTTGCCGTAGCCGCGGATGTAGAAGCGCGGGAAGGTGCGGCCGTTCGACGATTCCACGTTCAGCGATGGCACTTTGCCGGCCAGCAGGCGGATGTCCTGGCCGCCGGACAACAGCACGTCCAGCTTCTCGTCCTTCAGCAGCGTGACCGAAACCGGCACGTCCTTGATGTTCTCGGCGCGGCGCTGGGCCGTGACGGTGACGGTTTCCAGTTGCGGTTCAGCGGCGGTTTGCGCGAGGGCGGAACCGATAGGCATAACGGCGCTCAGCGCCAGCAGGCGCTTGTGCATCTTCGACAGTTTGATCATTCAATATCCCGATTTGAGGTAATGCAAAGAGTTAAAAACAGTGTCTCCTGTTCTCTCTTTCTGTTGATGTCGCCCGGTCATCTACTGTGTCCGTGGCGGCGCAAGCGGAGGTGAGGCCGTTTTTCGATGTCTAGAATGCACCGTCTTGCAGAAAGGCGGTATTTTCTTTCATTGATACCGTGTATTGCAAGCGCAATATAAGCAAATGGAAATTTACTGATAGAAATTTGGCGCCTCAGCAGGGCCGGCTGAATAATAAAAGGTCAGCCAGCCCCTGGCGAGGTCATGAATGAGCGAACGCTCAAGTTTGCGATTCAGGCATGCCGGATCGCCAAACGTTGTTGCTTTACCACACTTCGTGCCGCCGGACGTGGCGCCGCCCCGCCGGACACGGCCTCTTCGTTGCCCAACACGAAGCGGTCCATCGCCCCCACCAGCGCCTGGGTCTGCTCCTCCAGGCTGGCGGAAGCCGCCGCGGTCTGCTCCACCAGCGCCGCGTTCTGCTGGGTCATATCGTCCATCTGCGTCACCGCGTGGTTGACCTGCTCGATGCCGGCACCCTGCTCGGCAGAGGCGGTCGCGATGTCCGACATGATGAGCGTGATGCGTTGCACGCTGCCGACGATCTCGCCCATCGCGTCGCCGGCCTGGTCCACCAGGCGGTTGCCGAGCTCGACTTTCTCGACGCTGTGGGAGATCAGTTCCTTGATTTCCTTGGCGGCGGCGGCCGAGCGCTGCGCCAGGTTGCGCACCTCGCTGGCCACCACGGCGAAGCCACGGCCCTGTTCGCCCGCGCGCGCCGCCTCCACCGCCGCGTTCAAGGCCAGGATATTGGTCTGGAACGCAATGCCGTCGATCACGCTGATAATGTCCACGATCTTGTGCGAACTCTCATTGATCTCGCCCATCGTCTGCACTACCTGCGACACCACCGCCCCGCCCCGCGTGGCGACGTCTGCCGCGCTGATCACCAGCTGGTTAGCCTGGCGCGCGTTGTCGGCGTTCTGCCGCACGGTGGAGGTGAGCTGCTCCATCGACGACGCGGTCTCCTCCAGGTTGGATGCTTGCGACTCCAGCCGCGCCGAGACGTCGGCGTTGCCACTGGCGATATCGCGTGTGGCTGCGCTGATGTGCTCGATGCTGCCGCGCACATCGCCCACCAGGTGGCGCAGGCTGCCGCTCATGTCCTTGAGCGCACGCAGCACCTGGCCCGCCTCGTTGGGGACGCCGACATCGAAATCGGTGGCCAGGTTGCCGCTGGCGACACTCTGCGCCACGGCGATCGCATTGCTCAAGGGCCGCGTTACCGAGCGCGCAATCAGCATGGCCAGGTAGCCGGCCAGCGCCAGCAACGCCAGCATGGCCCCCAGCATCAGCCAGCGGGTGGTGTAGAAGCTGCGGATCTTTTCGTCCAGCAGCGCGTTCAACTGCTTACTGGCGGCCGCGTTGAGGGCGAACTGCAGATCAATGGCCTGGGTCGCCAGCGCCACGTAGTTTTCCGCCGAATAGGTCAGCGCCTCCGGTTGCACGATCTCGTGCATGGCCAGGTCCGTGATCTGGCCGGCGGCCTTGGCGGCGTCCCGCATGGGCGGCCCCAGCCTGGCTTCAAAATCGGCGTTGTAATGGGCCGCCTTGTTGAACGCTGTCAGGGTCTGGTCCAGCCGGTCCGTCACGCGCGCGGCGATGGACGACAGCAGCAGACGGTCGGCCTGGCTGGCCTCTTTCCTCGCCAGCAGGCCGGCGCCCTTGGCGCGTGTCTTGCCCAGCTCCTCGGACAGATACGGCAGCTGGTAAAACATGGCCTGGATCAGTTGATATGTGTCGCGGTCCGGATCAAGGCTGAGGCCGTAGTAGTCGCCGATCAGGTCGTTCACCTTGAGCAGCTTGGGCACCAGCGCCGTGTGGGCCACATAGCTTTGTGGCGCCGTCAGGCCGCGGTTGGTGACCTGGGCACGCAAGGTTTCCCAGTCGCCGCGCGCTTGCGACCAGGCCGCGTCCAGAGTGGAGTCATGCAGCTTCTTGACCAGCGCGTCGACCGCCGCGTAGGCGGTGTCGGCTTCCTTTTGCTTGGCCAGCCGCTTATCGTCGGCGGTCGCGCCGCCCAGCACCAGCGCCGCCAGCCCGCGATGCTGCTGGGTCAGCTGCACCATGCGCAAACCCTCGACCACGGCGGGCAAGCCCTCCCGCTCGTCCATGTAGGCATCGAGCGCCTTGCCCGCTTCGCGCATGTACAACCAGGTTGGAATGCTCGCCAGTATCACGGCGATTAGACTGAGGATCAGGAATTTGTGCCCGAGCTTCAAGGCGCCAAGTGAAGTACGATTGTCCATATCGAGCCTCCATGATTGCCACTCAACGGATCGCCGAAAGTTGCCGTAAAGATGCGATCCTCTTGCGTCCCATCATAGTCCCACGCGGCAAGACTTTGGTGGCTTTAAAAGCACAAGCCACCAGGAATGTCTTACATCCCCAACGACTTCAACAACTCATCGTTGGCTTCGTCCTCGGCCGAGGGAGATGGCGCGGTGGAAGTGCCGCCTTGGTTGCCACGCTCCATATCCAGCAAGGCGTCAGGGTCGGCCACTTCGCTGGAGTCGAAGTCGTGTAAACGAATGAACTCGGTCCTATCGATGGCGAGCTCCAGATAAAAGATATTACTCTTTTCCGTATAAAACGTGACGCGCCGCATCTCAGGGCGATCAAGGGGGGTGTCCACGCTGAGCATGACCTGCTTGGTCAACACCAGCATCTTCGGCTGATTCTGGGTGATGTTGGTCTGCAACTCGCGCCGCACCTTGCCGGTGAAGTCGCCGACGATCTGGTTCATCAGTTCGCCCATGATGTTGGACACCTCGTCCGCGGTGTGCGAACTGGCCAGCTCCGACTTCGGCATGCCCATGTGCAGCATGTAGCGTTCGTAGATTTCCATGGCCGTGTCGGCCGCGAAGTTCAGCACGACCAGGCCGGTGAAGCCGCCGTCGAACAGCACGAAGCAGCCGATATCGGGCTTCAGGCCGGTCTTGGTAATGCGCTGCACCATGCCCGAATAGTTGACCTTGCTTTGGGTGGCGACGTTCAAGACCCGGGTCACCGAGTTGCACAGACTCATCAATAAGTCTTCGGTCCCGTACACGACGTCCTTGTTTTCCTCGCTCATGATCTACCTCTATTTATTTTTAAAAGATGAAAGCACAGTTTCCTGGTCCAGCGAGAGACGGAACAAGACCACTTCGCTCAGCAAGCGGACGACCTCATCTTTCCATTCCT
The DNA here is from genome assembly GCF_009857655.1 of Duganella vulcania. Taxonomy (NCBI): domain Bacteria; kingdom Pseudomonadati; phylum Pseudomonadota; class Betaproteobacteria; order Burkholderiales; family Oxalobacteraceae; genus Duganella; species Duganella vulcania. Next base: position 310,454 of record NZ_WWCX01000002.1, read on the forward strand.
GGTTCCTGCCGGCGGCCGGCATGGCGGCCAGGGTGCTGCGCAACAACGCCACTTCGCGCTCCAGTTCCCGCACCCGCTGCACCTGATCCACCGCCTCGGCTGAGATGACCATCGATTTCCCTTCTGGCCAGAAATAAGATTCAGAATACCGAGGTGCAAGATTCCCGTCCACCGGAATCACGCTTTTTGGTGACATTCGAGTGCCAAAATGCAAAAGCCCAACGTTGGGCAAGGCCAGGCGAGGCGGTGCGGCCACAGCGGCTGAGGGGGGGGCATGCGTTCAAGATTAGACCGGGAATGGGCAAACTCAGAAAAGGATGGTCGGCAGCATAGGGCGGATGTGTACTTTCTAACCGTAAAATTATTGACTTGCTAGAGGTCGCACACATCCGGCCTCACGGGGAAGATTAAATTATAGTATTGCCAATAGCCTACTGCTGCACTTGGCTGGCGCCGCACCGTCGTCTTCGAATAGTAATGGACCTCGCCTAAAGCTTCATGAGTTACAACAAGGGGCTCCAACCCTTCTAAGCCGATGATCATTTCGTGAGTACCGGCTAAGACCCAATTGCAGCAACTTCATCTCGGGCCACTATACGCAAATAAACGAGCCCTAAAATGCAAAGACCCAACCGGGTTAGGGCTGGGTTCTTGGCACTGTATTCAGCTTCTGCAATATATCAAAACTTTCCTGCCTTCACCTCGGATATTATTGCAAAAATTGCAAACCCATATAATCGGAGTGAATCGCCACGACCATTGTAGACACTCCTGAGCCATAATTTAGGCAAAGGAGAAATCATGAGTGGGAAGCGTTACACGGAAGAATTTAAGGTCGCTGCGGTCAAGCAGGTTCTTGAGCGCGGACAC